>NZ_JBEXUD010000053.1:0-63679 GCF_040614215.1 Dactylosporangium sp. NPDC006015
GTGTCGCCGGCGAGGCAGTAGACACACGCGTGCGAGCACCCGCGGTAGGGGTTGATCGTCCACTCGAACGGCACACGTGACTGGCCCGGCACCCGACGTCCCCGGCGAGCGCCCGCGCGTCGGCGGCGTGACCGGGTTCCCAGCCGTTGGCGAGGGCCCAGCGGACCATGGCGGGGCCGCTGGCGATGGTCTCGACGCAGCCGGTGGCGCCGCAGGGGCAGGGGGCGCCGGACGGGTCGACGGTGATGTGGCCGATGTGGCCGGCGTTGCCGGTCGTGCCGAGCCACGGGCGGCCGTCGATGACGAGACCGCCGCCGATGCCGGTCGACACCACGATGCCCAGCAGGGAGCCCTGCAGGGAGCCGCCGACGGGGGCGCGCCACCACTCGCCGAGGGCGACGCACTGGGCGTCGCCGGCCATGGTGACCGGGACGTCCGGGAGCCAGGTGGACAGGGTGCCGGTGAGCGGGAAGTCGCGCCAGGCGGGGATGTTGACGGGGCTGACGGTGCCGCGGACCCGGTCGAGGGGGCCGGCGGTGCCGACGCCCACCGCCGCCACCCCGCCGCCCGCCAGGGCCGTGACCAGGTGGCGCAGGACCGACGTGGGGTCCTGGCCGGCGAGCGGCACCTCAAGGCGGTCCTGGATGACGCCGCCGGCGGAGACCACGGCCGCCGCGAACTTCGTGCCGCCGACGTCGACGGCGAGCACGGCGGTCACGGCCGGGCCTCGTTGACGCAGCGCAGCACCGGGTGGCTGAGCAGGTCGGCCGCGGACAGTTCCAGGCCGGTGGTGACGGTGAAGGTCGCGGACTCCCCCGGCAGCAGCGTGACGAGCAGGTCGTCGACCGCCGCGGCCGGGTCGAGCCGGTCGGGGAACAGCGCCAGCTCCCGCAGGACCGTGGTCGCCGTGACCGTCACCTCGTACCCGCCCGGCACCGCGGCGACCGTACCGGTGAACGTCGCGACCGGGTAGTCCACCGCGGGGTCCTCCTCGAAGAACCGGATCGCCCGGGCCGGCCCCGCGGAGGCCACGACCAGCTCCCGCCGCGGGTCACCCGCCGTGGACAGCTCCGGCGGCAGCGGGACCTCGAGGACCGCCCGTGGCGGCACCGTCACCGGCACGGACGACGAGGCGAGCACGGCGCCGGACAGCGAGCGCCGGGACAGCTCCAGCGGGCCCGTCCAGGGTGCCGCGTCGTCGTTGACGAGCGCCAGCGCGGAGCCCTGGAACGTGAGCAGGCGCGGGGCGTAGGCGCGGCGCAGCTCGTACCAGAGCGGCTTGCGCCGGCCGGCGCCGTCGACGGCCGCCCAGGAGGTGACCGGCCAGCAGTCGTTGAGCTGCCAGATGACCGTGCCCATGCAGTACGGCATGAGCGAGCGAAACCGTTGGACCCCGAACGACACGGCGCGGGCCTGGTTGAGCTGCGTCAGGTAGTGCCAGTCGTCGAAGGTCGCCGGCGCGGGCAGGTGCGCGCCCAGGCCGCGCAGCAGCTTCTCGTTGCCGCCCGCGGCCTTCTGGTGGTGGAGCACCCCCGGCGAGTCCGGCGTGAGCGGGTCGTCCGAGACGGCCGCCCGCAGCGTCGCGTACGCCGGCGGCCCCTGGAACCCGAACTCCGCCACGAACCGTGGGGTGTAGTCCGCATACCGCGTGTAGTCGTCGCTGCCCCAGACCGTCCAGATGTGCACGGTGCCGGTGCTCGGGTCCTTCACGTCGCGGTCGGGCGCGCCGGAGTAGGGGCTGCCCGGCCAGTACGGACGGCCCGGGTCCAGCGCGGCGACCACGCCCGGCAGCACCGAGTGGTAGAGCGACGCGCCCCAGGTCAGGTCGCCCAGCGAGGACTGCCAGCCCCAGTGCTGGTAGCCCTCGATGTTCTCGTTGTTGCCGCACCACAGCACGAGGCTCGGGTGCGGCATGAGGCGCTCGACGTTGTCGCGGGCCTCGGCCTCCACCTCGGCGGCGAGGTCGTCGGGGTAGGCGGCGCACGCGAACGGGAAGTCCTGCCAGACGAGCAGGCCGAGCCGGTCGGCGAGGTCGTAGAAGGCGTCGGACTCGTAGACCCCGCCGCCCCACACCCGCAGCAGGTTGGCGCCCGCCCCGACCGCCTGCCCGAACCTCGTTTCGAGGGTCGCGGCGTCGGTACGGGCGGGGAAGCAGTCGTCCGGGATCCAGTTGAACCCGCGGACGAAGACGGGGGTGCCGTTGACGACGATCCGGAAGGCGTCCGGGTCGATGGTGACGGTGCGCAGCCCGACCATCCGGGACCAGGTGTCGTCGGCGGCGGTGACGGTCAGCTCGTAGCGGTGCTGCTCGCCGTAGCCGAGCGGCCACCACGGCCGCGGGTCGGCGACGTCGAGCGAGAGGGTGGCCGTGGTCGCGCCCTCGGGGACCTTGACCTCGACGCCGGTGCCGTCGATGGTCGCGGTGACGGCGACGGCTTCCGCCGTGCGGGCGCGCTCGATCTCGACCGTGACGTCGACGCCGTCGGCGCGGACCTGGGGGCGGACGGCGGCGAGCCGCGCGCCGGACCACGAGTGCAGGCCGACGGGCCGCCAGATGCCGGACGTGACGAGGGTCGGCCCCCAGTCCCAGCCGAAGTTGCAGGCCATCTTGCGGATGAACTGGTACGGCTCGTCGTACGGCCCGGGGCGGGCGCCGAGCCGCGCCTCCTCCGCCTCGGCGTACGCGTACGGGGCGGTGAACGTGACCCGCAGGATGTTGCCGCCCTCGAGCAGGTGGGCCGTGGCGTCGAACCGGTAGCGGCGGTGCATGTTGGCGGTCCGGCCGAGGACGGTGCCGTTGAGCTCGACCTCGGCGACCGTGTCGAGGCCGTCGAAGACCAGGTCGACACGGTCGTGGCCGTCCGGCGCCCACCGGAAGGTGGTGGTGTAGGTCCAGTCCGTCCGGCCGATCCAGCCGAGCCGGTGCTCGTTGTCGTCGACGTACGGGTCGTCGATCAGCCCGGCCCGCAGCAGGTCGGTGTGCACGCAGCCGGGCACGGTGGCGGGGACGCCGGCATGGTCGGGCCCGGACAGCGTCCAGTTGTCGTGCAGCGCGCGGTACATGCTCAACCTCGTCGCGTTAGTGAACCGAGTAAGTGAAGATTGACGGTAACGGCGGTCGTCGCAACCTGTCAACGAGGGGCCGCGAGCGGCTAGCATCGGTGAACCGAGAAAGGCGGTTGCAGGTGAAACGACCGACCATCGCCGACATCGCCCGGGAGGCGGGCGTGTCCAAGGGGGCCGTCTCGTACGCGCTGAACGGCCGGCCGGGCGTGTCCGCGGCCACCCGGGAGCGCATCCTGGCCGTCGCCGAGCGCCTGCAGTTCCACGCCGACAGCAACGCCCGGGCCCTGGCCGGCGCGAAGACCCGGGTCGTCGGCCTGACGCTGCGCCGGCCGCCGAGCACCCTCGGCGTCGAGCCGTTCTTCATGGAGCTGATCAGCGGCCTGGAGCTGGAGCTGTCGCGGCAGTCCTACGCGCTGCTGCTGCAGATGGCGCCGGGGCGCGACGAGGAGCTGGCGTTCTACCGGCGGTGGTTCAGCGAGGGGCGCGTCGACGGCGTGCTGGTCTGCGACGTCAACGTCGGCGACCCGCGGGTGAGCACCCTGCAGGAGCTCGGCCTGCCCGCGGTCGTGATCGGCCCGCCCGGCGTCAGCGGGTCGCTGACCAGCGTGTGGAGCGACGACGAGCAGTCCATGGTGGAGGCGGTGGAGTACCTGGCGGCGCTCGGGCACCGCCGGATCGCCCGGGTCGGCGGCATCCCGCAGCTGGCGCACACCGCGATCCGCACGGCCGCGTTCGCCGGCGTGTGCGCCCGGCTCGGGATCGCCGACGCGGTGACCGTCCCGGCGGACTACACCGGCGAGGCGGCCGCGCGGGCGACCCGCAAGCTGCTCGGCGGGGCGCACCCGCCGACCGCGCTGCTCTACGACAACGACGTGATGGCCGTCGCGGGGCTGACCGCGGCCCGCGAGCTGGGCGTCTCCGTGCCGGCCGAGCTGTCGATCGTGGCATGGGACGACTCGCCGATCTGCCGGCTGCTACACCCGCCGCTGACGGCGCTGACCCGCGACATCGGCGCGTACGGCGAACTGGCCGCCCGCACCCTCCTCGCGGCGATCGCCGGCGAGCCCGTGACCAGCGCACACGGCGCCCCGGCGCACCTGACCCCGCGCGGCAGCACCGCCCCGCCCCGCTGACGCCGCTCAGGTCACGGATCGGTTAAGGGCTCTTCCCATTCGCCTGACAACGGTGTCATCCTGCGTTCGCTCGAACTAAAACGCTTTAGACACCCCTCGAATGGAGCGCCCATGTTCCGCCGAACACTTGCGGTCGCGCTTGCCCTCTCCCTCGCGGCGTGCGGCAGCGGGTCCGACCCGAAGCAGTCCGCCGACGCCGTCTCCCCCACCGACCCCGCCGCCGTCTCCGGCGAGATCACCGTGCTGACCAACCGCACCGACCTCGTCACCGACGGCACCATGCAGAAGTACGCCGACCAGTTCAAGCAGCTGTACCCCAAGGTCACCGTCAAGTTCGAGGGCGTCACCGACTACGAGGGCGAAGTCAAGATCCGGATGAACACCGAGAACTACGGTGACGTCCTGCTGATCCCCAACACCGTCGTCACCGACGACTACCCGAAGTACTTCGCGCCGCTGGGCTCCGCCGCCGACCTGAGCGCGAAGTACAGCTTCACCGACAAGGCCAAGGTCGGCGACAAGGTCTACGGCGTCGCCGGCTTCGCCTACGTCAACGGCTTCGTCTACAACAAGGACGTCTGGGCCCAGGCCGGCGTCACGACGTGGCCGACCACGCCCGCCGAGTTCATCACCGCGCTGCAGGCGATCAGATCGAAGACCGCGGCCACCCCGTACTACACCAACTACCACGACGGGTGGCCGCTGAGCTCCTGGTCGCAGGTCGTCGGCTCGGTCAGCTGCGACCCGAAGGCCAACGACAACCTGGTCAAGGGCGACCCGTGGGCCGCCGGCGCCGACCTCGCCACCGGCGACACGCTGCTGTTCGACATCGTGAAGAACAAGCTCTCCGAGGCCGACCCGACCACCACCAACTGGGAGGACTCGAAGGGGCAGATCGCCACCGGCAAGGTCGCGACGATGTGGCTCGGCTCGTGGGCGATCGCGCAGATGCAGGACGCGGCGAAGAAGGCCGGCAAGGACCCGTCGGTCATCGGCTACATGCCGTTCCCGAAGCAGGTGGACGGCAAGTTCTGCTCCGTCGTCGCGCCCGACTACCAGTACGCGATCAACAGCCACTCGAAGAACAAGGCGGCCGCCCGGGCCTGGTTCGACTGGTTCATCGACAAGTCCGACAGCGCCACCGTCAACCAGGCGATCTCCGCCGTCAAGGGCGCCCCGCTGCCGCCGGCGATGCAGCCGTTCACCGCCGCCGGCGTCAAGTTCATCGAGCTGTCGCAGGCCGAGTCCGCGAAGCTCACCAAGGTCGACAACGCCTCCGAGGTCGGCATCAGCAAGCCCGACTACCGGCAGAAGCTGGTCGACACCGCCCGCGGCGCCGCACCCGGCGACCTGCGCGGGGTCCTCGCCGACCTGTCGAAGCGGTGGACCGAGGCCGCGAAGAACCTCTGACGTCTGTCGTGGCGTCGCCTTCGGGCGGCGCCACCCTTCTGCTGTGTTCGGAGCGCCGTGAGATCCCGACTCCTCCCCTGGCTCTACCTGCTGCCCGCCCTCGCGCTGCTGGTCGTCTTCACGTACATCCCCGTCGCCAGCATGGTCACCTACAGCTTCACCGACTGGGACGGCCTCGACCCCGACCCCGCGTTCGTCGGCGTGGACAACTACGTGCAGCTCTTCACCCGCCCGGAGCTGTTCAGCGTCTTCGTCGTCAGCGTGTACTACCTGCTCGCCGCCTTCGTGCAGACCGCGGTCGCGATGTACTTCGCGTTCATCCTCAGCTTCAAGCTGCGGCTGCGGAACCTGTTCAAGGGGATCCTGTTCTTCCCGTACCTCATCAACGGCGTCGCGGTCTCGTTCGTGTTCCTGTACTTCTTCCGCCCCGGCGGGACCCTCGACGCGGTGCTCGCGCTGTTCGGCGTGCACCACGAGCTGCTCTGGCTCGGCGACCCCGACCTGGTCAACGTGTCGCTGAGCGGGGTGTCCGTGTGGCGCTTCCTGGGGCTGAACTTCGTGCTCTTCCTCGGCGCGATCCAGGCGATCCCGCCGGAGCTGCACGAGGCCGCCGAGCTCGACGGCGCCAACCGCTGGCACGTGTTCCGGCACATCGTCGCGCCCGGCATCAAGCCGATCCTCAGCCTCAGCGTGATCCTGGCCGTGTCCGGGTCGCTGTCGGTGTTCGAGATCCCGTTCGTGATGACCGGCGGCGCGGGCGACAGCAAGACCTTCGTCATCCAGACCGTGAAGCTCGCCTTCCAGTTCAACAAGTTCGGGCTCGCCTCGGCGGCCGCGGTCGTGCTGCTCCTGATCGTGCTGCTGGTCACGTGGGTGCAGCGGCGTCTGGTACCAGAGGAGAGGACCGACCTGACATGACCAAGGCCTTCAAGTATCTCTCGCTCGTCGTCGCCTCCGTCGTCGTGCTGCTGCCGCTCGTGTCGGTGTTCCTCACCTCGCTGAAGACGCCGGAGGAGATGGTGGGCGGCGGCGACCCCCTCGCCCTGCCGCACGACTGGACGAACCTCTCCAACTACGCCACCGCGTTCACCAACGGACGGATGCTGACCGCCTTCGCCAACACCGCGCTCATCCTGGTCGTCTCCGTCGTCGGCACCGTGTTCGTCGGCACCCTCGCCGCCTACGCCATCGACCGCTTCACCTTCCGCTTCAAGAAGGTCGTCGTCGGCGCCTTCCTCGTCGCGACCCTGGTGCCGGGCGTCACCACCCAGGTGACCACCTTCCAGGTCGTGGACGCGCTGGGCGCCTTCGACAGCCGGTGGGCGCCGATCCTGCTGTACCTGGGGACCGACATCGTCGCGATCTACATCTTCGTCCAGTTCATGCGCGGCATCCCCGTGTCGCTGGACGAGGCGGCGCGCCTCGACGGCGCCTCCACCTTCCGCATCTACCGCAGCGTCATCCTGCCGCTGCTGCGCCCCGCGATCGCCACCGTCGTCATCATCAAGGGCATCTTCGTCTACAACGACTTCTACATCCCGTTCCTCTACATGCCGTCGGAAGGCCTCGGGACGATCTCCACGTCGCTGTTCCGCTTCAAGGGCCCGTTCGGGGCACACTGGGAGACCATCTCCGCCGGCGCGATCCTGGTCATCGTGCCGACGCTGCTGCTGTTCCTGTTCCTGCAGCGGTTCATCTACAACGGCTTCACCTCCGGAGCCACGAAATGACGTGTTGTTGGAGAATGGGTTGGTGACGCGACGGCCGACCATCAACGACATCGCCGAGGCCGCGGGGGTCTCGATCGGGGCCGTGTCGTTCGCGCTCAACGACCGTCCCGGCGTGTCCGCCCGCACCCGCGAGCGGATCCTCGCCATCGCCGCCGAGATGGGCTGGCAACCCAGCGCCGCCGCCCGCGGCCTGTCGGTGTCCCGCGCCGAGGCGATCGGCCTGGTCGTCGCCCGCGACGCGGCCACCCTCGGCGTCGAGCCCTTCTACATGAAGTTCATCGCCGGCCTGGAGACCGAGCTGTCGGCGACCGGCACCGCGCTCGTCCTGCAGGTCGTCGCCGACCACGACCGGGCGATCGAGGCCCTGCGCGGCCTGTGGGCGGCCCGCCGTATCGACGCCACCATCCTCACCGACCTGTGGGCCGACGACACCCGGATCGCCGCGCTGTCGTCGATGGGGCTGCCCGCCGTCCTCGTCGGCCACCCGCGCCCCGGCTCCTCGATCCCCGCCGTCTGGAGCGACGACGCCGCCGCGCTCACCGAGGCGCTCGCGTACCTCGCCGCCATCGGCCACCGGCGGATCGCCCGCGTGGCCGGGCTCGCGGCGCTCGAACACACCCGCATCCGCACCCTGGCCTTCCGCGCCGCCGCCACGCGGCACCGCCTGGAAAGCGCCGAGGTCATCGACACCGACTACACCTGGGAGGCCGGCGCCTGGGCCACCGAGCAGCTGCTCACCTCGGCCCGCCCGCCGACCGCCATCACCTACGACAACGACATCATGGCGACCGCGGGCCTGCACGTCGCCCGCAAGCTGGGCCTCGACGTCCCCGGCAACCTGTCCATCATCGCGGGCGACGACTCGCAGCTGTGCGAGATGGCGTACCCGGCGCTGAGCGCCCTGGCCCGCGACGTGCTCGCCTACGGCGCCAACGCCGCCCGCACCCTCCTCGCCCACCTCGACGGCGCCCCCGCCACCGATTTCCAGGACACCACCCCCCGCCTCCTTCTCCGCGACAGCTGCTCGCCTGTTGCTCCGCAATAGCGCTGTCACCCACTGTTTCCCGCCTTCAGCTGCGCTGTAGCTCACCTCCCCACCGCTGCCGCGGCGGGGCCCGCCGGGGGATTCTCACCCCGGACCCCCAATGCTCGCTGCGCTCGCACAGCCAGCGCTCCGCGCGGCCGGATTGCGCGTGCGCGCCGCACTCGGTGGCCGGCCGCCGCGGCCACCTCATGATCCGGAAGACTTTGTGCACCCCTGACTACACAAGGTCTACCGGATCACGGAAAGGGCGCCCGCGCAGCATTGCGAGGGCTGGGCGGCGCGGGCACCTCATGATCCGGAAGACTTCTGGTCGCCAGGGCGACAAAAACTCTTCCGGATCATGAGAAACGACCCCGGGCACCAACCAGCCCGGCAAGCGAGGGCTGCCACTGCCCCATGATCCGGAAGACCTTGTGCACCCCTGGGTACACAAGGTTTACCGGATCATGGGTCGTGAGGGTGGGAGCGGCTAGGATGCTGCGGATGGGGCGGCGGCCGACGATGAGTGACATCGCTCAGCGTGTCGGGGTGTCGAGGGTCGCGGTGTCGTATGCGCTGAACGGGCGGCCCGGGGTGTCCGAGGACCTGCGCAGGCAGATCCAGGACGTGGCGGCGGAGCTCGGGTTCGCGGTGCACCGGCCGGCGGTGGCGATGCACGGGGCGTCGTCCGACGCGGTGGGGCTGACGCTGCGGCGTACGTCGGCGGCGTTCAGCATCGAGGTGTTCCGGCGGCAGCTGATCAGCGGCATCCAGGTGGAGCTGTCGGCGCGCGGGTTCGGGCTGGCCCTGCAGTTCGTGGCGAACGCCGAGGAGGAGATCGCCGTCCACCGCAGGTGGCACGCCGAGCGGCGGGTCGACGGGGTGGTGCTGTGCGACCTGCAGCGCGACGACCCGCGGGTGCCGGCCGTGCTCGCGCTCGACCTGCCGGCGGTGGTGGTCGGCGGCACCGGGGAGATCCCGGGCCTGGCCAACCTGTGGACCGACGAGGCGGCCTCGGCCGGGAAGGTCGTCGGGTACCTCGCGTCGCTCGGGCACCGGCGGGTCACGCGGGTCAGCGGGCCGCCGGACATGTTGCACACGCAGGCGCGTACCGACGCGATCGCGGCGACGACCAGGGGCACCGCCATGACGGTGACGGTGGTCGCCGCGGACTACACGGGCGACGCCGCCGCGCAGGCGACCCGGCGGATCCTCAGCGGCAAGCAGCGGCCGACCGCGATCGTCTACGACAGCGACGTGATGGCGCTTGCCGGGCTCGGCGTCGCGGCGGAGATGGGTGTCCGCGTGCCGCACGAGGTGTCGATGCTCGCGTGGGAGGACTCGCCGCTGTGCGAGGTGGTCCACCCGGCACTGACCGTCCTGCGCCGCAACATCGCCGACTACGGTGCCCGCGCGGCCAGGCTCCTGCTGGAGTGCGTCGACGGGCGGCCGCCGCGCAGCGTCCGGTACACCAACCCCACCCTGGCCGTCCGGGACAGCACCGCCCCCGCCGCCGCCTGAGCGACCGCGGGGACGGTACACCGGCAAAATCACGCCGGCAGGGTCCATCGCTGGTTGGTCTG
Organism: Dactylosporangium sp. NPDC006015; assembly: GCF_040614215.1. Lineage (NCBI taxonomy): Bacteria > Bacillati > Actinomycetota > Actinomycetes > Micromonosporales > Micromonosporaceae > Dactylosporangium > Dactylosporangium sp. NPDC006015. Next base: position 9,947 of record NZ_JBEXUD010000053.1, read on the forward strand.
GCCGTTGCAGGTCCAGATCTGGATCTGGGTGCCGTCGGCGCTGGACTGCCCCGTCGCGTCCAGGCACCGGCCGGTCGCCGGGTTGACCAGGGTCTGCCCCACCCGGCTCCACCGCTGGTGGTCGTTGCCGACGCAGTCCCAGAGCTGGACCTTCGTGCCGTCCGCGTTGGTGCCGCCGGCGACGTCGAGGCACTTGCCGAGGGCCCGGATCGTGCCGTCGGTCCCGACCGTCCACTGCTGCGCGCCGGTGCCGTTGCACGTGTACAGCTGGACCTTGGTGCCGTTGGCGGTGCCGGCCGCGGCCACGTCGAGGCACTTGCCGGCGAGGCCGGTGATCTGGCCGGTCCCCGAGCCGCCCCCGCCGCCGGAGCCGGGCACGGTGAACTCGCCCCGGACCAGGACCCGGCTGTTGAAGTACGTGTTCTGCACGGCCGCGTTGTTGTTGTACGCCGGGTCCGTGAGGTACTCCGCCCACACCATGAAATACGTCCACCGCGGCTGCGCCTGCAGCAGCGCGACGCTCGGCACCTGGCCGACCTCGGCGAGGGCGATCGGCTTGCCGCCGGCGATGTTCAGCATCGCCTGGTAGTCCGAGGTGCTCGGCGCGTACTTCACCCACATGTCGAGCGTCGCCAGGTCCACATAGGACGGGCCCGGCCAGTAGTCGGCGATCGAGCCCATGTTGACGTCCTTGACGTTCCACACCCACACGAGGTTGGTGAGGCCCTGGGCGGCGTAATAGTCGTGCACGATCTGGAAGAGCTTGCGGCTGCCGTTCGCGCCCGGCCGGCCGCCCCACCACGACCAGCCCTCGTTCATCTCGTGGACCGGGCGGAAGAGCACCGGCACGCCGGCGTTCTGCAGCTGCCGCAGGTAGGGCACGGCCTCGTTGAGGCGGTTCTTGAAGGCGGTGTTCAGCGACGTACCGTCGGTGACCAGCTGGCTCCACTGGGTGTCGCTCAGGTGACTGAGCACGCCGGCGCTGTCCCAGCCGCAGGTCGAGCCCACGGTCGGCGGGCACATGTGCCAGGTCAGCGCGACGAGCGAGCCGCCCTGCCACTGCCGGATCGCCTCGCTGACCATCGTCTGGCGGGACGACACGTCGGCGGACTGGAACAGGAAGTCGCCGCCCCACAGGCCCGGCGTCTGGCCGGTGAGCTGCTGGGCGACCCTGGTCCACTTGGTCGGGTCGGCGTTGGGTTCACGGTTGTGCTGGCCGGTGACGGTGTACTGCCCGCTGATCCCGCTCAGGTAGCCGATCAGCGCGCTGCGTGACGACGCGGGGAACGCTTCGGCGGACTGGGGCCGCGGCTGGGCTACCACGGCGACGACGGCGGTCACTGCGGTCGCCAGGGCGGTGGCGACCACGATCCAGGCTCTTCGCACGGGGGCTCCTTGAAGAAGGTTTACTGAACCGAGTAAGTGCAGGCAACGTACGACGACTCCTCGAACGCTGTCAATAGAGGTGAACAAATGAAAGTGACGTCGGACGCCGGAGCCACCTGCCGGTCCGACCGGGGGCCTATGGTGAGACCCGAATGAGCACCGATGGTCGGCTGGAGCGTGGATGCGGCTGCGAACGCTGGAGAAACAGGTCAAGCGGATGCTGGCCGGGCTCGACGTCCCGGACCCGTTCGACCTGCGGGCGTTCTGCGCGTCGGTGGCCGCCGCGCGCGGGCGCGACCTGCACCTGCACCAGCTGCCAGCCGCGGGCGTCGACGGCACCGCGTGCGGGCTGTGGCTGGCGACCGACAAGGCCGACCACGTCTTCTACGCGGCCGGCGCCGGCTGGCTGCACCAGCAGCACATCATCCTGCACGAGATCGGCCACATCCTGTGCGACCACGTCGCGCCCGAGCCGGAGCCCGATGACGTGACCGCGCTGCTGCTGCCCGACCTGGACCCGGCGACCGTCGCCAGGGTGCTGCACCGCTCGTCGTACAGCGCGCCACAGGAACAGGTCGCGGAGATGATCGCCACGATGCTCAACGAGCGGGCCGCCACCACGGCCGCCGCCCGGCCGCCCGCCGACCCCGCCCTGGGCAACCTGTACGACGCCCTCGCCGAGCCGTTCCTGGTCGAGCGCCGTGGCCGGTGACGCCGTCGACTTCGTCGAGATCCTGGTCCTGACCACGTTCTGGGCGTTCACGATCTGGCGGTTCGCGACGCCGCAGACCCCGCGGGGCAAGGCCATCCGGCTCGTCGTGCTGCTGGCGACGGTGTCGTTCACGTTCAACCGGCGGGAGATCTCGTACGCGACCGACACCGTGCTGCACGTGCCGGACATCTCGGTGCCGTTGAAGAACCTCGCGACCGTCGCCGCGTCCGCCGGCATGGTCCACCTCGTCGGGCTGCTGTCCCCGGACCCGGCCCGCTTCGCCAAGCTCCGCCGCGCCGCGTACGTGCTGCTGAGCGTGACGGCCGTGGCGATGACCGTGCTGTTCCTGCTCGCCCCGCGCCGCCCCGAGCGCTACGACTTCGTCTACGAGCAGGCCGGGACGCCGCTGGTAACCGCGTACGCCACGCTGACGCAGCTCGGGCTGACCGTCGGGCTGATCTGCGCGCTGGTCCTCTTCCGCCCCGCCGGCCGGGGTGCCGCGCCGTGGCGGCTGCGGATCGGGATGTGGCTGCTCAGCGCCGGCGCCGTGGTCGGGCTGCTGTTCATGGCGAACCGCGTCATTTACCAGATCAGCCACGCCGCCGGCAGCCGCGCCCTCGACCATCCCGCCGCGCAGAGCGTCTCCCGGATGCTGCTGGCCATGATGCTGCTGTTCTTCGGCACCGGCGCCGCCCTGCCCGCGATGGGCGGCCTGCGGCGCTGGACGTCACGCTACGTGGCCCTGCAGCGACTGCGCCCGCTGTGGCGGGACCTGGCGACCGCCGCGCCCGGTGTCGTGCTCGGCGACCCACCCGGCCGCCTCGGCGAGTTGGTCGCTCTTCGCAGCGTCGAGCTTCGCCTGTACCGCCGGATCATCGAGATCCGTGACGCCCAGTGGCTCCTCACCGGCCGCGCGGGCGACACCGACGCCGACGCCACCGCCCTGCGGGCCGCGGTCCTGCGCTCCCGCGGTTCCATGGATGACTCCGGCGGATCCGTGACGGCCGGTGACGGTGCGGTGGCGCCGGGCTTGCCCCCCGGCAGCGGCCCGGCACCAGCTCAGAGGCCGGCACCTGTGCATGCTCCGGTGCACACCGCAGGGCAGGCCCCCGGCCCGCCGAACGCCTCCCAGTCGGCCGGCGGGCCCGATGTCGACGCCGAAGTCCGGGCGCTGCTCGGCCTCTCGCGGCGGTACCGCGTCGCGGCCGCGCAGGGCGTCGTGGCCACCCCCGTTGCCTTCGCCGGCCACGATCCGTCCCACCCGGAAGGATGACGTCAACTTCAGTTTATGGGGCGACATCGTCCATAAATCTGAGCTTATGATGGAGATTTCCATCGCAGGGGTGCGATTGTCAAGCGTCTACGTCCCAGGAGGCCATGTGACCCTCGCGGAGAAGCTCGACCGTCTCTTCAGCACGGTCCACCCGCCGGGTCGCGGCGAGTACAGCTACGAGGAGGTCGCCGCCGCCATCCGGGCACGCGGAGTGATGATCTCCCACACGTACATCTGGCAGCTGCGCAAAGGAGCACGGGACAACCCGACCAAACGGCACCTCGAGGCACTCGCCGAGTTCTTCGGGGTCAACGCCGCATACTTCCTCGATGACGAGGCCGCGCGGCGCATCGACGAGCAGCTGGAGCTGCTCGCCGCGCTGCGGGACAACGCGGTGCGCACCATGGCGCTGCGCGCGGCAGGGCTGTCGGGGCCGACCCTCGAGGCGATCCACGGCATGATCGAGCACGCGCGCAGGATCGAGGGCCTTCCGGACGATCCTCCGGCCGCCGATGTGGTGCGAAACTGACACGCCGGGCGGGGTGTTGGCCCGAGGGCAGGCGACGGTAGCGTGGCGGCGGATCGCGCTCGCGATGGTATGGAGGGTTGGCACATGTCCCAGGGCGGAGAGCTGGCGACGGCTCGCGAGGATTCCGGCGCGCGGCCGGCCTTCAAGGTCGCGCTTCGCGGGTATGACCAGGGACAGGTCGACCAGTACCTCGCAAAGCGGGACCGCGAGCTGGCCCAGCTCGCGCAGGAGCGCCGGCGGATCGACGCCGACCGGCAGGACCTCGACACCCGGCTGCGGTCGATGCAGGCACAGCGCCAGCAGCTCCAGCAGGAGCTGAACGAGGTCAGGGACCGGCCGGCGCAGGTCGACAAGGCCTCGTTCCGGCACCTCGGGCCGATGGTCGACGACATCCTCGCGCTCGCCGAGAAGCAGGCCAACCAGATCACCAGCACCACCCAGGAGCGGGCCACGAAGCACCAGGCCGAGGCCGAGAAGGTCCTCGCCGACGCCCGTGAGCTGGCCGCGAAGACCCTGCAGGACCTCGAGGACGAGCTGGCGCAGCGCCGCACCGAGGAGCAGCAGGCGTACGAGGAGCGCCGCGCGGCCGCGCAGGCCGAGCTCGCCGAGATCCGTGAGGTCGCCGAGCGGCTCCGGGCCAACAGTGAGGCCGCGCAGCAGCGCGCCGAGCAGGAGGCCGCCAGGATCAACGAGCAGAGCGCCGCCCAGATCAAGCACACCCAGGCCCAGGCGAAGGCCCTCCTGGAGGCGGCCCACCTCAAGATCCAGCAGGAGATCGAGGCCGCCCGCAAGCAGACCCAGCAGGAGCTGGCCCAGTGGAAGGCGCAGGCCGAGAAGGAGATCGCCGACCACCGCGAGACGACCGAGAAGGAGATCGCCGACCACCGCGAGACGGTCGAGGAGGAGCTGGTGCGCCAGCGGGCCGGCGTCGACGAGCAGTGCGCCGCCGTCAAGGCCGAGGCCGAGCAGCACGTCACCGAGCTGCGCCGCCGCGGCGACGAGCAGAACACCGCCGCCCAGCACCAGCTCGCCACCGTCCAGCGCGAGATCCAGGCCCGCCGGCAGGCGCTGTCCCAGCTGCAGGCCGAGCTCGAGTCCAACCAGCAGCGCCTCGCCCAGACCCGCCGCGAGGGTGCGACCACCGAGCGTGAGGTCCAGCAGTTCCAGCAGCGCCTGAAGGAGACCCGCCAGGACCTGGCCGAGGAGATGGCCCGCCTCGAGGAGGCCCGCTCGGCCGCCGAGGGCGCGGAGCGGCACGCCAAGGAGGTCCGCGCCCGCGTCCAGCGTGAGGCGAAGCGGGTCGCCGACCTGGCCGCGGCCGCCGTCATGGCCGCCGCCGCGGGTGGCGAGACCGGCGAGTACACGAAGATCCCGGTCCGCACCCCCGCGGAACGCGCCGCCGACCAGCAGCGCCTCGCCGAGCAGCAGCGCCTGGCCGAGCAGGAGCCGGGCGGCGGCCAGCCGTCGGCCGGGTCCGCGCCGCAGCCCGCCTCCGGTCAGCCTTCCGGTCAGCCACAGCCCGTGGCCGGCCAGCCGGCGACCCAGCCGGTCGCCGTGAACCCGCTGACCGGCCAGCCCGTCGCGGTCCACCCGCTCACCGGCCAGCCCATCACCGGCACCGGCCACCCCCTCGCCGGCCGCCCGCTCGCCGGAATCCCCACGAACGGCGCCGACCCCGCGTCTCAGGACACCGAAGCCGACGACGCCGACCCGGCCGGCGACAGCGCATCCGGCGAGCACGCGGCGCTCGGCACCCCCAACGGCGTCAACGGCAACGGCGGCCTCAACGGCAACGGCGCCGGGAGCGACACCGACGGCGACAGCCGCTCCGGCGAGCACGCCCCGCTCGCCCCCAACGGCCGCGGCGAGACCAGGCCACGCAGCCTGTTCGAGCCGAGGTCCGCCGCACACGAGGCCCAGGACGCCGACCGCCCCACCGCCGGCAACGGCTACGCCCGCCACTCCTCGGACCACCCGGTCCCCACCCAGCGCGACGCCCGCGACCAGTCGGACGCCACCCGCTAGGCCCCTGCGGTCGGCCCCACGCCCGACCCGAAGTTCCAACCACCGGCCCGGAGCAGCCACCCCGCAGCTCCGGGCCGTTGCACAGGCGGCGGAAGTCGTGGGGTGGGGGAAGCAGGAAGGCGCCACCCCCGGAGGTCCGGGAGTGGCGCCTGGGAGGCGGTGCGGTGCGTGTGGCCAGCGCCGTGCCGACATAAATAGGCCGCTCTCTAAGCGACTTGTGCCCCGACTTGGAATCGGGGGGCCTGTCGGCGAGGCCTGGCGCAGTCCCGCAACACCTGTGATTCAACCGGATCCGCGTCGTGGCGCCAACCGAATTACAGGGCCGTGGCGAACAGGGACGCGTACACGAGACGGGAGCCGTCCGTCACGACCTGGCCGGCGGCGGCCGGGCCGGACACAGTGGACAGTCGCAGGTCGAGGTAGCGCTCGTCCTCGACGACCGAGTCCGGTTGCCATGCGGCGCGCGACAGCCACTCGCTCACCTCGTCCGCCACGGACTGCCGGCGCCGGTGCAGGGCGGCCCGGATGTCGTCCAGCGAGCCGGCCTCGCAAGGGGCGCCAGGACCAGCAGCAACGGCAACAGGGGCAGAGGCGAACCACGCGGCCGGGCCGTAGGCGAAGCAGACCAGCGCCATCCAGACCTCCGCGAAGTAGACGGGGTCCGGCGCGATCTCCACGCCGGCGAGGGTGTCGCCGACGAAGAAGAGGGCGCCGAGCTGGCCGTCCAGCAGCTCCAGGCGGCTCTGGTACTGGGTGAGCACCGCACGCTTGCGGGTCAGCACCTGCTCGAGGTGGCCGCGGGCGGGCAGGCCGTACCGGCCGTTGAACCGCGCGATGTCGCCCCACAGCTTGCTGTACTGGTTGGTCCCCCGCAGCCCCAGCGCCGCCGCGCGCAGCTCGACCGGCAGGATGAAGAACCACTGGTCGCGCTCGGACAGGTAACCGCCCTGGCTCTCCTGCACGCAGCACGCGTCGTCGAAGCGCAGCGTCTGGCCGGCCGCGATGAACGCCGACCGGCACAGGGCGTGGTTCTGCGCCGCGTCCTGGATGTAGCCGACGTGCAGCGGCACGACGGCCACCCCGGAAGCCGACGGGTTGGTCAGCTCGACCTGGCCGTACGTGACGACCCGGCTGAGCTTCAGCCCGCTGCGCGGCGGCGCGATGCCCGGGTAGGACGGCCCGAAGACCGGCACCATGGTCAGCGCGCCCGCCCGCTGCGGCGGGCCGAGCCGGTAGCCGGCGGTGTCCACCCCGGCCGGGACTGGCAGGTTCACGACGAGCCTCCTTCCACGACGGACTCGAAGACCGACAGACGGCGGCGCAGCTCCGCGACGATCCACCGGTCCGCGGCGGCACCGTCCACATGGGACAGCAGCCACAGTACGAGCGGCGCCAGGTCATCGGTGTGCCAGAACGGCAGCTGCGGCAGTGCGGGTGCGGGCCGGCGCAGCGTCAGGTCGTCGGCGGGGCCGTACGTGGCCTGGCAGAACACGACCGGCGTGCGCACCCCCGCACCCGGCAGCGCCGCGGTGACCCACGCCAGGTCGCCCGGGTACACGTTCTCGTACCCGTCGGAGGCGACCACGACGACGTCCGGCGCATCCACACCGGACAACGCGTCCAGCACCCCGGCGGCAAGATCGGTGGCCCCACCGAACCCGCCCGACAAAAAGCCCGGCGAGACGCCGGCCGAGACGCCCGACGAGGAACCGCCGACCGGCACCACCACGAGCCGCGCGCAGACCCGCTGCAGGACCAGCCGCAGCGCGGCGACCTGCGACGCCACGGCCCACTCGCGCTCCCCGTACCCGCGCATCGACGCCGAGTCGTCCAGCACCAGCGCGACCGTGCCCTCGTAGCGCGGCAGCCCGGCGACGGCCGCGTCGGTGTAGCGCTCGACCGCCGGCCGCAGGTCGTCGCTCGGCCCGCCGCGCAGCAGGTGTACGAGCGTCGCCGCCAGGTCGCCCCGGTTGGTGGCGGTCACGGTCGCCGGCCGGTCAGTGCGCAGGTCGAGACCGCCACCCGTCGCCGGGAGCGGCACGAGCGAAGTGCCGGCGCGGTGCTCGTACACCAGCGGCACCAGCGACGCGACGGCACCGGCGGACGGCACGGACCGCAGCAGGCGGTGCCGCGGCGCGGAGCCACGGCGCACCGCGTCGAGCACGGCACGGGCGGTGCCGCGGCCGAGGGCGTGCTCGAAGCAGTCCTGCACGACGGCCCGCCGCGCGGCCACGATCTCGGCGGCCCGCGGGTGCTCGAGCAGCACGGTGAGCGCGGTCCGGGTGACGTGCTTGTGGTTGGCGCGGCGGCGCCGGACGGCGAGCAGCACGGTCAGCACGTCGGCGGGTGCCAGCCCGAGCGCCAGCACGCGGGTCACCCGGGCGAGGGTGTCGCGGACGGCGTCGCCGAGCCCGGCCCGGGAGGCGAGGAGCAGCTGCAGCAGCAGACGGGCCCGCTGCGGGGCGAGGATCCCCGGGGTGAGGGCGGTCAGCGCGTACCGCTGCGGGTCGGCGAGGTACGCCGAGGCGTGCACCGCCTCGTCGTCGAACAGCACGGCTCCGGCGCGCGGGACCCGCAGCGCCGTGTCGTGCCGCTGGAGGTGCCGCACGAAGTCGTTCATGCCCGTACGGTGGCACGCGGAAAATCACTGGAACGAATGCTTTTCCGTATGCAACCGGGCGCTCGCCGGCGGCGTGTTCCTGGGCATGGCAGACGCCGACACGTTCGCGGAGTTCTACCGGGACACCTACCGGGGGCTCGTCGCGCAGCTCGTCGCGTACACGGGCGACCTCGGCGAGGCGCAGGACGTGGCGCAGGAGGTGTACGTGCGGGCCTGGTCGCGGTGGCAGCGGATCAGCGCGTACGACGACCCGCGGGCCTGGATCGGCCGGGTCGGGCACAACCTCGTCATCAGCAGGTGGCGGCGGGCCCGGACCGCGTTCGCGGGCTGGACCCGGCACGGCCCGCCGGCGCCGGTGCCCGAGCCGGACCCGGCGACGCTGGACCTCGTGGCCGCGCTGCGCCGGCTGCCCGAGCCGCAGCGCCGCGCCCTCGTGCTCTACCACCTCGGCGGGTTCGCGGTCGCGGAGATCGCCCGGATGGAGGGCGCGCCGGAGAACACGGTGAAGGCGCGCCTGGCCCGCGGCCGGCAGGCGCTCGCCCCGATGCTGACCGTTGCCGACCCAGCCGCCGACCCGGCCGCCGACCCGCAGGATGTGAGGCAACCATGACCGGCGTCGACGACGCGTTCTCGAAGCTCCGGCAGCACGTCGACGCGGCCGCGGTCGCGCCGCCGGCGGCTCGGATCGCCACCCTTGGGCGGCGCCGCCGCGCGGGGCGCGTGGTGGTCGCCGGACTGACCGTCCTCGCGGTCCTCACCGGCGGGTGGTCGGTCCTGCACGACCCCGACCGGCAGGCCGCGCCGATCCTGCCTGCGGTTTCGGCGTCGGTACCGGCGGCGCCGACCCCGACCGGCAACCGCCCCGAACGCGTCCCGCCGGGCTTCCTGGTGGGCGAGGCGGGCGGCCTGGGCGACACGGGCGACACGGGCAACGCGGGCGCCGAGCAGGCCATCGACAACCACGACTACAACGTGGGCTGCTTCGGCGCGCCGGCCGCCCGCCGGTCCCTCGCGCTGTTCTTCGGGAAGGAGGCGCAGCGGGTCCAGGCCACCCAGTCCCTGTACGTGTACGCGGACGAGGACGCCGCCAAGGCCGTCATGCGGGACCTCCGCCCGCGGATGCGGCAGTGCAGCGGCTTCGGGGACGCGGAGGTGCTGCAGCCCGTGGCGAGCCCGCCGCTCGGCGCCGAGGCGCTGACCGTCACCGTGGCGCTGCCGCGCGACGGCGCCGGTGAGCACACCGGGGAGCCGTACAGGTTCGTGGTGGTCCGGGTCGGCACCGCGATCGCCGTGCTCGACGGCCTCGGCGCCGACAGGTGGGAGACGCTCCTGACCCAGGAACTCGTCGGCCGGATGTGCCCGTACAAGGCGACCTGCGCCCCGCCGGCGTCGACGGTGCGGGCCACGAAGCCGGTGAACGGGGGCGAGGCATGGGCGGTGGTCGCCGGCGTCGAGGGCGGACCGGTCACCGAGAAGGCCGGCGACCTCGGCCGGCTCGGGTATCGGGCCTCGGTCGTGCCGACCGGCTGCGACGTGGGGTCCGCGGCGGCGCTCGGCGGCCTGCCGGCGACCTCCTACACGGTCGTGTACTTCGCCACCGAGCAGGACGCCACGAGCGTCGCCGGCCCGCTGGGGCTGCCGGTCGTCAAGGTCCGCACGTACTGCCTGTGAGCGGCCCGGGAACCGTACGGACCCCTGCATATACAGCTTCGCGGCGCCGTCGACACGGCCGCCGCGGTGCACAACACTCGGGTATTCGGCGGGCTACACGGTGGGAGTGCGGCATGGCAGTGGTGGAGATCCAGGCGGACCGGCGGTCGGAGGTCACGTTCAGCGGCGGGCGGGCCGGGTCGGGGCCGGCCACGTGGGGGCAGCAGGCGATCTGGGACGTGGTGCGCAACCTCGGCACCGACGCCGCCCGGTACAACGTCTCCGGCGGCATGCCGCTGCCGTCGCCGGTCCCCGCGGACCGCGTCGAGGCCGCGGTGCGGTCGCTGGTGCTGCTGCACGAGTCGCTGCGGACGCGGCTGCGCTCGGCCGACGACGGCCGCCTCGACCAGGTCGTGCACGCCTCGGGCGGCATCCCGCTCGTGACCCGGTTCGCCGCCGGGGAGGCGGTCACCGAGGCCGCGTACGCGCTGCGCGACGAGCTGCTCGCCGTCCCGTTCGACGCGACCCGGGAGTGGCCGCTGCGGGTCGGCGTCGTCCACGCCGGCGGCGGTATCCGCTACGTCGTGTTCTTCCTGTCGCACACCGCCTCCGACGGATGGGGTCTGCGCAACCTCCTCGCGGACTTCGCGACGCTCGTACACGGGACGCTGCCGCAACGGGACCTGCTGCAGCCACTCGAGGAGGCGGCGTTCCAGACCTCCGACCGGGGCCGCCGGCGCGACGCGGCTGCCCGCCGCTCGTGGCTGTCGAAGCTCGGCAGCGGCCCGGCGAGCATGTTCCCGGCCCGGGCCGGCACCGCGCCGGCGGCCACGTTCCCGAACGCGGTGCTCAACTCCCCCGCGCTCGGCCTGGCGCTGGACCGGGTCGCGGCCGACCTGTCCGTCACCCCCGCCTCGGTCGTCCTCGCCGCGGCCGCCGCCTCCGCCACCCGGATCACCGGCGTCGACGAGGCCGTCTTCCAGGTCGTCGTCAACAACCGGTTCCTGCCGGGCATGGCGGACGGGGTCACCACGATCGCCCAGGAAGGACTGTTCCACCTCACCGGCACCCGGGTCGCGTTCCCGGACCTCGTGCGCCGCACGTTCGGCGCCGCCATGTCCGCGCAACGCCACGCGTACTACGACAAGCTCGCCCTCGACCGTGACGTCGCCGCCCTCGACAGCACCTGCGACCACTCGTGCTTCGTCAACGACCAGCGGGGGCTGATGCCGGCGCTGGGCTTCGCCGCACCCGCGCCGACGCCGCTGCGCGAGGCCCTCACCCGCACCACGCTCACCTGGCCGGTGGAGCACGAGCCGCGCCGGGGCGTGTCGTTCGCCCTGGACGCCCAGGACGCCCCCGGCGCCCTGGAGCTCGCCATGACCGCCGACAGCGCCCTCATGCCCCGCGACGACATGACCACGTTCCTCTACGGCATCGAGGAGCTGATCGTCACCCAGGCGCTCGACACCCAGGCGCTCGACGCCTAGTGCTGCACCTTCCAGACCCACACGTCGGCGATGTGCTCGCCGGGGCCGAAGAGCTGGTCGGCGGTCTGGCGCACGGCGTCGCTGTTGCCGTGGCTGTCGGCGAGGATGATGCGGTCCGCCTTCCAGTACGCGAGGTCGGTGCGGGCCTGGGCGACGTGCTCGGGGCCGAGCTGGGGCACGACGCCGTCGTTGCCGACCTGGCCCAGCAGGCTCCACGTCGGCGGGTACGTCGGGCCGAACATGGCCTTGTGCTCGGGGTCGTTCGGGTCGGGGGCGAGGAAGTAGCCGCCGGCGATCTTGAAGTCGATGTCCGAGTCGACGGCCCAGCGCATCGCGTCGAGGCCCTCCCACCAGCCGCCGGGGATGACGACGACGGTGGCCTGGTCCGGCACGTGCTCGCGCCACATGCCGCTGCTGAAGAACACGGGCGCCAGCGGCCGGTCGTTCGTCGGTTGCGGCGTCGGTACGAGCGGCAGCAGCGCCATCGCGAGGGCGGCGGCCCACAGCCAGCGGCCCGCGTACGGCAGCGGCTCCTCATCGTCGTCCTGGAACGTGTCCCTGGCCTTGTCTCTGGCCTTGCCCTCGTCCGTGCCGTCGGTGTCCGCGACGGCGTCCGTGGCCGGCGCCTCCGAGGCGAACGCGGCCTCCTCGACCGGCTCCGGCCGGGTGACCGGCGGCGGCACCACGAACCGGTCGACGAGGATCGCCAGCAGCACGCCCACGAGCGGGGTCACCACGAGCGCGACCCGGGTCGGCACCACCGAGTCGAACAGCGGCAGGTCGACCAGGTAGCGCCACGGGCCGTGCCAGGTGGTCTCCTCGCCCTTGTACCGCACGATCGGGCCGAGCGACAGCAGCGAGAACACGACCGCGGTGACGAACAGCGCCCGGGCGCCCCGGTGCCGCCAGAGGGAGGCCGCGGCGGCGGGCAGGAGCAGCAGCAGCGGCCAGCCGAAGAACGTGTTCTCCTCCGTCGGGCCGCCGAGCTTCTCGATGCGCGGGATGTCACCGAGGATGGAGCGGCGGCTGAAGTTCGAGAACCCGTAGAGGTCGGCGCTGAAGCCGTGCACGAAGTCGGGCAGCCCGTGGTACGCCTGCGGGCCGGTGAACTGGTGCCAGAGCGGGTACGCCATGACGACCCCCGCCACGAGGGCGGTGACGCCGAGCGCCGGCAGTGCCGCCCGCGCGGCCGGGAGCATCTCGCTTGGCCGCAGGAACACCAGCAGGAACACCAGCAACGCGAACGCCGCGAGGAACAGGACCTCTTCGTTGATGAAGCACTGGTACACGACGAGCGCGGCGAGCACGAGACCCTTGCGGACCGTGTCGCCCGGCTCGCGCATCCGGAACACGGCCCACAGGATCAGAGGGATCATGAACTGGCCGGCGATGTTGGGGTGACCGGTCGTCTGCGAGATCATCGCGGGGCCGAAACCGCAGAAGAGCGCTCCCAGGTAGGCTGCCGTCCGGGTCCGGACCACGCCGCAGCGCAGCAGCATGAAGAACCAGGCGATGGCGGTGCCGGCCGGCGCGATCGTGCTGATGACGGCGAACGTGACCGGCGCCCCGAACAGCAGCGTGATCGGGGCGAGCGGGAGGGCGAGGCCCAGGATGGACGTGTTGGCCATCAGGTTCACGCCCAGCGGGGCGTTGAGCTGGTCGGTGAAGAACGGGGTGTCACCATGGGTGAACAGCCGCGCGGCGTGCGTGAGCACCCACTCGAAGAAGACCTGGTCCTGGTTGTTGTCGGCCAGCATCCGGGTCTGGGGTGCCGCCCACAGATGGTGGAAGAGCACGACGGAGAAGACCACGTAGCTCACGACGACAAGCGCGTTCTTTCCGCCGGTTTTCACGGGTGAGACCATAGCTGTCCAGGGGCCCGTGACGCACGCACTGGCCTCCCGGCATCGACGCCGATAAACTACGCCAATTCCGGATAACATGATCAGACCGTTGGATCGCCGAGCTACCGAGGAGAACGCCGTGCCGCCTGGAGGCGATCGGGATCGCAGTTCGGAGATCCTCGGTGACCAGCTCATCCAGTCCGAGGTGCTCGAGGGCCTCGCGATGGCGAAGAACCACCGCAAGTGGTTCGTCGCGTTCGCGACGCCGTACCTGGGCGACGACCCGATCGAGGTCAGCGCGGGCCTGGGCGACTATGCGGCGGAGTGGCTGGAGCACGCTCCGCGCATGACGGTCACGGAGGCCGACCCGGACCGGCTGCTCGCGCTCAAGGAGCGCTTCTCGGCCAACCGCGAGGTGTCGATCCGCGAGCTCATGCTGCCCAGCGACATCACCGCCGAGCACAGCGCCGCCGTGTCGTACAACGTCCTGGAGCACATCGAGGACCACCTGGGCGCCCTGCGCACCATGCGCTCCCTGGTCCGCCCCGGCGGCCACGTGATCATCGTGGTGCCGGCGTTCCCCTTCGCGATGGGCCCCGCCGACATCGCCACCGGCCACGTCCGCCGGTACACCAAGAAGACCATGCGTGAGGTGCTGCTCGCCGCCGACCTGGAGATCGAGAAGCTGCACTACGCCAACTCGCTCGGCCTGATCGGCTACTACGTCTCCACCTGCCTCCTGCGCCAGAAGCCAGGCCCCGGCATGATGGTCAAGTTCTACGACTCGACGGTCGCCCCGATGACCCGCTTCGCCGAACGCTTCGTCACCCCACCGTTCGGCCAGTCCGTGATCGCGATCGCCCGCCGCCCCGCCTGAAAGTTTCGCCACCACCACCACCACCCGGACCCCAGCCACACGACGTCGCCGGCGGTGTCGGTCAGGCACCTCTCCGTAAGGTCCACCTGCCCCACCGCCACGCCCCGCCGTTCGGCCAACCGTCAGCCGGGAAACTTTCGCGCCGCCACCCGGAACCACTACGCCCCCGGCGCTCCGAGCCCGGGCTTCACATGGTGCACAAAAAACCGCGGCAACCCCGGCGAAAGAAACCCGACCGCAGGCCCATCAGAACCCCCGGGCACCGGCGACCCGCACACTGCCCTGACAAGGCCGCGTCCGGACAGCCGGACGCGGCGAGGTCTCCGGACGCAGCCCTCGCCAGCCAGGTCGTCACGCAACGCGACGCACACCGCCGTCCAGCCTGCGCCGCTTCCCCCGCCCACCCGGCCCAATTCCCCCAGAGTAGGCCAGCCGCTCGATCCGCAACTCTCGCACCACCGCCCCAACCTCAGCCGCAACCAAAGTTCAGCCACCCACACACCCCCAACCTCAGCCCGGCGGCCCCCACACCCCAGCGTCAGCCGCAACCCAGGCCCGGCCACCCCACACACCCCCGACGTCAACTCAGGCCCAGCCGCCCACGCCCCGGATCCGCAACCGCTGCACCACCGCCCCGACCTACGCGCCGCGCTCACCAATACCGGCACCCCCACCGACGCCCGCAACTCCCCCACAGCAACCTCACTCCACCCGCCCAACCTCCCCCGCGCCCCAACACAGACATTGGTCAATGCCCGCGTTTGCGGCTTTTGCGCAATAGACATTGCGCGATCCACCCCCAAGATGATCTCCAATTGAGGGGTAGATCGCACAGCGTCGATCTCGGAGATCGGACATCTCCGGGCATTGACCAACGTCTGCGCGAGGGTGACGCGCGGGGACACGCCAGACCGACCAGCGAGATCGATCCCGGAAATGGACATCCCTGCGCGGCGAGGGGTGGCGGTGGCAAGGGTGGTACGGAGGAAGTGTTACGGGTCGTGGGGCGCGCGGGTCTGTGGATCCGGACCATCGAACCGAAGGGGATGAAGTGAACCTGCGCCACCTGTCCGCGGCCGGGGTTGCGGCCGTCGTGCTGCTCGCCGGGTCGGGGTGCGGACCCCAAGGCCAGAACCAGACCCAGGGCCGGAGCCAGACCGGCACGGCTCCGTCCGCCGGCGCTGGGGCCGGCGCCGGGGGCGCCGCACCGTCGAACAGTCCGTCCAGCACCGCCGCGGCGTCGCGCGGGGCGTCCGGGGGTGCGCCGGCGAAGTCGGCCGCGGGGAACGCACCGCCGCCGTTCTTCGCCGCCGTGCCCGCGGTGCCGGAGGTGAGCGAGGCCGTGGCGGCGGGTGCGGTACGGCAGCAGCAGCGGGTGGCGGGCCGCGACAACGGGCAGAGCACCCGGCACGGCGACCGGTCCGTCTGGATCTTCGACGACACGACGCTCAAGGAGCCGTGGGGTTTCCTGTCCAACAGCGGCGCGGCCACGAAGGACCTCGACGCGGGAGACGGCATCGACCTCACGTCGAACAACCCGGTCACCGTCGACGCGTCGAAGGCGCCGGTGGAGCTGATCCCGAGGTCCGCCGCGGAGAAGGCGTACGAGCAGGCGAACAAGGTGCCGTTCGGGCTCTGGTCGAAGCCGGTGAAGGCGATGGCGACCGCCGGCGGGAAGGCCACCGACTACGCGCTGTTCGGCCACCCCGAGTACGCGCGGCGTGACGGGCTCGTCCAGTACCTGTCGTACTTCCACCCGGACAGCGGCGAACGGCGCCTCATCAGGCTCACGTTCGGCCCGGCTGGAACCTGATGCGGGCGATCCGCTGCTCCCCGCTCGCGGGGTTGAAGTAGGTCAGGTACTGCACGAGACCGTCCTGGCGGGCGTACTCCGGATGCGCGAACAGCGCGTAGTTGGCCGCGTCGCCGCCCGCCGGGACGGGCGCCGCCTTCACCGGCTTCGACCACGGGCCGAACGGGGCGCCGCCGACCTGGAACATGACGTCGTTGCTGCCGTACGGCATGAACGTGTTGATCCACGCCTTCAGCGCCGGGGCGTAGAGGACGGTCTGCCCGGCCGCGCCGGCGGCGATCGTGAACGCCCCGGCCGCGGGGTCGGCCGTCCAGCCGCCGCCCGTCCAGAACGTCCACTTGCGACGGTCCGTCACGTCGGCGAGGCCGACCTTGCCGAGTTTGCAGCCTTGGTACGTGCAGGCGCCGTACGCGTAGAGCACGTCGCCGACGGTGACGGCGGCGGAGCTGAACCCCGCGCCGTCGGGGAAGAACATCGTCGGGTCGGTGCCTTCGAGGCTGGTGACCGCGGGGCCGTTGACGGCGGTGAGGCGGGTGACGGCGCCGGTGCCCATGTCGATCGCGGCGATGCCGGTGCCGAGGCCCTTGCCGATGGGGCCGGTGCACGGGTCGGCGGCGCGGCACAGCTTGCCGTAGAACACGAGGATCCGGCCTCGGGCGGGGTCCGCGACGACAGGACCGGGCCAGAACGCGAACCGGGCCGGGTGGGTCCGCTCGTACTCCAGCTCGGTCCCGCTACGGACGATCAGCTCGACCGGCGGCTTCGACGCGTCGACGGCGACGGGGCTGCCGGAGGTGAGGTCGATGCCGTCGGACGCGTCGAGGTCCTTCGTGGCGGCGCCGCTGTTGGACAGGAAGCCGAACGGGTCCTTGAGCGTGGTGTCGCCGAAGATCCAGACGGACCGGTCGCCGTACCGGGTGCTCTGCCCGTTGTCGCGGCCCGCCACCCGCTGCTGTTGGCGCACCGCACCCGCGGGCGCGAACTCGGCCACCTTCGGCACCGCGGGCACGGTGGCGAAGAACGGCGGCACGGACGGGGACGGTGCGGCCGGGGAAGCGGCGGGCGAGGACGGCGCGGGCGCCTGGGCGGTCGCGGGCGGCCGGGCGGCCGGCACCTCCCGCCGCGGCTCGTCGGGCTGCCGCCACACCGTCACGCCGATCACGAGCGCGAGCGCCAGGGCCGCGGCCCCGCCGGCCAGCGCGAAGGCCTTGAGCGCCCACCCGCCGGCGGCCGCCTTCGGTGGGGGCGCCAGGAGCGGCAGGCCGGCAAGGAGGCCCTCCGCCGCCGGGAGCCGGCGGGACCGCTCCGTGCACTGTGGACAGTCGCGGACGTGCCGGGCGATCCGCTTGCGCCACAACGGGTCCGGCTCGCCGTCCCAGCCGGCCACCACCTCGCGCAGCGCCGGGCAGCCGGGCGACGCGTCCAGGGCACGGACCACCGAACGGGCCACGTCGAGCTGCTCGCGCATCCGCTGCACCCGCACCCCGGCGTACGCGGCCGGCAGGTCGAGGACGTCGGCGACCTCGGCGCGGGTCAGGTGACCACCGGCCTCCAGCCACCACAGCGACAGCACCGTGCGGTGCGCCGGGTCCAGCCAGCGGGCCGCCTCCGCGATACCCCGCTGCTCGACGTCCAGGACCTGCCGCAGCACGGCGAGGCCGACGAAGTCCGCCGACGGGTCGGCGGTGTCGGGCAGGCCGTCCGGCTGGTCCTCGCCGCGGGTCAGCCTGGCCCGGCGGGCCTCCGCGCGGGCGTCGGCGAGCTGCCGCAGGGCGATCGTCACCACCCACGACCGGAAACGCCCGGCCTGCCGTACCGTCGAGACCCCCGTCACGACCCGGACCATCGCGTCCTGGACGATGTCGTCGACGTCGAGGTCCCGGTCGGCGCCGCGGCCGACGACGGAGTAGACCAGCGGCAGGTAGCGCGCGGCGAGGGCCTCCACGGCGGCCCGGTCACCGTCGCGGGCCGCCGCCACGAGGACCTCGTCGGACTGTGCCACTGTCGTTCCCGTCTGTTCCTTCACCCTCTGGCGGACCCCCTCCGGTCTCGTGTCATAACACTTTCCGGGCTTGACGGGGCGGTGCGGCGGGACTTACGGTCCTGACCACAACCGCATATCGCGCTGCACGACCCGCGACGGGAGAGCCCTCGGTCAGTCCGAGGCGCCGAAGGAGCAACGTTCTCCCCAGAATCTCTCAGGCATCGGTACCGCCGCGGTCAGGCGACTCTGGAAAGTCAGGACGATCCGTGTCCTGCGCCCACGGTGCAAACCGTCCCGCTCGTCGCGGGCGGCGAAGCTCTCAGGCTCCGATGACAGAGCGGGGAGGTCACCCAGCAGGGGTGCCGTCCGCGACGGCATCCGGACCCAGGGAGCCTCCGTGACACCGCTCTTCGACGTGCACCGCGATCTCGGCGCCACCTTCACCTCCTTCGCCGGCTGGCGCATGCCGCTGCGCTACCAGGGGGACCTCGCCGAGCACCACGCGGTGCGGCGCGCCGCCGGGTTGTTCGACCTGTCGCACATGGGCCAGCTCGAGGTCACCGGCGCCGAGGCGGGCCGGTTCCTCGACTACGCGCTCGTCGGCAGGCTGTCGGCGATCGAGGTGGGGCGCGCCCGGTACACGATGCTGTGCCACGACACCGGCGGGGTCCTCGACGACCTCGTCGTCTACCGCCTCGCGGACCGGCGCTACCTGGTGGTCGCGAACGCCGCCAACACCGCCGTCGTCTTCGCGATGCTCCGCGAGCACGCCGACGGCTTCCACGTCACCGTCCGCGACACGTCCGCCGACTGGGCGCTGATCGCCGTGCAGGGGCCTTCGGCGGCGTCGATCCTCGACCCGGGGCCGCTGCGGTACTACGCGATCCGCCCGTTCCCGCTCGCCGGGCGGGACGTGCTGCTGGCGCGGACCGGGTACACCGGCGAGGACGGCTTCGAGGTCTACTGCCGCCCGGATGACGCCGTCGCCGTGTGGCGGGCGCTGCTCGACCGCGGCCCGACGCCGGCGGGGCTGGCCTGCCGCGACACGCTGCGCCTCGAGGCGGGGATGGCGCTGTACGGGCACGAGCTGTCCGTCCGGCGGACCCCGCTGCAGGCCGGCCTCGCCCGCCTCGTCGACTTCTCCAAACGCGACTTCGTCGGCGCCGCCGCCCTGCGCCGCCAGCGCGACTCGGCGCCGGTCGAGGTCCTGGCCGGGCTCGTCACCGGATCCCGGCGGGCGCCGCGCGCCGGTTACCAGGTGCTCGACCCGGCGACCGGCGCGGTGGCCGGCACCGTCACCAGCGGCGCGCTGTCGCCGACCCTCGGCCATCCCGTCGCGATGGCGTACGTGCCGTCCGCCCTCGCCGAGCCCGGGACCCGGCTCGCCGTCGACGTCCGCGGCGCGAGCGTCGAGGCCACCGTCGTGCAACTGCCCTTCTACGTCGCACCGCCGAAGTGAACGTCATGTCGTCGAACCAGCCGGAGATGAGCGCCATGTCCGCGATCCCGTCGCACCTGTCCTACACGCGTGACCACGAGTGGTTCTCCGACGGCGTCGTCGGCATCACCGCGTTCGCCGCGTCCGCGCTCGGCGACATCGTCTACGTGCAGCTGCCCGAGGTCGGCACGCTGGTCACCGCCGGCGAGCCGTGCGGGGAGATCGAGTCGACGAAGTCCGTCAGCGACCTCGTCGCGCCCGCCGACGGCGTCGTCGTCTCGGTCAACCCGCTCATCGCCACCGAACCGGGAGCGGTCAACGACGACCCGTACCGGCGCGGCTGGCTCTTCACGCTCCGCCTCACGGGCGCCGCCCCCGAGCTGCTCGACGCCGCCGCCTACGCCGCCCTGGTCGGGTGAGCCCGGTGGCGCTGAGCGCGTTCGACCTGTACTCCGTCGGCATCGGCCCGTCGTCGTCGCACACCGTCGGCCCGATGCGCGCCGCCCGCCGCTTCGCGTCGGCGCTGGACGGGCTGCCGGTCGCCCGGGTGCGGGCGGAGCTCTTCGGCTCGCTCGGCGCCACCGGCCACGGCCACGGCTCCGCGAAGGCCGTCGTCCTCGGCCTGCTCGGGGAGGACCCGGCGACCGTCGACACCGACACCGCCGACGAACGCGTCGACGACGTCCGCCGCACCGGCCTGCTCCGCCTCGCCACCGGCCGTGCCGTCGCGTTCTCCGTCGACGACGACGTCGTCCTGCACCGGCGCAAGTCGCTGCCCGAGCACCCGAACGGCATGCGGTTCGCCGCCTTCTCCGCCGACGGCGCGCCGCTGCTCGAGCGGACGTACTTCTCCGTCGGCGGCGGCTTCGTGGTCGGCGACACCGGCATCGTGCCCGACACCACGCGGCTGCCGCATCCGTTCGCGACCGGCGGCGAGCTGCTGGCCCTGTGCGCCTCGCTGGACCTGCCGGTGAGCGCCGTCATGTACGCCAACGAACGCGCCTGGCGCCCCGACGCCGAGACCCGGGCCGGGCTGCTGCACCTGTGGTCCGTCATGCAGGCGTGCGTCGACCGTGGCTGCTCCCGCGACGGCGTCCTGCCCGGCGGGCTGCGCGTGCCGCGGCGGGCGCCGGCACTGTACCGCGACCTGAAGGCCTCCGCCGACGGCGCCGACCCGCTGAAGGTCCTCGACTGGGTGAACCTCTACGCCCTCGCCGTCAACGAGGAGAACGCCTCCGGCGGCCGCATCGTCACCGCCCCGACCAACGGCGCCGCCGGCATCATCCCCGCCGTCCTGCACTACTACACGCGCTTCGTCCCCGGCGCCACCGACGACGGCGTCGCCCGCTTCCTCCTCACCGCCGCCGCCATCGGCATCCTCATCAAGGGCAATGCCTCCATCTCCGGCGCGGAGGTAGGCTGCCAGGGCGAGGTGGGCTCGGCGTGCGCGATGGCCGCCGCCGGCCTGTGCGAGGTCCTCGGCGGCACCCCCGCCCAGGTGGAGAACGCGGCCGAGATCGGCCTGGAGCACAACCTGGGCCTCACCTGCGACCCGGTGGGCGGCCTCGTCCAGATCCCCTGCATCGAACGCAACGCCATCGCCAGCGTGAAGGCCATCAACGCCGCCCGTCTCGCCCTGAACGGCGACGGCAGCCACAAGGTCACCCTCGACAAGGCGATCCGCACCATGCGCGACACCGGCCGCGACATGTCGGTGAAGTACAAGGAAACCGCCCGCGGCGGCCTGGCCGTCACCGTCATCGAGTGCTGAGACTGTAGTTCCCCCGTGGCTGGATCGCGTGTGCGCATGGGCGCTCGGGGACCTGTCCATTCACGGTGATCCATGGCGCGGGTATCATGTAGGTGGGAGCCGCACAGCGCCGCGGACAGCATCTGAGCTGCGCCGCAGGCGTCGCCATGCATGCAACTCGCATCGACGTGACGGAGTTCCCAGTGCAACTTTCAGCCCGTATGAGACCGTTCGCCATCGGCGCGGTCGCCACCCTGGCCGCCGCGGTGGCCGCGGTCGTCGTCGCGCAGAGTCCCGCCGCCGCGCACGGCTCGGTCACCGACCCGCCGTCGCGCAACTACGGCTGCTGGGCCAGGTGGGGCAGCGACTTCCAGAACCCGAACATGTCCCAGACCGACCCGATGTGCGCCCAGGCCTGGCAGGCCAACCCGGACACGATGTGGAACTGGAACGGCCTCTACCGTGAGGGCGTCGCCGGCAACCACCAGGCCGCCATCCCCGACGGTCAGCTGTGCAGCGGTGGGCGTACGCAGAACGGCCGGTACGCCTCCATGGACACCGTCGGGGCGTGGGTCGCCGCGACGAAGCCGAACAACTTCACGCTGACCCTCACCGACGCCGCCCAGCACGGCGCCGACTACCTGCGCGTCTACATCACCAAGCAGGGGTTCGACCCGACCACGCAGCCGCTGACGTGGGCGAGCCTCGAACTGGTCAACAGCACCGGGCGGTACGCGCCGGCGCCGCAGTACCAGGCGCAGGTCAACGCCGGGAGCCGGACCGGCCGGCACGTCATGTACACGATCTGGCAGGCCAGCCACCTGGACCAGTCGTACTACTTCTGCAGTGACGTGATCTTCACCGGTGGGCCCGGGCCTTCGAACAGCGCGTCGCCGTCGCGGTCGCCTTCCACGTCGCCGTCGGCCTCGCGGTCGCCGTCGACGTCACCGTCGGCGTCGGCGTCGGTCTCGGTGCCGCCGGGCGGCTGCTCGGCGAGCTACGCCAAGACCAGCGAGTGGAGCGGCGGCTTCGGCGCCAACGTGACCGTCACCGCCGGCGCGGCCGGGACCAACGGCTGGACGGTCCGCCTGACCTGGGCCAACGGCCAGACGATCACCTCGTTCTGGAACGCGGCGATCACGTCCAGCGGGGCCGTCTCGACGGCCACGAACGTGAGCTACAACGGCAAGCTGGGCGCCGGGCAGTCCACGAGCTTCGGCTTCAACGGCTCCTGGAACGGCACCAACTCGGCACCGGCGGTGACCTGCACCGCCACCTGACCCCGCGCCTTGCGGAGCACATGACTTTCGAGATAGCTTTCATGAAAGCTTTTCTCGGAGGTGTACGTGCATCGTCAGGTGCTCATTCAGAACGCTCACGTCGTGCCCGGCAACGGTCCGGAGTTGCCGGGCACCGACGTTCTCTGTACCGGCGGCGTGATCACGGCCGTCGGTCCTTCGCTCGCCGCCCAGGCCGATCCCTCGTGTGACGTCATCGACGCGACGGGGCTCACCGTGACCGCGGGGTTCGTCGACGCGCACCGGCACGTGTGGCAGGCGCCGCTGCGCGGCTCCGGCGCCGACATGCCCATGTCCCGGTACTTCGTGGAGGTGCTCGGCGCCGCCCTGGCCGCGATGTCCCCCGCCGACGCCGGCCGGGCGACGCTCCTCGGCGCCCGCGCGGCACTCAACGCGGGCGTCACCACGGTCTTCGACTACAGCAACGCGACCCACTCCCCCGAGCACACCGACGCGGTGGTCGAGGCGTTCGAGACGTCCGGCATCCGCGCCGTGGTCGGGTTCTGCGACCCCGCCTCACTCGGGCGCGCCACCGGCCGGGTCACGGGCGCGCTGTCGATCCTCGGCCCCGAGTACGGCGACTGGGACACCGCCGCCGCCGCGATCAGGCGGGGCCGGGAGCTCGGCGTGATGGTCGCGGCGCACGTCGCCGGCCCGTGCGTGCGGCGGCTGCACGACGAGGGGCTGCTCGGCCCGCACCTGCAGCTCGTGCACCTCAACGCGGTCACCGCCGACGACGCGAAGCTGCTCGCCGAGTCGGGCACGGCCGTCGTGGTGACGCCGACGGTGGAGGCGGTGATGGGGCACGGCGGGTCCGCGTACGGGCGGCTGGCGGAGGCCGGCGCGCGGCCCGCGTTCGGCGTCGACGTCGTGATCAACAACCCGCCGGACCTGTTCGAGCCGCTGCGGGACACGCTGCGCACGGCCCGGCTGGCGACGGGTTCCGCGTCGGTGCCGCCGTCCGGGGACCTGCTGCTCGCGGCGACACTCGACGGCGCCAGGGCCGTGGGTCTCGCCGGCGTCGTCGGTACCGTCGAAGCGGGCGGACGCGCCGACCTGCTGCTCCTGGACGGGCTCGGCCACCTGCGGGGCGACCGGGCGGGCGCGGTCGTCTCGTGCGTGACCGCGTCGGACGTGCGGACCGTGCTGGTGGACGGCCGCGTGGTGAAGCGGGACTTCGCCCTGCTGGTCTGACGTGCGTCGGGGGCGGGACGCGCGCGCGTCCCGCCCCCTGTTTCGCGGGTGGATCAGAAGTTGTCGGCGGTGCGGATCCGGCCGCGGAGGAAGGCGCCGGAGGTGGTCAGCTGGTTCGGGTTCGTCCAGCTGCCCGCCGAGCAGGTGCCCGGCTTGAACGCGGCGCTGCTCTCGTTCGCGTCCGAGTACGTCCAGTTCGCGTAGCTGATCTTCTTCGAGTCGAGCAGGTCCAGCCATGCGGCGCTGCTGTTGAGGTCGACGTTGCCGCCGCCGGTGTAGGTGACCGTGCCGAACTCGGTCACGAAGAGCGGCAGCCGGCCGGCCGCCCGCGACACCACGTTGCGGTAGTTGTCCAGGTGCGATGCGGCGTAGAAGTGGAACGTGTACATGATGTTCTGCGCGTTCACCGGGTTCGACACGATCTCGGACTCGTCGGTGCCGTCGGACACGCCGAGCGACGACCAGCCGCGGGTGCCGACGATCACGACCGCGTCGGGGTCGGCCGCCCGGATGACCGGGATGACCTGCTCCGCGTAGGACTTGATCCCCTGCCACGACACGTTGTTGGGCTCGTTGGCGATCTCGTAGATGACGTTCTTCTTGTTCGCGTTGCGCTGCGCGACCGAGGCGAAGAACGTCTTGGCCCGGTCCAGGTTGTAGTTCGGGTCACCCGGCGTCAGCGTGTGGAAGTCGATGATCGCGTACATGCCCTTGGACTCGGCCAGGTCGACGTACTGGTTGACCTGGTTGGTGAACCCGGCCGGGTTCGTCTCGTAGCCCTGCTCCTGCACGTACATCGCGATCCGCAGCAGGTCGGCCTTCCAGTCGTCGGCAAGCGCGGCCACGGAGGCGTTGGTGACGCAGGAGGCGAACCACTGGATGCCGTGGGTGCTCATGCCCCGCAGCTGGATCGCCTTGTTGTTCTGGTTGCAGAGGTTGACGCCGCAGACGTGCAGCTGCCCGTTGGCCGCGAGCGGCGTGCCACCCTGCGGCGGCGTGCTCGGGCTGGTGCTCGGCGACGGGCTGCTCGACGGGGACTTCGACGGCGTCGGGCTGTTCGTGACCCCGCCGGTGCAGGTCACGCCGTTGAGCGTGAACGTCGCCGGCGTCGGGTTGGCGGCGGTCCACGTACCGTTGAAGCCGATGCTCGTCGACGCGCCGGTCGCCAGGCCGCCGTTGTAGTCCAGGCTGCGGGCGGTGACCGCGGCGCCGCTCTGGCTGAACGTCGCCGACCAGCCCTGCCCGACCTTCTGCCCCGCGTCGGGGAACGTGAAGCCGAGCGTCCAGCCGTTCACGGCGTCGCCGAGGTTGGTGATCGTGATGTTGCCGGTGAACCCGCCCGGCCACTGGTTCACCGTGTACGCGACACGGCAGCCGCTGGCCGCGGACGCGTTGACGGCGGGCAGGACGATGATCCCGGTGACCGCGAGGGCGGTGGCGGCGCCCACCGCGAGGAGTCCACGTTTGTGCAAGACCTTCATGACCGGCGATCCTGGGTGCTCCTTCCGGGTGACGCCAGTTACACCGATGTCCCGGGACATCTCTGACCTGGCCCTTTCCCCAGCTCAGCACCCTTGCCGCCGGCCTTGTCGGCACCACGACGGTCGTGAAACGTTCATGCCCGCTACCGTTGAGGCGTGAGCGGGCCGCAGGCCCGCTCACCATAGGCGCAGGGTGGCTCGCGGCGACGCCGGAGCGGAGCGGAGGTGTCGGCGTGAGCGGACTGCAGCGGTTTGAGAAGCGTCTCGAGGGTCTGGTCGAGGGCGCCTTCGCCAAGGTGTTCAAGGGTGTCGTCCACCCGGTGGAGATCCTCAACGCGATGCAGACCGAGGCGAACGCCGGGAAGACCAGCATCCCCGGCGGCCGCATCCTGGTCCCCAACCGCTACGTGATCGTCCTGTCCCCCGCCGACCACGAGCGCCTGGCCGCGTACGCCGCCGCCCTCGCCCGCGAGCTCGCCCAGTCGCAGGCCGAGTACATCGGCGAGCAGGGCTGGGCCGTCTACGGCGACATCCTCGTCGAGGTGTCCCGCGGCGAGAACCTGGAGACCGGCCTCTTCCGCGTCGACGCCCAGGTGTACACCGGCGCGGACCAGCGCACCCGGCGCGGCCCCGACAGCGGCGTCCGCCTCGTCACGGACGACGGCTACGCCCACGCCGTCCAGCGCGGCAGCACCGTCATCGGCCGCGGCGACCAGGCCGACCTGCGCCTCGCCGACACGGGCGCCTCCCGCCAGCACGCCCGCCTCGACTTCGACGGCAACCGGCTCACCCTGACCGACCTGGGCTCCGCCAACGGCTCCCGGGTCAACGGCCAGAAGGTCACCACCGTCACCGTCAACCCCGGCGACGAGATCGTCATCGGCACGACCCGCCTCTCCGTCCGCGTCGAGCACCCCCCGTCCTGACCACCTCTCTTCACACCCAGTCATCCCGACCTCACACGACACGCCGACGATTTGCAGCGTGGTGCTAGGGTCGCTGACAAGAGGAACGCCCGGCGGCCCCGCCCACCCCGTATCCCTCCCGATGTGCCGCTGCGCGGCACGCTGCCCGCGCCGAGACGCGGGGCAGCCCGAGCGCCGCATCCACTGCCTGCCCCCGCCTGCCCCCGTCGGCCCGTTGCCCACCGTCTCGTGATCCAAGGCGGACCTGGCAGCGAGCACCCGGTCGCGGTTGATCCAAGGACGACCTCGGCCGTCCACACAGCCACCGGACGACTTCGATCACGAGCAGCGGGCGCTCCGGGACCATCGCGTTGAATGTTGCGCCCGCCGTCGTGATCCAAGGACGGCCCTGGCCGCGCGGACAGCCGGTTCCGTCCTTCGATCAAGGACGTGGAGCCGCGCGGCGGTTCCCGTCCTTCGATCATGGGCGTGGAGAACGTGAGCCCCCGGCAGCCATCACCGGCCGCCGCGGTCAGGTTCGGACGTCGAGGACGACGCGGGTCGGGTGTTGGAGCAGCATGATCCGGAAGCCGTTGCGGTGGGCGGTGGTGACGTCGGCGGTCATGAGGCCGGCGCCAATGATGGTGAAGTGCAGGGCGCGCAGGGACGGCAGGTCGAACGTGTGATCGGCCGGGCCCGTGTACGACGCGTGCGGCGACTGCGTGGGTGAGCCGTTGCCGGTGAAGGTGAGCCGGATCGTCGGGCCGGTGGACGCGTACGAGACGGACACCGTCGGCAGGTCGGGGCCGGCCATGTCGAAGACCAGGCGGTCGTAGCCAGGGTGGCGGCCCGACCGCACCGCGGCGACCACGGCATCGGGGGCGGTGCCGGTGCGCGCGACGGTGGTCGTGCCGAAGGGCTGCGACGGCTGGTGGGCGACGTCAACGGCGATCCGCTCCGGGTTGTGCAGGATGAGGACGCGGAAGCCAACCCGGTCGGCGAGGCCGAGGCCGAAACTCGCGTACCCCTCGAAGAAGCCGCCCGACTTGATCTGCAGCAGGGTCGGCAGGCGCGGGTTGCGGGTGGCCATGTCCCGGACGCCGGCGAGGCCCTGGAAGACGATCACCAGGTCGGCGGGGCCTGAGAGCTGAATCGCCTCGTCGCGGGCCTGGTGCTCGAGCCGGCCGTATTCGACGCGGTACGCGGGAGTGCCACCGGTGAAGTCGAAGACGGTCCGGTCGTACGCGGCGTGCCGGCCGGTCCGGACCCCGATGAGGGTCACGGGGCCGGCGCCGGAGGCGGGGCCGATGGCGGTGCCGGTGACGGTCGGTGCGGGCAGGTCGGTGGCCGCGACCGCCGCGGACGGCAGCAGCAGGACGGCCCCGACGGTCAGAGCGAAGAACGAGAAGCGGAGCATCTGCGGGCTCCTTCCAGGACGGACGCGGCGCCGTGCCGCGTATATCGGACGGCCCATCGACCCAGGCGGTTGACAGACGGTCACCCAGCCGACACAAACGCAACGCGGGCCCGCCCCCGGAGGAGGACGGGCCCGCGCCGCAGCGGAACGGATGATCAGCCGCCGGTGATGACGAACTGTGAGCCGGGCTCCTTGACGATGTTGCCGTCGGCGGAGTTGGTGATGGTCACGTTCGTCAGGTTGGCGTTGCCGCGCGCGCCGGACATGGCGAGGATGCCCGCGCCGTTGTTGGACTTGTCGATGCGCACGTTGGTGATCGCGACGTTCGGCATGTTGCCGCCGCCGTTCTTGAACTGGATGCCGTCGTACGTGGAGTCGAAGATGTCGGTGTCACGGATGGTGACGCCGACGATGTCGAGCGACGACGGGAAGAGCGTGATCGCGCCGAACTCCTGGTCCTCGTTCCAGAAGACGCCGCCGCACCGGTAGAGGCCGTTGTTGGCGATGACCGTGGTGCCGCTGAAGGGCTGCGGGGAGTGGTCGGTCGCCAGCATGATGCCGGGGTAGTTCATGGTGTCGGAGACGAGGTTGTTCTCGATGCCGTTGCCGTAGCCGCCGTAGATGGCGATGCCGTTGGCGCGCCACGGCAGCTGGACGGTGTTGTTGGTGAAGTGGTTGTCGTGGGCGATGTCGACGGCCGCGTCCTTCACCCGCGGGTTGGCCCAGACGGCGAGCGAGTCGTCGCCGGTGGTACGGAACGAGGAGTTGAACACGCGGGAGTTCTTCGTGCCGTTGGAGAAGTTGATGCCGTCGGCGAACGTGTCGCGGATGCGCATCCCGGTGAACTCGAGACCGTCGCCCGGGTTCCAGTAGGCGGGGGTGTCGCTGTAGTCGCGGCCGACCCACGCGCCGACGTTGACGTGCTCGATCCACACGTTGCTGATCTTCGTGTTCTTCCCGAACCGGCCGTTCAGACCGTGACCGCGGTTGGCGCGGTTGGTCGTACCGCCGAAGATCGCGAGATCGGAGATCTGCGTGCTGTCGTCGATGTCGAAGCCGACGTTGCCCTCGTGGGGGTGGTTGATGTTGCCGACGACGTTCTGCGGCTCGGTGAGCGTGTAGAGCTGCGAGTGCCACATGCCCGCGCCGCGGATGGTGACGTTGCGGATGCCCTTCTGGTTGTACTGGCCGCGGGTCGGGTCGACGGACAGGATCTTCTGCTCCTGCCGCCACTGGCCGGCCGGGATCCAGACGCAGCTGATGACGCCGTTCATGTCGTCGTTGACGGCGCGCTGGATGGCGGCGGAGTCGTCGATGCCGTCGTTGGGGACCGCACCGTACGTGGTGATCGACGTGCACCCGGCGGGCTGGCTGAGCGCCGGCGCGACCTGCTCCAGGTCGATCAGGTCGATGTAGTAGAAGGACGCGGTGTCACCGGCGTCGCGCTGCAGCTTGAACTTGGTGCCGGGCGGGTAGGACGACGCCAGCAGCGCGTGCGACTCGTCGAACAGGCGGCGGGCGTTGGCCTGCGGCGAGTTCGACAGCGACTCGGTGTCGTCCGTCGTGCCGTACAGCCAGCTGTACTTCGAGGACAGCGTGATCTTCTGGACGAAGACGTTGTTGGCGTACAGGCTGATCGTGTAGTCCTGACCGCCGCCGGAAGCGGAGTCCGGGACGGAGTTGCGCACGACGATCGAGTTCGCCTGGTTGGTCGAGGTGATCTCGACGTAGTTGCCCTGGCTGTTGAGGCGCACCGACGCGCGGCCCGAGGACTCGGTGCCGAAGTTGGTGTGCCCGAACGTGCGCAGCGAGTCGGCGGTCACCAGGGTGCCCTGGTAGGTGCCGGCCTCCGCCTCGTACGAGGTGTACGGCACCGCCGCGCCCCGCCCGACGACGATCGACTGCGTGAAGGTGTTGTTGCTCTCGTTGGTCTCCGTGAGCACGCCGGTGGCGTCGGCGGTCGCGGTGATGGTCGCGCCGCCGCTGGTCGCGGTCCAGGTGCCGCTGATCGCGACGTTGGCGGTGGCGCCGGCCGCGATCGAGCCCGTGGTGCCGTTGAGCGTGGTGCCGCCGACGGTGACGCGGGTGACCGTGTTGACGCCGGACGCGGTGGTACCGCGGTTGTTGACGGCGACGGTGAAGCTGACGGCCGCGCCGACCGCGGGGTTCGCCGGGTTCGACGACACGCCCAGCACCTGCAGGTCCGGGCCGGGCGCCTGGGCGACGACGAGCTGCGACGAGGCGGTGAACGCGTTGTTGGACTCGTCCTGCTCGGCGACCGTGTTCGCGGGGTCGACGGTCGCGGACACCGGGTAGCTGCCCATGGCGCGGGTGCCGGCGTTGACGGTGACGGTCGTGGACGCGCCGGCGGCGAGCGCACCGACGGCGGCGGTCCCGGCGGAGGCCCCGCCGACGTTGACGTTGACCGTGGTGGCGGCGGAAGCGGCGGTGCCGGCGTTGCGCACCGTCGCGGAGACCGTGACCGGGGTGACCTCGGTCGGGGCCGACGGCGACCACGTGAGGGCGGTGACGACGAGGTCCGGGTTCGGCGCCGGGGTGCCGATGACCTGGAGCTCGGCGACCTGGCCGCCGGGGGCGCCGTTGTTGGTGAAGATCTGCAGCTGCAGGTCGGCGACGCGGCCGCTGACGGGGATCGACACCGTGTTCTGGTTGCCGGTCGGGCTGAAGCCGTAGTCGGCGCGGGCCTTCAGCGACGTGAACCCGGTCGCGGACTGCTCGCGGCCGAGGACCTGGATCGCCTGGGTGCGCGGGCCCCACGCAGTGTCGGGGTTGAGCTTCACGACGACGGAGCTGATGTCGGCGTTGGAGCCGAGCTTCACCGTCAGGATGCCGGGGAGGCCGTTGGACTCCCAGTAGGAGCCGACGTTGCCGTCGTTGGCGTTGGTCGCCACGAACGAGAACACCGAGGAGTTGGCCTCGATCGCCTTGCCCTGGGCCAGGTTCGTGCCGTTCGGCGGGGTGGTCCCGGTCCGGGTGACGTGGTTGCTCTCCGCCGACGTGTTACCCGCCGGGTCGGTCGCCTTCACGTAGTACTCGACCGTCGCCGTGTCCGGCTGCGTGTCGGTGTACACCAGGACGTTGCCGCCGACCGTCGCCCGCAGCGCGCCGTTGGCGAAGACCTGGTAGCTGGCGATGCCCGCCGCCGAGGTCGACGCGGTCCACGTGAGCCGGATCTGGCCCGACGCGGGCTGGGTGTAGGCGAGGTTGCCGGGTGCGGTCGGCGGCTGGACGGTGCCCGCGGCGCCGTAGATCTCGAACTCCGACAGCTGCGCGGCGGGCCAGCCGGTGTTGGCGGAGATGGTGACCCGCACGTACCGGACGCTGGCCGCGGTGAAGTTGATGGTCACCACGTTCTGCGCGGACTGGTTGAACACCCGCCCGGCCGACGGCGACAGGTCGTTGAACGCGGTGCCGTTGACGCTGCCCTGCACGGCCAGGGTCTGCGTGCGGGTGCCCCAGTTCGAGGGCAGCTTCAGCACCACCTGGTCGATGGCCGTGTTGGCGCCCAGGTCGACCTGGATCCACTGCGGGAACACGTTGTTGGTGCTCTCCCAGTACGACCCGGCGTTGTTGTCGTTGACGTTGCCGGTGCCGTACGGGCCGTTGGAGCTGCTGGCCTGTACGGACTT
Organism: Dactylosporangium sp. NPDC006015; assembly: GCF_040614215.1. Taxonomy (NCBI): domain Bacteria; kingdom Bacillati; phylum Actinomycetota; class Actinomycetes; order Micromonosporales; family Micromonosporaceae; genus Dactylosporangium; species Dactylosporangium sp. NPDC006015. The sequence continues at coordinate 41,283 of NZ_JBEXUD010000053.1, forward strand.
GCCGAGGGCGAGGTTGGGCCCGCCGGCGGCCTGCGCGGCCGGGGGCATCGTGGCGGCGATGACCGCGGTCGCCAGGACCGCGGCAAAGAGCCGCCACCTGGTCTTTCGAGTTCTCATGACGTCTTGGCCTCTCGGGGCGGGGGGCGCGACGCACCGAGCCCGCGGGAGGACGTCCAGCGGGCTGTCGGAGCTTGTCTGGTCGCGGCGGCGGGGACGGACGGTGAGGTGTACGGAGCAGGCGGTGGCGGTCGACTGCTACGCGGCTTGCACAGCGGCGCACAAAATCTTGACGGGTTATGCAAATTTCTTGCGTCGCTGGGCATCCAAGATTTCAGATGGCTGACGGTTCGTCAACATGCGCGACACCGGTTCATTGACAAGGCATTGATAGGAGTGTTTATTGTTAACCACTTTGCCTAATCCCCCGCCCCGCTTCCGCAAGGGACACCCCCATGAACAGACCCACCCTCGCCGGCGCAGCCCTCCTGGTGGCGACCACCGCGGTTCTCGCCGTGACGCTCGGCGGTACCGACGCCAACGCCGCCACCGCGGGACCCATCACGGGACTCGGCGGCAAGTGCGTGGACGTGGCCGCGGCCAGCCCCGCCAACGGCACCGCGGTCCAGCTCTACGACTGCAACGGCACCGCCGCCCAGACCTGGACCGTCGACGGCACGACCATCAAGGCGCTCGGCAAGTGCCTCGACGTGACCGCCGCGTCGACCGCGAACGGCGCGCTCATCCAGCTGTACGACTGCAACGGCACCGGGGCGCAGCAGTGGACCGCCTCGAACGGCACCCTGGTCAACGCCGGCTCCGGCAAGTGCCTCGACGCGACCGGGCAGAGCTCGGCGAACGGCACCCGGCTGCAGATCTGGACGTGCACCGGCGCCGCCAACCAGACGTGGACCCTGCCCGGCGGCACCGTGCCGCCGCCCTCCGGCGGCCTGAACCCCGCGGTCGCGCCCGGCGGCAACTTCGACCTGTCGATCTGGCAGCTGCAGCTGCCCGTCGGCTCCCCCGGCGCGCCCACGACCATCCCGTCGTCGCAGCTGCGCGGCCCGAACGGGTACACGAACCCGGCGTACTTCTTCACCGACAAGAACGACGGCTCGATGACCTTCTGGGCCCCGGAGAAGGGCGTCACCACCCCGAACTCCAACTACGCCCGCTCCGAGCTGCGCGAGATGAACGCGAACGGCACCGCCGCGGACTGGCGCCTCGCCGGGTCACACCGCATGAGCGCGACCCTGCGCATCCCGAACGTGACGAAGAACGTCTGCGTCGGCCAGGTCCACCTCGGCACCGGCGGCCCGTCGACGAAGCCGCTGCTGGAGCTGTACTACCGCCCCAACGGCGACATCTACCTCGGCACCGAGAACTCCCCCGACGGCGGCCAGACCCTGCACCTCGTCGGCAACGTCCCGCTCGGCGTCAAGTGGTCCTACGTCATCGCCATCTCCGGCGGCAACCGGATCAACCTGACCGTCAACGGCAGCACCACCAGCTACCCGATCCCGTCGTCGTTCAACCAGTACGGCATGTACTTCAAGGCCGGCTCCTACAACCAGTCCTCCTCCGACAGCACCACCAACGGCGCGAAGGTCAAGTTCTACGCCCTGACCGTCTCACACGCCTGATCTGCCGGCGTGCCGCGACGGCCGAGGGCCGGCCTCCCCGTTCGGGAGACCGGCCCTCGGTGTGCTGTGCGGGTCCTGCCTGTTCTCAGGTCGTGATCAGGGGTAGCTGATCACGTTGGACGGGGTCACCGCGGACGGGAGGGCGGGGGCGCCCGTGTCGTTGATGACGTGGGTGATGGAGCCCTTGCCCAGGGACACGGTCATGATGTTGTGGAACTTCACGTTCGGGGTGTTGGGCACTTCGAACGAGTGGTAGGCGGCGATCGACGAGTCCGTGGTGAACACGCAGTAGCTGCCCATGCCCCAGCCCTCGTGGCTGGTGACGTTGGCGCCGACCTTGTAGGCGGCGTAGCCGACGATCCCGTCGTGGGACCAGGCGGCGGCCGACGGCGGGTCGTACGGCAGCTCGTTCTGGAAGAAGATCGTGCGGCCGCCGTTGCCGTTCCAGACCACGTTGTACTTGTTGAAGTGCTCGACGAACAGGCCGTAGGCGAGGACGTTCTGGCCGTTGACGATGAGGCCGTTGTCGGACGGGTTGGAGGTCCAGCCCGCGCCGTCGCCGTGGTCCGCGCGCCACGCCCAGATGTGGTCGATGATCGTGTTGTTGTTGTTGACGATCAGGGCCGCGCTCGCCTTGGCCGCGCCCGCGCCGCCGACGCGCAGGAACACGTCGGAGATGAGGTTCGGGGCGGTGGCGTGGTTGCCGCTGGCGCCGTTCGGGCCGACCTGCAGCAGCGCCGGGGAGTTCGTCGGGCCGGCGTCGAAGAGCAGGCTGGCGATCTTGACCCCGTCGACGTCGCCGATGGCCATCGGCAGGGCGCCGTTGTCCGCGACGATCGTGGCGTACCCGAGGCCGAGGACCACGGTGTTGGCGCGGTTGATGTTGACGGTGCTGTTCAGGTGGTACACGCCGGGGGTGAAGAGCAGGTTGAGGCCCTGCGCGACGGCGGCGTTGAGGGTCGCGGCCGTGACGCCCGGCTTGGCGACGTAGAACTGGGTCAGCGCGAGCGAGGTGCCCGGGGTCTGGCCGTTGATCCAGGTGGCGCCGCTGCTGTTGGTGCGCAGCGACGGCACGAACACCCGGTACGCGCCGGAGGCGTCCATGTACAGGTACGGCTTCTCCTGCGTGATCGGGCTCTGGTTGATCGTGGTGTACGGCGGGTTCGGGAAGCTGTTCGCCGGGGCGCCCTGCACGCCGGAGAACACCATGTTCCAGACCGAGCCGTTCCAGCTGCCGATCGTGCTGTCACGGGTGAACCACTGCTGCTGCGAGCAGGGGTTGATGTTGCCCGTGACGCGGGAGTCGGCGATGTAGCCGCCGGACGCCCAGCCGCAGTTCGGCGACGCGAGGGTCATGCCGCCGTGGATGTCCATGCGGCGGAACGGGGCGGCCTGCGCGACGGCCCACCGGTCGATGCCGTTGACCGGGTACACGGACAGGTTCTCCGCCGAGCGCCAGAAGTTCTGCGTCGCGTTGCCCCCGAACCAGCCGGCGTCGACGGTGATGTCACCGTTGATCCGGACGTCCTGCGGGTTCTGGCCGAGGCCGTTGATCGAGGTGTAGAAACCGATCTGGGCGTTGAGGCCGCTGTACGTGCCGGGCTTGAACAGGAACTGGATGCGGCCGGGGCCGAACTGCGCGGTCTCCTGCTGCGTGAAGACCTGGTCGAGCTTCGCCTGGATCGTCGCGCTGGACTGCGACGGGTCGAAGACGATCACGTTGGCGCCGAGGTCGCCGCCGCCCTGGATCGGGCCGGTGGACGTCGAGGGGGTCGTCGACGGGGACGGGGACGTCGGCTGCGACGGCGTGTTCGACGTCGGGCCGGTGCCGGTCCGGACGATGAACTCCCAGATCGAGTAGCCGTAGCCGGTCGCGCGGGCGGTGCCGTACACCCGGACGAAGCGACCGGTGCCGGTCACGTCGAGGGTCTGGATGCCGCCGGTGCCGCCGGTCACGGTCTTGATCGTGGTGTACGTGTTGCCGTCCGGCGACGTCTGGATCTGGAAGTCCTTGCCGTACGCGGCCTCCCAGTTGATCGTCACCTGGCAGATCGACTGGCTGCTGCCGAGGTCGACGGCCAGCCACTGCGGGTCGCTGAACTGGCTGGACCAGCGGGTGCCGGTGTTGCCGTCCACGGCCGCGCCGGCGGCGTTGGCGCCCGTGTTCTCGGCGCTCGAGGCCGTGGCGGGCTTGCCCTGCGCGGCGTTGGCCGTCGTGTTACAGGTGCCGGGGTTGGTGCCGCCGAACGATCCGTAGACCTGGAACTCCCACAGCGAGTAGCCGTAGCCGGTGGCGCGGGCGGTGCCGTACATCCGCACGTACCGGCCGGAGCCGGTCACGTCGTAGGTCTGCGCGCCGCCGGTCGCCCCGGTCACCGACTTGATGTCGGTCCAGGTGTTGCCGTCCGGTGAGGTCTGCAGCTTGAACGCCGTCGCGTACGCGGTCTCCCAGTACAGCTTGATCTGCGTGATCGTCGCGGTCTGGCCCAGGTCGACACGCAGCCACTGCGGGTCGGACGCGGCCGACGACCAGCGGGTGCCGGTCGTGTTGCCGTCGAACGCGGCGGAGGCGGGGGTGCCGCCGTTCTCGTCGGACGACGACAGCGCGGTCTTGCCTTGCGAGAGGAGGGTGTCGGCCGCGGAGGCCGTCAAGGTCGTGGTCACCGCGTACGTCGCCAGCATGAGCATGGCGGCGGCGGACGCGATGATCAGATTCCGGCGGCGGCGGCGCGCCGGTCGTGCGGCGGTCAGCATCAATTGCTCCCGGTTTCAGGGCGGGCGGCAGCCGGCAGCGCCACCGTAGGGGTACGGTGGTGCTCGGTCCGGCCATCCGGGGGGGTGTGTCACTCCGGGACCGTGAACGGCGGCTCCGGAGTCGGGGTGGGAGAGCGCTCTCCAAGGACGAGGGTTGCCCGATCGAGCGGCCCTGTCAAGAGGTCAGCCACCCCGCGCGCCACTTATTTTTCGATCCGTACGAAGCGTGATGCCTCCGACCTGCCCATTACCCTTCCCCCACTGCGCCGATCACTGGAGAGCGCTCTCTTGTGACTGCCGGTGACTGTTTGCGTCTGCTCGCGGCGCCTGTACTGGCCCGCTACGTTCCGCACGTGACTCATTCCTCGCCGTAGTCACGATTTGCAGGCATGCGTTACGGTGTTGAAGAAGGAACGCCGCCACCGAGAACCTCCGGCCGTCCTCCGCCATGGGGTGGTCGCAGCAGCTTGCAGCAAGGCCTCCCCCGCACCACCCAGCCGCCCGGTCGCCCGCGACGCCCGCGCCCGCGACGCCCGCGCGGGCCACGCGCGCGACATCGCGACCCCACGGTCGGTCGGGCCCGCGGTCGGGTCGGGCCCGCGGTCGGGTCGGGCCCACGGTCGGACCAGCGGCTCGGGAGGGTTCCGGAGTGGTCGGGTCAGCAGCCGGGAGAGCTCCGGATCAATGGCGCAAAGAGACTTCCGGCAGGCGCCGGGAGGTTCCGCGGGTCGGCGGCCCTTGGAGGGCGCCGAGGCAGCAGCCCGAGCTGCGGCCTCGATCAGCGGCTCGGGTGACTTCGGGCCGGGCTTGAGCGACTTCAGGCCGGCGGCTCAGTCGGCTCGGACTCTGCGCGTGGGTGACTTCGAGGCAGTGACCTGGGTGGTTTCAGGCCGGCGGCTCGGGTGACAGCGGCAGCGGGCAGGCTGGCCGGACTCGGGCAGGCGCGGCAGTCTCCGGACACGGGCGAGGCCGGCGGTTCCGGACACGGGCGGGCGCGGCAGTGCCAGGCCGGGCTCGGGGGTGGTGCAGGCCGGGCCCGAGTGGCTTCGGCGGCCCCGTCTGGTCGCCGCAACGGGCGTACCCCTCCGCTCGCCGCATGGCCTCGACCGCCGGCGCGAGGCGCCTGCGTCAGTGGCTCGAAAGGCGGAGGTCGCCGACCGCGGTGACGGCTGGGCCCGAGCCGAGCGTGAACCCGAGGTGCCGTAGGCGCGCCACCTGGCCGGGGTCGCTGACGCCACTGATCACCGTCTCTACGCCCGTTGCAGCGACCAGTCGGGCCACGGCGTCGACGAGGGCATCGCGGCGGCGGTCGAGGTCGTCCGCGGAGAAGGGGCTACCCGGAGAAAAGGGGTGATCTGCTCGAAAGTGAGCATCAGCGGCGAAGCGGACGTCTGCGGGAAAGGGGGCATTCGCAGCGAAGCGGCCGTCCGCGGGGAAAGGGGCGTTCGCGGAGTAGTGGCCGTCCGGGGAGAAAGGGGCGGTCGCGGGGACTGGGCCAGCAGTCGGGAACAGGGCGGCGTCCAGCACCAGGCGTGTGAACGGCAACGAGACCAGCAGGTCGAGGCGGGCGTGTGCGGTGCCGGTGTGGTCCAGGGCCAGGCCGACGCCGATCGCGCGGAGCTCCTGCAGTGCACCGCGGACCCCCGTACCCTCGCCGGCGTCCTCGCCCGCGAGAGCGGCCGGCACGGCCAGGGTAAGGCTGGCGGGGGCGACGGCCGCGGCGGCCAGGATGCCGGCGACGTCGTGCGGGAAACCGGGGGCGAGCAGCGCCGAGCGGCTCACGTCGACGGTGAACGGGCGGCCCGGGGGTGTCACGCGGCACGCCTCGGTGAGCAGCCAGCGGACCAGGGGCACGGTCAGGTCGGCGACGTCGACGGAGGGCCAGCGGGCGCTGAGGCGGCGTTCGACCTCGGCGCCGTCGGTGAGGCGGGCGATCGGCTCGTGGGTGAGCTCGACGCGGCCCGCGTTGATCGCGGCGCGGAGTTCGTCGGCGCGCTGGGCCGGGGTGGCGAGCAGGCCGGCCAGCGTCGGGCTGTACCGGGCGAACCGTCCCTTGCCGGCCTGTTTCGCGGCGTACATGGCGATGTCCGCGTGGCGGAGCAGCAGCTGGGGGTCGTCGGAAGCGGGGCGCTGCGCGACGCCGACGCTGGCGTTCACGGTCAGCAGGTGGCCGTGTGTTGTGACGGGGTTGGCGAGCTCGGCCAGGATCCGTTCGGCGACCTCACCGGCGGCGGCCTCGTCGGCGAGTGGCAGCAGGACCGCGAACTCGTCGCCGCCGAGGCGGGCCACGAGGTCGCCGGGGCGCACGGCGGCGCGCAGCCGGCGGCCGACCTCGACGAGCAGGCCGTCGCCGACGTGGTGGCCGAGGGTGTCGTTGACGGTCTTGAAGTCGTCGAGGTCGACCAGGATCGCGGCGCCGTGGAAGGCCTCGTCGAGGGTGTCGTTGAACAGGGACCGGTTCGGCAGGCCGGTGAGCGCGTCGTGGGTCGCCTGCTCGTGCAGGAGCCGCTGGTGCTCGCGGACCGTGCCGAGCAGCGCGTCGTTGTCCCGGAACGCGAGCAGTTGCCGCAGCACGACGGTGGCGGTCGCGGCGACCGCGCCGGCGAGGACGGGGCCGTCGCCGCTGTTCGCGACGAGCAGCAGATAGACGCCGACGACCGCGAAGTAGGGCAGGATGCTGTACGGGCGGCGCCGCCGGCGGACCACGGTCGCCGGCCGGACGCGGCGCAGCTGCACGACCCCGGCGAGGCCGACCATCGTGCCCTCGGCAGTGGTGATGATGTCGGAGACGCCGGCGAGCCGGTCGTTCTGCAGCACGGGCACGAGCGCGGACCCGACCGCGCCGAGCACGACGACGCCGGCGAGGGACTGCAGCGCGAGCATGTCGACGGCGTCGGTGCCGACGAGGATGAGCTTCACGACGGCGAGGACGGCGAGCAGGCACAGCAGGCTCAGCACCAGCAGCCCAAGGGCGCGTGGCAGGTCGGCGCGGGCGTCGGAGATCGGCTCGAGCACGAACTGCCACAGGAACGTCGCCGAGCACACCAGGACGGTCGCGGCGTCGAGGCCGAGGCGCAGCCAGTCGCCGCGACTTCGGCTGCGGGTCGGCAGCCGGAGCAGCCCCCACAGCACCAGCAGCAGCGCGATGCTGAGCAGCAGCACGGCGCCGGCGAGGACGGGCCCTGACTTGCGGCCGCCGAGGCTCGCCTCGGTCAGGGGTTTCGTGGCGGGCGCGATGAACAGTGCGGCGATGCCCATGAGCCGCCAGAAGCGCCGACCGGCGGGGGCGAGCCGGTCGAGGCGGGACGCCTGGAACAGGAACCAGGAGGCGACCGCGAGGGACAGCGCCCCGGGCAGCCATCCGAGGATCGTCATGCCGTCGAACCCGAGCCCGCGGGCGACGGCCCAGCCGAGGGCGACGGCGAAGAGCGGGGCGTAGAGCAGCAGCAGCCGACGGACACCGTCGGCCAGCGTGTCAGCGCGCCGCTCCGGCTCGTCCAACGCCTGACCTCACCGCCTCGTCCTGTGCCGGTGTTTCCCGGCCGACGTCTTGTTCGGCCGGAGTGGTGCCGAGCTGAGCGGTATCGCGTGCGGACAGGGTAGCGGTCCGTCACCGCTCACGTCGACCGAGGATCTGCCGATGACGGGGGTATGAATCTCCGACGGCTCGCGCCGCCGAAGCAGCTGGGCGGGCGGATCCGCTGGCTCTTCGTGATCTTCGGAGTCTTCAACCTCGTCACCGTGCTGCCCCGGGTGCTGGGCCACGGCACCGGGCCGGTCACGGCGCGGGTCGCCGCCGCCGTGGCCGCGGTCGCGCTCGCCGGGTGGTGGTTGCGCCAGTACCGGCTGGGCACGTTCCCCGCGTGGATGATCCCGTTCGAGGCCCTCGCCCTGCTCGCGATCGGTCTCGGCATGCGGGACTGGGTGGCGACGCTGGGGCTGCTGTTCGTGTTCGTGTCGTTCCGCGGCCTGTACGGCACGTGGCGGCACGTGCTCGCGTTCACGGTGCTCGTCTTCGCCGCCGCGGTCGCCGGGGTGGCGTTGACGGAGCCGTCGCACGTCGCGCAGTTCCTCCAGCAGGCGCCCGGGGTGCCGCCGCTCGCGCTGTTCACGGCGGCGGTCGCGGAGTCGACCCGGCGCCAGGAGCGGGCCGCGGCGCGGGAGCGGGTGTTCGCCCGGCTCGGCTCGACGCTCGCGACCACGCAGGACCGGGAGACGATCCTGCGGCTGAGCGCGGAGGCGGCGGTCGAGCTGCTCGACGGCATCCCCGGCGGGTGGGCCGTCACCGTCGTCGACGACCTCGTGGTGACCGCCGCCGGTCCTGTACCGGTGGAGCTCCTGACCGGCCCGGTGCCGCCGGCGGCGGAGGGTGGCGGCGTCCGGATCCCGCTGCGCTCCGACAAGCAGCACTTCGGTGACCTCCTGGTCGGCAACGGGTCCGCCGAGGTGCGCCCGTCGCTCGCGACCCTCGCCGCGCAGACGTCCCTCGGCCTGGTCAACGCCGAGCACGCCGCCGACCTGCACTATCAGGCGTTCCACGACAACCTCACGGGACTGGCGAACCGGTCGCTGCTGCGCGAGCACCTCGGCCACGCCCTCGCCCGGGCCCGCCGTGGCGGCCCGGTCGCGGTGCTGCTCATCGACCTGGACGGGTTCAAGCAGGTCAACGACACCTACGGGCACGCGGCCGGCGACCAGCTCCTGGTCGCGGTCGCGCAGCGGCTCCGCGACGGCATCCGCGGCGCCGACACGGCCGCCCGGCTCGGCGGCGACGAGTTCGCGGTGGTGCTGGACGGCATGGACGCCGCCGGCGACGCCGTTCACGTCGCGGGCCGACTCCTCGCGGCGATCCAGGAGCCGGTCCCGAACGCGGTGCTGGGAGCGACCGGCACCGCCGGGGCGGCGCTGCTGCCGCAGGCGAGCATCGGGGTCGCGGGCTGGCGCGGGCACGCCGGGATCGACGAGCTGCTGCACGACGCGGACGTCGCGATGTACGCGGCGAAGACCGCCGGCAAGGGGCGTGTCGCGCACCTCGACGAGACCGGCACGGTGCGGCTCGCGGCGGCCCTGACCTCCTGAGATCCCGGTCTGGAGATCCGCACATATTGACCTAAGTGATAGTGAGGACGACACTGGCTACAAACCTGTGACATCGATGTCACGATGTCACGAACCGGCCGCCACCGGGAGTAGTCATGAGACGTTCCATCCATCCGCACCGCCTCCTGCTCGCCGCCGCCGCACTCGTGCTGGTCGCGGCGGGGCTCGGAGCCCACACCGCGGTCGCCGACGCCGGCGAAACCGCGACGTTCAAGATGCCCGCCGACGACCCCGCCCGGGGTCTCGTCTACGGCGGGTTCAAGGCGGGCACCGGCCGTTGCGCCGGCCTGCTCGAGGTCAAGGCCGTGCCGGGCGCCTGCACGCACGGCCCCGACGCGCCGTTCCAGGGCCTCGACGTGTCCAAGTCGGTGCCGCCGCTGACGGGGCTCGCGGTCAACCCGCTCAGCGTCGTCTGCGACGGCGACGGCGTGTCCGGCAACCGCGTGCAGGTCCTGTACGTGCGCGGCTCCGGCAACGCCGACCGCTACAACCAGTACCTCGCGTCGATCCGCACCTGGTCCTCCCAGGTCGACGACATCTACAGCGCCTCCGCCGCGCAGACCGGCGGGACCCGGCACGTCCGGTTCGTCACCGACAGCAGCTGCAACATCACGGTCACGAACGTCGCGATCGCCAACAGCGCGCTCAGCGACTTCGGCAACTCGGTCAACGCGATCAAGGCCCTCGGCTTCAACCGCACCGACCGCAAGTACCTGATGTACGTGGACGCCACCGCGCTGTGCGGCGTCGCGTACGTGACGCTCGACGACCGGCCGGGGCAGGACAACGCCAACAACTCCGGCGCCTCGTTCAGCCGGGTCGACTCGGGCTGCTGGTCGGCGGGTCCGGCCGCGCACGAGCTGACCCACGCGATGGGCGCGGTGATGAGCTCGTCGCCGAACCACACCGCGTACGGCCACTGCACCGACGACTACGACATCATGTGCTACAACGACGGCCCCGGCACGGTCATGCGGATCGTCTGCACCGACCAGGCCCAGGACAACCGTCTGGACTGCAACAAGAACGACTACTTCAACACCAACCCGCCCGCCGGGTCCTACCTGGCGACGCACTGGAACACCGCCAACAACCGCTTCCTGATCTCCAGTGGCGGAGGCGGCGGCGGTACGGGTGGGCCGCTCACCCTCACCGGCGTGGGCAAGTGCGTGGACGTCAACGCCGGCGCCACCGCCAACGGCACCAAGGTCCAGATCTGGACGTGCAACGGCACCGCCGCCCAGAAGTGGACCCTGCCCGGCGACGGGTCCGTCCGCGCGCTGGGCAAGTGCCTCGACGTCAGCGCCAGCGGCACCGCCAACGGCACCAAGGTCCAGCTGTGGGACTGCAACGGCACCGGGGCGCAGCAGTGGACGTACGTGTCCGCCAGCCAGGCGCTGCGCAACCCGCAGTCGGGGCGCTGCCTGGACGACCCGTCGGGCAGTACCACCGACGGAACCCAGATGCAGATCTGGGACTGCAACGGGACCAACGCGCAGCGGGTGACGCTGCCGTAGAAGTGCTGTGACAGGACGGACCCGCCGGGAATGTTTCCCCCCTCCCGGCGGGTCCTGCTTGTGTACTGACGGACGGAATTCGTCAGCCCGAGTGCGGGCAGGTGTCGCGGTACTCCTCGATCGCCGACCCGGACGGCTTGGGGCACAGGAACTGCTCGTAGCGGGTGTCGTTGTCGACGAACCGCTTGAGCCAGGAGATGCTGTACTTCGCGACCGTCACATTGCTGGACGTGGGCGCCGAGTGCGAGGCGTTGTTGAGCTCCAGGTACGCCTTGTCGAGGCTCGCCGGCAGGCTCGTATAGAACGGCTCGGCGTGCGAGGCGACCGGCGCGACGCTGTCGTTCTCGGCGCCGATGATGAGCGTCGGGACCTGCACCGACGACCAGGTCTTCGTGGTGTTCCAGGGTGTGAGCGGGATGGCGGCCTGCAGCGCGGGCCGGGTCGTGGCCGCGGCGAGGCTGCCGCCGCCACCCATGGAGTGGCCCATGACGCCGAGCCGGCTCGCGTCGATGCGCGTGCGCACGGAGCTGCTGCCGGTCAGGTAGTCCAGCGCGGCGAGCAGCTGGCGGCCGCGACTGGCCGGCTGGTCCAGGGTGGACAGGGTGTCGATGGTGATGATGACGAAGCCCTGCGAGGCGAGGCGCGGGCCGAGCCAGGCGACGCTGGACTGCGACGCGGTGTAGCCGGGTGAGATCGCGACGGCGCCGAAGGTGCCGGCGGTCGTGCTGGTCGGGTAGTAGATGGTGCCGCCGCCGAACCCGGTGACGCTGCCGCGCGCCACCGTGGTCTGGCCGATGGCGAACGACCCGCGGGTGGCCTCGATGGAGGCGACGGTGGGTGCGGGGCCGCGCTCGTACGGGTTGGCCGCGAGCGCGGGCGTGACCTGGCCGCCGCCGAACGTCACGGCGAGCGCCGCGACGACGACCAGGGCGAGCCGTCTGAGGTGGTGCATGGCGGGCTCCTCATATTGGCATCAATAAATGCCAGGCCAGTCTGGAGCCACTCCGCTACCGGCGGGTAATCCCGCGACGGACCATCCTCCGGCGCTATGACGGCGCCCACCCTTCATGAAAACCCGTTATGAAAGCGCATTCCTGAGTGCTTCGGGTCTTGCCAGGGGCAGCAAACGTTTGCAAAGCTCGATGGATGACCTCCCGCCGAACCCTGCTCACCGCCGCGCTCGGCGCGGTCGCCGGCAGCACCACCGCCGGTCTCGCCGCGTCACCCGCCGGCGCGCGGCCGGGCCCGCACCTGACGGTCGCCGCCGACGGCTCGGGCGACCACACCAGCATCCAGGCCGCCGTGGACGCCGTGCCGTCCGGGAACCCCGGGCCGTTCACCATCAAGGTCAGGCCCGGCGTCTACCGCGGCCAGGTGATCATCCCCGCCGACAAGCCCGACATCGTGCTGCGCGGCCAGGGCGCCGACCCCACCCAGGTGGTGATCGTCGACGACCGCGCCAACGGCACCCCCCGCCCGGACGGCGGCACGTGGGGCACCTCGGGCAGCGCCTCGGTCACCATCTCCGGCGCCGGCTTCTCCGCCCGCAACCTGACCTTCGCCAACGACTTCGACGAGGCCGCCCACCCCGAGATCACATCGAAGCAGGCCGTCGCCGTCCTCACCCGCGCCGACCGTGTCGCCTTCGACAACGTCCGCTTCCTCGGCAACCAGGACACCCTGTACGTCAACACCCCCGACGCCGCCACCATCAGCCGCGTCTACCTGCGCAAGTGCTACGTCGAGGGCGACGTCGACTTCATCTTCGGCCGCGCCACCACCGTCTTCGACCGCTGCGAGATCCGCTCCCTGAACCGCGGCTCGACCACCAACAACGGCTACGTGACCGCCGCGAGCACGTCGATCGCCAACCCGTTCGGCTTCCTGATCGTCAACAGCAAGCTGACCAGCGACGCCCCCGCCGGCACGGTCTTCCTGGGCCGCCCGTGGCACCCGAGCAACGACCCGGCCGCGATCGCCCAGACCGTCATCCGCGACTCGACCCTCGGCGCGCACGTCGCCGCCGCGCCGTGGACCGACTTCGGCACCTGGTCCTGGCGCGACGCCCGCTACGCCGAGTTCCACAACCGCGGCCCCGGCGCCGCGATCACCGCCGACCGCCCCCAGCTGACCCCGGACCAGGCCGCCGCCACCACCATCGACACCTACCTCGGCGACTGGCACCCGCAACACTGACCCGACTCACCCTCCCACCTGCCTGCCGACCCAGACGTTGGTCAACACCCCGCCCCGCATAGACGTCGCGCGATCCACCTGCACTTTGAAGATCATCTCGTAGGTGGATCGCGCACCTTCTATGGAACAAAGGCCCCATACAGGGGCATTGACCAGCGTCTGCGTCCGGAACGGAAGGCAACCCAACCGGAAGGCAGCCCCGACGCCGCGTCGTTCCACCGCCTGCACGACAAGCGCGGGGCGGCGACACCCGCAGCGCAAGGCGGCCAGCAGCGGCGAGAAGACAACGACCCCCTGCTGGCGTTCCAGCACATGCCCGAGTTCGGCATGCCGGACACCAAGGTGGAGATCCCCAGAAGCGGCGAGCACCCGCGGGGCCGGCTCCGACGGCGAGTTCAAACCGGTCGGCGACCTGACCCCTCCGCAACGCCACGCGCGAGGTCAGATCCGGTCGAGGCGTTCTGGCACGTCAGGCGAGCGGCCCGGCACCCGAGCACGTCGGGCGAGCGGCCTGGCACCCGAGCACGTCAGGCGGGCGGCCCGGCCACCCGAGCGAGAGTTGCCGCGCTGGCGGACTCGACGGGGCGGGCGTGGCAGCGTCGCGGTGACGGCGCGCGCGACCCGGGTTGCTGCGAATCGCCGGCAGGGAGGGATGGCTGGCGTGGGCGGTTGCGGCGGACGAAACGGAGGGCGGCGGCGGTGGCGCACGGCTTTCAACACACCGTAACGCACGCAAGAAAATCGGACAGCGAATCTGTCCACCGCTCAGGCACCGAGTGTAGTGCGTGCTGGTGAGTGTCGTGCAAACCGTGCTGGCGCTGGGTTTCAGGGGGTGACGGTGGGGGTGCCGAGGGCGACGGTCAGCAGGAGGAGCCACTCGGGGTCGCGGAGGCGGTCGCCGTACAGCTCGCGGAGCTTGGCCACGCGGTAGCGGACGGTCTGCGGGTGGACGAAGAGGTCGGCGGCCACGTCGTCGCGGCGGCCCTGGTGCAGCAGCCAGCTGCGCAGGGTCTCGACGAGCTTCGTGACGGTGGACTCGCGCTCGCCGGCGAGCGGGGCCAGGGCCTGCTCGCGCAGGTCGGCCAGGGCGCGGGGGTCGGCGGTGACGACGAGGTCGACCAGGTGCTCCTCGGTGTCGACGGGGGCGGCGCCCGGGAAGAGCCGGGACACGCGGACGGCGCGCTCGAACGAGTGGCGGGCCAGGGACCACGGCACGGGCGGGCCGGTGACGGCGCCGTGCGGGGCCACGAGGCGCAGCAGGTGGCCGCGGGCGGCGCCGTGCGCGTCGGGGACGAGCAGGACCGACGTGTCGCGGAGGTGCTCGACGGTGGTCTGCAGGGTCCGCGGGTCGAGCAGGTCGACGACGGGCCGGGCGGCGCGGATGCCGCTGTCCGGGAGCAGGACCGCGGTCAGGGTCTGCGGCGCGGTCCAGTCGGCGGCCTCGGCGGCGGTCGCGGCCGCGGCGACGGCCTGGGCGGGCTCGCCCACCAGGAGGCTCTGCGCGAGGCGGTCCAGGGCGCGGCGACGGGCGCGGCCGGAGGTCGCGAGCTCGTCGGAGTGGCCGGTGACGCTCGCCGCGGACAGCTCGTCGATGTACGCGAAGGTCAGCTCGGCGAACCGCGCCAGGGCCGGTGCTGCCATGCCGGCGCCGACGGTGACGGCGGCGAGCTCCCGCCATGCGACCCTGGCGCCGACCCGGTAGGCGGCGAGGAGCGCGTCGAGGCTGCGGCCGGAGCGGGCCTCGCCCCGGCCGAGCGCGTACGCGCCCTCGAGGGACGCGGCCATGGGTGAGGGGCCGGTCTTGCGGGAGGCGAGGTTCAGGAAGCCGCCGAGCGCGGCGCGGACCGCCAGCTCGATCTTCGTGCCCATCTCGCCGGTGAGGGCTCCTGCGTACGCGGGAACCTCCTGGACGATGGCGGCCACGGCGTGACCGGCGACCTCCGGCAGGGCGTGGCGGAGTGACTCGGTGACGCCGGCCTGCAACCGGAAGGCGCCGAGCGCGCTGGTTTTGTCTTCAGGGAACAAGAATCACGCCTCGATTCACGCGGACCGGTCATGATTTTATCCTGAACATCCCCTCATGCTGGAGCCATGGCCGCTGCTCAAGCCCTGCGCGCCGGTGCCTGGCGGGTCGTCGAGCTCCTGACGACGCCGCTGGTGCCGGCCGACTACCTCGACGTGATCGCGCCGCTGCGCAACGCCGACGTGCTGCGGGCGAAGGTCGTCGCGGTCCACCGGGAGACGGAGCGGGCGGTCACCCTCACGCTGCGCCCGGGGCGCGGCTGGCGGCGGCACGAGCCCGGGCAGTACCTGCGGCTCGGCGTGGACGTCGACGGGGTGCGGCTGTGGCGGGCGTACTCGCTGACCAGCGCGCCCGACCGGCCCGACGGGTTGGTGACGGTCACGGTGACCGCGGTCGCCGGCGGTGCGGTCAGCCGCCACCTGATCGACCGTGCCCACCCCGGCATGCTGCTCGGCCTGGAGCGCCCCACCGGCGAGTTCACCGGCGCGGACACGGCGGCGAAGGTCCTGTTCGTCACGGCCGGCAGCGGTCTCACCCCGGTGATGGGCATATTGCGCTCCACCCGGCTGGCGGATGCGGTACTCGTACACTCCGCGCCGACACGACACGACGTCCTCTTCGGCGACGAGCTGCGGGGGCTCGCCCGCGACGGCAGGGTCAGGCTGGTCGAGCGGCACACCCGCGCCGACGGCCGCCTCTCCCCCGCCGACCTCGAGGCGCTCGTCCCGGACCTCGCGGAGCGCGACACGTGGGCCTGCGGGCCCAACGACATGCTCGACGAGCTGACGCGGTACTGGACGGGCCGGCGGGAGCTCCACGTCGAGCGGTTCCGGCCCGCGATCGTCGCCGCGGACGGCGACGGCGGCACGGTGACGTTCCAGCGGTCCGGCAAGGTCGTCGAGGCCGGCCCCGGCACGCCGCTGCTGGAGGCCGGCGAGGCCGCCGGGGTCCTGATGCCGTCCGGCTGCCGGATGGGTATCTGCTTCGGCTGCGTGCTGCCGCTGCGCGAGGGCGCCGTCAGGGACCTGCGCGACGGCCGGGTCACCACCGCCACCGAGGGCGACAACGTCCTCGTCCAGACGTGCATCTCCGCCGCCGCCGGCCCCTGCCGGCTCGAAGCCTGATACCGGCGCCGACCCCGACCGGCCCGAAGCAAGAAGAACCACCGGCACCGAAGCACGAGACCGCCGCCGACCCCGCCGGCCGAATCACGAACTCCACCCCGGCCCACCGCTGAGAGGACCCCGCCGAACGTGACCACGTTGCAGCGCAAGCCCGTCAACCCCGTCGGCCATCTGACGCCGCAGGACATCGAGGCGATCGGCCGCGAGCTCGACGCGATCCGCGACGAGGTCATCAGCAGCCGGGGCGAGCGCGACGCGGCGTACATCCGGCGGGTCATCAAGGTCCAGCGCTGGCTGGAGCTCGGCAGCCGCGGCGTGCTGCTGTTCTCGATCCTGCCGCCGGCGTGGCTGGTCGGCACGGCCGGCCTGTCGGTGGCGAAGATCCTCGAGAACATGGAGATCGGCCACAACGTCATGCACGGCCAGTGGGACTGGATGCGCGACCCGAAGATCCACTCGACGACGTGGGAGTGGGACAACGCGTCACCGTCGGAGCAGTGGAAACACTCCCACAACGAGCTGCACCACACGTACACGAACGTCATCGGCCGCGACAACGACCTCGGCTACGGGATCATGCGCGTCGACGAGGACCAGCGGTGGCACCCGATCCACCTGGGCCAGCCGCTGTGGAACTTCGTCAACGCGTGCTTCTTCGAGTACGGCATCGCCGCGTACGACCTGGAGCTCGGCCGGAACCTGTCGACGAAGGAGCGTCGTCGCAGCCCGCAGTTCAGGGCCGGCGTCCGGCAGGTGCTGCGCAAGATCGGGCGCCAGGTGGCGAAGGACTACGTGCTGCACCCGCTGCTGTCGGGGCCGTCGTTCCTGCACACGATCGCGGCGAACGCGGTCGCGAACCTGATCCGCAACCTGTGGACGCACTCCGTCATCATGTGCGGGCACTTCCCGAAGGGCGTCGAGACGTTCGAGAAGTCGTCGATCGAGGGCGAGACCCGCGGCGAGTGGTACCTGCGCCAGATGCTCGGCTCGGCGAACATCTCCGGCGGGCGGCTGATGCACCTCATGACCGGCAACCTGTCGTTCCAGATCGAGCACCACCTGTTCCCGGACCTGCCCAGCAACCGCTACCAGGAGATCGCCCCGAAGATCCAGGACCTGTTCCAGCGGTACGGCCTGTCGTACACGAGCGGTCCGCTGCCGAAGCAGGTCGCCTCCGCGTGGGCGAAGGTGTTCCGGCTCGCGCTGCCGAACCGGCGGACCGCGCCGAAGCCGCCGGCGCCCACGCGGCGCCGCGAGCCCGTGAGCGTCTCCTAACAGCGTCTCCTGACAGCGTCTCCTAACAGCGTCTCCTGACAGCGTCTCGGAGCGGCGTTACGCGCGGTCGTCCGGGCGGCCCTTGCCGATGCGGCGCAGGTAGTGGTCGACGGCGGCCTTGTCGTAGCCGCGCCACGAGGCGGACGGGAAGCTGACGGCATTCGCCGCGGCCGCCGCCTCGGCCCGCCGGGTCGGGTCGCCGGACTCCAGCGCCGCTGTCGTGGACGCCACGAACGCGTCGACACGGGCCCGGTCGTAGCCGCGGAAGATGACCGGAAATTCGCTCATGTTCCCAGTCTGCGCCGCGGGACCCGCCGGCGCCACGCTAGGGTGCGTCGATGACACGGCGGTTCGAGGAACTCGACTGGCAGCAGACCCCCATCGGCGAGGTCAGCCTGCGCCGGCGGCGGGAACCGTCGCTCGGCGTCGAGGTGCACGAGGTGAAGCTCGGCGACGAGTACCTCATGTCGAGCCTGTTCACGGTCGCGGAGGTCGAGCTGGCCCGGCTGGGCCTCGCGGCGCTGCCCGACGGCCCCCTTGATGTGGTCGTCGGTGGGCTCGGTCTCGGGTACACCGCCCACGCCGTGCTCCAGGACCAGCGGGTCCGGTCCCTGGTGGTCGTCGACTACCTCGACGCCGTCATCGGCTGGCACCGGCGGGGGCTGCTGCCCCTGTCGAAGGCGCTGACCGAGGACCCGCGCTGCCGGTTCGTCCACGGCGACTTCTTCGCCCTGACCGACGGCGACGCGGGCTACGGCCCGGCGGACGCCGTCCTCGTCGACATCGACCACTCCCCGCGGCACCTGCTGCACCCCGGCAACGGCGGCTTCTACACCGTCGCCGGGCTGCGCCGCCTCGCCGGGCACCTGCGGCCCGGCGGCGTCTTCGGGCTCTGGTCCGACGACCCGCCGGACGAGGCGTTCACGGCCACCCTGTCCGCGGTGTTCGCCGACGTACGGGCATCGGTCGTCACGTTCGACAACCCGCTGCTGCGCCGCACGTCGGCGAACACCGTCTACACCGCGGTCAGATCACCGTAGGGTGCACGCCGTGCCGTTGAGCGTGAACGCCGACGGGTCGGTGTTGCCGCCGGTGTACGAGGCGAGGAAGCCGAAGTTCGCCGACGCCCCGGCGGGGATGGTGCCGTTCCAGGCGGCGTTGACGGCGGTGACCGCGGCGCCGGACTGGGTCAGGACCGTGCTCCAGGCCTGGCTCACCTGCTGGTTCCCGGCGAACGTCCAGCGCAGCGTCCACCCGTTCACGGCCGTCGAGCCGGTGTTGGTGACCGTGACGTCGCCGGCGAACCCGCCGCCCCAGTCGTTCTTCGCGTAGTGCACGGCGCAGCCGGTACCGCCGGAAGACGCCGACGACGAGGGCGACACCGACGGCGACCTCGACGGCGACCTCGACGCGGACGGGGAGACCGAAGCGGACGGGGACCTCGACGCGGACGGCGACACCGAGGCCGAGACCGACACCGAGGCCGACGCGGACGCCGACGTCGGGGTGCCCTCGGTCTGGATGGTGACGTCGTCGAGGTACAGGTCGCCGGTCGTGTCCGTCGTCTCCAGGTACACCGACAGCGCCGTCGCGCCCGGCAGGAACAGGTAGTCGCCGGAGAGCCGGGTCCACGTGGTGCTGATCGCCGTGTTGGCGCTGACGTTCTCGTAGCGGGTGGCGGTGCCGTTCTGCCGCTGCATGCTGAGCCTGGCGGTGCCGGACCCGGACGCGGTGCGCGCCCACGCGGAGACCGTGTACAGCTTGCCGGGGGTGAGCAGGTCCAGGACCGGGCGGGTCGGGCCCTGCCACGTCGCGGTCCGCCCCGACGACAGGACACTGCCGGTGCCGCCGTGCGCGGCCGCGGTGCTGGCCGTCGTCACCTCACTGCCGCGCGAACCCCAGCCGGCCAGGCCCGTCTCGAACGGCCACGACGCGACCGTCACCAGGCTCGGCGTCGCCGGCGGCTCCGGCACGCTCGGGGTGCCGCCGAGCGCCTCGACGACCGCCGAGTACGCGGGCCGGGCCCGCCACTGCTCGTCGAAGAGAAGGGCGGCGCCGTACCCGGGGAAGAACGCCGGCACCCACGAGTCGGCCTCGCCGACGCCCCACGTCGTCACCCCGGTGCACCCGGCGACGGCGGCGCACGCCCCGACGACCGCCCGGTAGTCCGCGGCCTGCTGGGTGAGCTCCGACGCGTCGGCGGGCAACGGGATCCGCACGTCGAGCTCCGTGATCTCGACCTTCAGGCCGAGCGCGGTGAACCGCTCGATGTTCTGCCGCAGCGTCGACGGGACCTGCCCGACGATCAGGTGCGCCTGCAGGCCGACACCGTCGATCGGGACACCGCGGGCCTGGAGGCGCTGCACGAGGTTGTACAGGCCGGTGCTCTTCGCGTTGACGCCCTCGACGTTGTAGTCGTTGATGTACAGCTTCGCCGCCGGGTCCGCCGCCCGCGCCGCGGTGAGCGCGTCGGCGATGTAGTCCTCACCGAGCCGCTGGTACCAGACGGACGAGCGGAACGTGCCGTCCTCGTTGAACGGCTCGTTGACGACGTCCCACTGGGCGACCTTGTTCTTGAAGTGCCCGGCCACCCCGGTCACGTGGTCGAGGAGCACCTGGCGCTGTTCCGCGGCGGTACGGTCCGTGCTCACCCACGCCGGCAGCTGGCTGTGCCAGACGAGCGTGTGCCCCCGCAGCCGCTTCCCGGTCGTGCGCGCGTAGTCGGCGATGAAGTCGGCGGCCGCGAAGTCGAACTGGCCCTGCGCCGGCTCGGTCGCGTCCCACTTGCCCTCGTTGCCCATCGTCACCGAGTTGAACTGCGTGTCGGCGACGTACCGCCACTGGCTGGACGCGAGGGTCTTGACCCCGGCGGCCGTCCCGATCGAGAACCCGCGCGCCGTGGCCACCTGGGCCAGGGTCGGCCCGGCCGCGGCGAGCGCGGGCAGCACGCTCACCCCACCGGCCACCAGTGCCACCACGGCGGCCGCGATCCCCGCGGCGCGCACCCGTCGTTGCCTCATGCCTGTCGCCTCCTTCATCGGCGGCGCTCACGCCGTCGCCTCCGCTACGCTCCGGCGCCTGCCTGAGCCACACCTGCAACACCGGTGAGCTGCCCGAGCCACACCTGCAACACCGGTGAGCGGCCCGAGCCGCTCCGCTGGCCGCTCACGACAGCACGGGTCGATGTCCCGGGACAACGGGGCCACCCCGCCCCCGCAGGTCGGCGCGGGCGCGACGGGTGAAAGATGCACGGGTGAGCTGCTATCTGCTGGAGTTCTCCGTCGGCCCGGGCGGCGCCCGCCAGGGCGACATCCACGCCGGCCGCGACCTCGCCGCGCTCCGGGCCGCGTTCGACCGCCGGTACGACGACGACCACCTCGCGTACATGACGCTCTGGTACGGGGCGGTGCTGCACCTCTGGGTCGTGCAGGACGGCACCCTCGCCGGTGGGTTCGACCTGCACCCGTTCCTGCGTACCGGCGACCCCCGGCACGACACGACGGTCGCCGCGCTCCTGGAGTCCCAGCGCGACGGCGAGCCGTGGGACCTGTTCGACCGGATCACCGACCCCGGCGACATCGAGTCCCTGGACGCGGTCCGCATCGTCACACATTTCCTGGACCTGCAGGCCCGCGCGGCGACGGACCCGGCCGCCGCGACCGCGCTGGAGGCCCTCGACGAGGCGGTCCTCGACGGGGACGTGCCGCCCGTCCCCGGCCCGCCGTGCCGGCTCACCCTCGACTGGGCGGCGATCGAGTCCCAGCTGCCGCCGCTGCGCGAGCCGCTGCTGCAGCCGGGCCAGCCGACCACCTTCACGTGGACCGACTCCACCGCCCCTACCGCCGACAGCTACCTGCACCACGCCGACGAGCTGTACCTGGGCTTCAACGACGTCGAGAGCGGCTACGACGAGCTCGACCCCGTCACCGCCCCGTAACCCGCCGCAACCCCACCCGTCGTGTCGCACCACCACGCCGACGACAGTGACGGTGCGTAACCCGCCCAGCCGCCGATTTGCAAGGCGTTGCTACGGTATTTAGAGCGGTACCGATACCGGCACCCGCCACGTCTTCCCGACGTACGGCGGGCCACGCCGAGTCCGTGACCTCTGGCACCACCAGCACCACCCGCACTCGCACCCCACGCACACCCGCCCGCCCGCGCCCGCGCGGTCACTGGGCAGCATGCTCGCCGAGGAGGCAGGCCCGCCCGGTCACCGAGCGACAACCTCGGCGGAGGAGCTCACGCGGCCACCGACGCAGCAGGCCCGTCGCATCGTCGCCGCCAGTCGCCGCCAGTCGGCGCCGACCTGGGTCAGCAGCGCGGCGTTCGGTGTCCCTCGGTCAGCAGCGCGGCGTCAGCGTCCTTCAGCCAGCAGCGCGACGTCGGTGCCGAGGCGGGCCAGGGCGACGGCGACGTTGGCGGGGCTGCCGCCGGGGTACGCCTCGGGGTCGGCCGGTGGACCCTCGATCAGGTCCACCAGCGCCTCGCCGAGGACGGTGATCACGCAGCACTGTCCTTGCGGCCGTCAGAGCGGCCCGGGGTCTCGGGCGGCGTCGTGGCGCCGGTCATGACGGCGACGGTGATCACGCGTCACCATCCTTGCCGCCATCAGAGCGACCCAGGGTCTCGGCCAGCGTCGTGGCGCCAGTCGTGATCACGCAGCACCGTCCTTGCCGCCATCAGAGCGACCCAGGGTCTCGGCCAGCGTCGTGGCGCCAGTCGTGATCACGCAGCACCGTCCTTGCCGCCATCAGAGCGACCCAGG
>NZ_JBEXUD010000053.1:63775-85713 GCF_040614215.1 Dactylosporangium sp. NPDC006015
CAGGGTCTCGGCCAGCGTCGTGGCGCCAGTCGTGATCACGCAGCACCGTCCTTGCGGCCGTCAGAGCGGCCCAGGGTCTCGGGCGGCGTCGTGGCGCCAGTCGTGACGGCGGCGGTGATCACGTAGCACCGGCCTTGCCGGCGTCAGGGCGGTCCGGGGTTTCGGTCAGGGTGGTGGCGCCGGTCATGACGGCGACCGCCTCCGACATGGTGTGGGAGCGGGGGGTGATGAGGCCGGCGCGGCGGCCGAGGCGCTGGATGTGGATGCGGTCGGCGACCTCGAAGACGTGGGGCATGTTGTGGCTGATGAGGATGACGGGCAGGCCGCGGGAGCGGACCTCGCCGATCATCTTCAGGACCTGGTTGGACTCGCGGACGCCGAGGGCGGCGGTCGGCTCGTCCAGGACGATGACCTTGCTGCCGAAGGCGGCGGCGCGGGCGACGGCGACGGCCTGGCGCTGGCCGCCGGAGAGGGTCTCGACGGGCTGGGCCATGTTCTGCAGGGTGCCGATGCCCAGGTCGGCGAGGGCCTGGCCGGCGTCGCGGCGCATGCCCTTCTTGTCGAGCATCCGCAGGACGGTGCCGAGCGGGCCGGGGCGCAGGCGTTCCCGGCCGAGGTACAGGTTGCTGGCGATGTCGAGGGCCGGCGCGACCGCGAGGGTCTGGTAGACGGTCTCGATGCCGGCCTCGCGGGCGTCCTGCGGCCGCTTGAAGTGCACCGGCCGGCCGTCCAGCGACAGCGTGCCGGCGTCGGGGACGAGGGCGCCGGTGAGGCACTTGATGAGCGTGGACTTGCCGGCGCCGTTGTCGCCGATGACGGCGAGGACCTCCCCCGGGTACAGGTCGATGTCGACGCCGTCGAGGCCGACGACCCGGCCGAAGGTCTTCACCAGGCCACGCGCGGAGAGCACGGGATCGGTCATGCGCGGACCCTCCTGATCCACTGGTCGACGGCGACGGCGAGCAGGACGAGCAGGCCGACGGCGAGGACGCGGTACTGGTCGTCGACGCCGGCGAGGGACAGGCCGCTGCGGAAGAAGCCGACGATGAGGGCGCCGAGCAGCGTACCGAGGACGGCGCCGCGGCCGCCGAAGAGGCTGGTGCCGCCGATGACGACGGCGGTGATGCTCTCCAGGTTGGCGTCGGTGATCGCGTTGGGGCTGGCGGCGCCGGCGCGGCCGATGAGGATCCAGGCGGTGAGGCCGTAGATGGCGCCGGCCGTGACGTAGACGCTGAGCAGCACCCGGTCGACGCGGATGCCGGCGAGCCGGGCGGCCTCCTTGTCGTCGCCGACCGCGTACACGTGTCGGCCCCACGCGGTGTTGGCGAGGGCGAAGCCGACCACGACGTACAGGACGGCGACGAGGACCACGCCGGCGGTGATGCGGAAGCGGCCGATCGCGAACGTCTCCCCGGTCCAGTTGAGCAGTGCCGGCAGGTCGGCGGACTGGACGCTCTGGCCCTTCGAGTACAGCAGCCCGATCGCGGTGAAGACGCTGAGGGTGCCGAGCGTGACGATGAACGGTGGCAGCCCGATGCGGGTGACGAGCGCGCCGTTGAGGGTGCCGGCGGCGACGCCGACGGCGATGCCGACGAGCACGGCGAGGACGCCGGGGATGCCGCCGTCCGAGGCGAGCTTCGCGGACAGCATCATGGCGAGGATCGTGACGGCGCCGACGGAGAGGTCGATGCCGGCGGTGAGGATGACCAGGGTCTGCCCGACGGCGAGGGCGCCGATGACGGCGACCTGCTGCAGCACCAGCGACAGCGCGTTGGGCTGGGCGAAGCGCGGGTTGATGAGCGAGAACACGGCGAAGGAGAGGACGAGCACCAGGAACGGGCTGATCGCGGGGTACGAGTGCAGCACGTGCTGGACCCGCTGGATCGGCGAGCGGCGGCGGAGCGCGAACTGCTCGGCGGCGGTGCTCGCGAGCGCGGTCACGACGTACCCCCGCAGCGACCGGCGGCGGAAGGACTCACGAGCGCGGTCACGACGTACTCCAGCAGCGACCGGCGACGGCAGAACTCACGAGCGAGCGCGGTCATGACTTGCCCCAGCAGCGGCTGGTGGCGGCGGTGCTGTCGATGCTCTCCACGCCGGTGGCCGGCTTGTCCGTGACGAGGGTGACGCCGGTGTCGAAGAAGTCGAGGCCGCCGGTGACCTTCGGCTTCTCGCCGCCGGTGGCGATCTGCTTGATCGCCTTCACGCCGAGCTCGGCCATCTTCGTCGGGTACTGCTGCGACGTCGCGTTGATGAGCCCGTCCTTGACCTGCTTGACGCCGTCGCAGCCGCCGTCGATGGAGACGACGAGGACGTTCTGCGTGCCCGCGGCCTTGAGCGCCTTCTGCGCGCCGACGGCGGCCGGCTCGTTGATGGTGTAGACGACGTTGACCGAGGGGTTCTTCGTCAGGCAGCGTTCCATGGCGGTACGGCCGCCGTCCTCCGCCCCGCCCGTCGGCTCGTTGCACACGATGCTGTACGTGCCGCCGGAGTAGCTGCCGGTCTTCGCCTCGTCGCCGTTGCGCTTCTTGTCCTTGACGTCGATCCCCATGCCGGTCAGGAAGCCCTGGTCCCGGTTGTAGTCCACCGAGACGATCTTGTCGTTGAACAGGTCGAGCATGGCGATCGTGGCGGGTTTGCCGCCGAGCTGCGCGGCGGTCCACTTGCCGATGAGCTCGCCGGCCTTGAAGTTGTCGGTGGCGAACGTGATGTCGACGGTGTCCGCCGGGTCCGGCGGGGTGTCGAGGGCGATGACGTACAGGCCGGCGTCGCGGGCCTTCTTGATCGCCGGGTTGACGCCCGGGCCGTTCGGCGTGATGAGGATGCCCTTGTCGCCGCGGGCGATGGCGTCCTCGATGGCCTGCACCTGGCCGGCCTCGTCGCCGTCGGCCTTGCCCGCGGCGACGGTCAGCTTGACGCCTTCGGCGGCGGCGGCCTGCTTCGCGCCGTCCTGCATGGTGACGAAGAACGGGTTGGTCGAGTTCTTCGTGATCAGCGAGACCGACACCTGGCCGTCGCCGCTGTCGTCGCCGCACGCGCCGGTGAGCCCGGCGGCGACCAGCGCGACGGCGAGCAGCGCGACGGCGAGCAGCCCTGCCGCCGGACGGTTGCGTTGCATCATGTCAACTCCTCAAGGCAGCTTTGACAACGATGTCAAGGAGTGTCGACCCACCTCATCATGATTGTCAATATGACGGCGCTGATGCTCTTGGCGCTGTACGGCAGCGACTTGACATCGTTGTCAAACCGACCTGCGTCGGGGACACTTGGCGGGCCCGGCGATAATGGTGCAGCCGATCTTGCCGCGAGGGAGTGCCGTGGACAGCGCCGCCCGTGCCCGCCCGACGCTGCGCGACGTGGCGCAGCTGGCGGGGGTCAGCCCGAAGACGGTGTCGCGGGTCGTCAACGGCGAGCCGGGCGTCAGCCCGTCGAAGGCGGGCGCCGTCGAGCGGGCGATCAGGCAGCTGGAGTACCGGCCCAACATCACCGCGAGCAGCCTGCGCCGCGCGGGCGGCCGCACCGCCGCCGTCGCCGCCGTCCTCGAGGACGTCTCCAACCCGTTCTCCTCGGCGCTGTACCGGGCGCTCGAGGACGTCGCGCACGCCCGCGACGTGATGGTCTTCGCCGGCAGCGTCGAGGAGGACCCTTCCCGCGAACGCGCGTTGGTACGGGCGTTCGCGATGCGCCAGGCCGACGCGATGCTGATCGTGCCGGCCAGCGACAACCAGGCGTACCTGACCCGCGAGGTCACCACCGGCACGCCGCTCGTCTTCGTCGACCGCCCGCCCGTCGGCCTGCACGCCGACGCCGTCCTCGTCGACAACGAGTCAGGCGCCGCCGACGCGGTCCGCCACCTCGCCGCCCACGGGCACCGCGACATCGCCTTCCTCGGCGACCTGCACACGATCGCGACCGCCCGGCGCCGCTTCCAGGGCTACAAGGAGGCCCTCAGCGACCACGGCATCCGGCCCGACCCCGCGCACATCGCGCACGACCTGCACACCACCGAGGCGGCCGAGGCCGCGTTCGGCCGGCTCCTGGACTCCGCCACCCCGCCGACGGCGTGCTTCAGCGCGCAGAACCTCATCACGATCGGCGCGATCCGCGCCCTGCGCGCCCGGGGGCTGCAGCATCGGGTCGCGGTCGTCGGCTTCGACGACTTCCCCCTGGCGGACCTGCTGGAGCCGGCGGTGACGGTGGTGTCGCAGGACCCGTACCGGATGGGCCGGGTCGCCGCCGACATCCTGTTCCGCCGCCTCGACGGCGAGGACTGGGAGCCCACCACGCATCTGGTCGAGACCCGCCTGATCGTCCGCGGCTCCGGCGAGCTCAGGCCGGAAACGCCGTGATCCGGAAGACCTTGTGCACCTATGACTGCACAAGGTCTTCCGGATCACGGGGGAGCTAGCGGCCGCCGCCGAAGAAGTTGTTGCCCTGCATGCCGCCCTGCTGGCCGAGGCCGAAGCGGCCGGCGAGGTTGGTGCCGGCGAGGGCGTCGTAGGGCGGCATGAGCTCGGCCGGCTGGACCACGACGAAGCCTTCGCCGGTGAACTGCATCTGCCAGCTCTCGCCCGTGTTGCCGCGGGGGCGCCACACCGACGAGGACGTGACCGCCGCCTGCATGCTGACCTGCAGGCTCGAGCTCCAGGCGATGACCGCGTCGGCGTCGGCGAAGTAGTAGTTGTTCGGGGTGACCCGCATGACCAGCGGCGCGCCGGTCGTGGTGACCGCCACCTTGCCGTTGCCGCCGAGGTCGATGTTGTAGCCGCCGGCGCCGGCGATCTCCACCTGCGAGTCGATGCGGACGATGTCCCAGCGCAGCTGGGTCTCGAAGGCGAGGACGTTGTTGCCGTCGACGGTGAGGCCGTCGCCGGTGAGGTCGAGGATGTGGATGTCCTGGGCCTGGTTGGCCAGGAACACCGTGCCGCTGCCGGAGACCTTCATCAGGTTCAGGCCCTCACCGGTGAAGTGCCGGGCCACGTGCGAGCCCCAGCCCTGGTACTGCGCGTCGAAGTTCACGCCGCCCTGGTAGGCGACCATCGCGCCCTTGCGGGCGTAGAACTCCCGCATGCCACTGGCCTGGCCGAGGGTCGCCTTGAGCATCTTGCCGTTCTGCAGCGCGAAGCGCTCGTTGCTCTGGACTTCCTGGTTGGCCAGCAGGGAACTCTGATACATGTCTGTCTCCTCAGCCCCGGACCGAGACCGCGGGGCGCGCGTCCTCGCTCGGCTGGACCATCACGAAACCCTGCCCGGAGAAGCCGAGCTGGAACGACTCACCGGAGCCACGGCCGATGAGGCTGCCGAAGCGGGCGGTGCGCTTGGGGCTGATGCTCAGCCCGTCGGTGAAGCCGACGAGCGCGTCGGTGTCCACATAGGTCGGTGCCTCGCGGGTGTCGAGGACGACGGGCGTGCCCTTGCTGGTCAGCGCGACCCAGCCGTTGCCGCGGATGACCACGTTGAACATGCCCATGCCGGACAGCATGCTGACGCCCTTGACCCGCTCGATGCTCCACTGGAGGGTCGCGTCGAAGGCGAGGATGTTCTTGCCGTTGACGGACAGGCCCTCGCCGGCGAGCTGCACGACGACGACCTCCTTGCCGTAGTCGGCGAGGTACAGCTCGCCCTGGCCGGTGGCGGTCATCAGCGGCACGCCTTCGCCGGTCGCCCAGGAGCGGGCCATCTGGCCCAGCTGCGGCGGGTTGGGGTTGAAGTCGATGAGCCCCTCGTAGGCGATCATCGAGCCGGTGCGGGCCATGAGATCCTGACCCGGCCCCATGATGATCTTGGCGATCTTGCTGCCGTGGAGACTCATCCGGTCCCGGACCTGCGTCTGGCCATAGTGTTGGAGCAGCGGACTCTGCACAGCGTCCCCTTTCAGACCTCGTAGGGCTGGACCACGACGAAGTGGCCCTGCATTCCCATGAACTGGAGCGCGACGGACTCGCCGCTGGCGCCGGCGTAGATCTGCCGGGACACCCGGACCTGCGTCGACACCGCGACCCGCATGCCGGCGGTCCAGGCGACGACGGCGTTCATGTCACCGAACGTCGGGCCCTGGCACTGCAGCGTGACCGGGGTGCCCTTGGTCATGACCACGACGGTGCCCTGGCCCCTGACCTCCAGGTGGAACATGCCGCCACCCGGGATGCCGGGGCTCTCGATCCGCTTGACCTCGGTCTGGAGGGTCGAGTCGAAGGCGAGCACGTTGTTGGC
Source organism: Dactylosporangium sp. NPDC006015 (assembly GCF_040614215.1). Taxonomy (NCBI): domain Bacteria; kingdom Bacillati; phylum Actinomycetota; class Actinomycetes; order Micromonosporales; family Micromonosporaceae; genus Dactylosporangium; species Dactylosporangium sp. NPDC006015. The sequence continues at coordinate 69,989 of NZ_JBEXUD010000053.1, forward strand.
GTTGATGCACAGCGCCTGGCCCTGCAGCTCGACGATGTGCAGGTCGCTGGCGTTCTCGGCGAGGAACACCTCGCCCTGGCCCTTCAGGGTCATGAGCTTCAGGCCCTGGCCGGTCATCGCGCCCTCGAACATCGCCTTCAGGCCGCCGGAGCCCTTGTACTCGAACTCGACGTTGCCCTGGTAGGCGACCATCGACCCGCGCCGCGCGTGGGCGTCCGGACCGAGGGTGACCTTGACGAGCTTGCCGTTCTGCTTCGTCCAGCGGCCGGTGGTCGGCGCTTCCTTGTACTTCTGGATGCTGTGCATGACGCCGGGCTGGACCCGCTGGGCCTGCGACGGCAGCAGGTCGCCCTGCTGCGGCGGGTAACCGGGCTGGCCCTGCGGCGGGTACCCCGGCTGGCCCTGCGGCGGGAAGCCCTGCTGCTGGGGCGGGTAACCGGGCTGGCCCTGCGGCGGATAGCCGGGCTGCTGCGGCGGGTACCCGGGCTGCTGCGGCGGGAAGCCCTGCTGCTGCGGCGCCGGCGCGAACTGCTGCTGGGGCGGCGGAGGCGGCGGCGCGAACTGCTGGGTCGGCGGCGGGGGCGGCGGGGCGAAACCCTGCTGCGGCGGAGGGCCACCGGGCGGCGGCGCGAAGCCGGGCGCGGGACCCGAAGGCGCCGGCGCGGGCTCGTCGTCGACGTTGCCACCGTACGAGCGGATCAGGTCGGCGAGACCGCCGGCGAAGCCCTGCCCGACGGCGGCGGCGCGCCAGACACCCTTGCGGTAGAGGTCGCCGATGATGATCGCCCGCTCGGTGCCGAAGTCGGCGCCGGTGAAGCTGTACCGCATGACCTCCTGCCCGCCCGCGACGATGCGCAGGTAGCCGGACTGGAGCTGGCTGGCGGTGCCGGACGTCTCGATCGCCGCGCAGAACGACAGCTTCGCGACCTTCTCCGGCACGGCGTTGAGCGTCGCCCGGAACGAGTCGGTGTCACCGGACTGCGGGCCCAGCTTCTGGATCGACCCCTCGGGCGACTTCGGCTGGTTGAAGAAGATGAAGTAGTTGTCGTCCACGAGCTTGTCGTCGGCATCCAGCCCGAAGCACGAGATGTCCCACGTGATCCCGGGAGCGTTCAACTGGATGCCTACATACAGATCATCTCCCGTGGTGAAGTTCGAAATCGGGCTCTTCTGCCCCCGAGTGAATGACTGAGACACGTGATCTCCTCGGCTACAACGACAGCGCGTCTGCGATCAACTTATAGCGGCACCGGACAACCCCCGCGGGACACGGCCGGTTCATTGCCCGTTCGCCTGACGGGCGAGGCGGGCCAGGATCTCGTCGACGGCGGCGCTGCCCGTGGTCACGTCCGGCGTGAACGTCCAGGTCAGCCCCACCCACGGGTCGCCCATGTGGTCGCCGGACACGACCGGCAGCCGGGCCATCGAGCGCCACACCGCCCCGACCATGGGGCCGAGCGTCGAGGAGTCCGCCGGGTCGGCGACCATCAGCACGTGCACGCCGGCCTCGGGCCCCTCGTTGAGCAGGTACTGCAGGCGGGCGAAGGTGGCCTCGTCGAAACCGTACGGGAAGTCGTGCAGCACGAGCAGCCGCCGCCCGCCGTCGATGTTCTCGTAGGGCGAGCCCATCGCGCCGGCGCGCATCGCCATCTGCACCAGGTCGACCCGCTCGACGAGGTGCTCCAGCATGTCGCTGAGCGCCTGCGGGGTCGCGGCGACCGGCACCGACGCCGCCCCGCCGGGCGCGCCGCCGAGGTGGGCGCCGTCGAAGGCGCGGCCCGCGGCGCCGCCGCCGGCGAGGTCGGCCACCTGCACGCTGAGCTGGCCCGGCGGGTGCGCGGCGAGGAGCCGCACGACGACGGAGCGGGCCATCGCCTGGGCCGCGGCCCGGTCGGCGCCGGTCGAGTCGATCCACAGCGCCCGCATCAGCGGCAGCCGGAACAGCAGCGGGATCCGCAGCTCCGGCGACTCCGGCACGTGCACGTCACCGACGCGGATGCCGGCGGTCATCGTCTCCGGCAGGCGCCAGTCCCGCCAGCGCGGGCTGTCCCAGGCGGCCATCGGCGCCGGAAGCGTGCCCGCGAGGCTCCTGAGCTCGGTGACGAGCTGTTCGACGTCGCGGCGGCGGTCCGTCTCGGCGCGGCGGACGAGCTCGTCGTGGCGGCGGTCGGCCTCGGCGCGGGCCGCGGCCGTCTGCGGCGAGTTGCGCAGCCGCGGGTCGTTGAGCAGCTCGCCGACCTCGTTGTCGCGGCGCTGCTCCGCGTAGCCGACGGCGGAGCGCAGCGCCGACGTGGACCGGGCCGCGTCCTGGAAGATCGACCACACCTGCTGGTAGAGGCGCTCCTCCAGGGGGCCGCCGACCTCAGGCAGCGGCTGCTGCGAGGCGGCGGCCGGGGCCGCGCCGGCGCCCGGGAAGTGCGGCGACGACGTCACCGGCCCCGACGTGCCCGGGAAGTGCGGGGACGACGTCACCGGCGCCGGCGGCGGCTCCTCCTGCTCGACGTCCACCCCGTGCGCCGCGATCAGCTGGGCCAGGCCGCCGGAGTAGCCCTGGCCGATGGCGCGGACCTTCCAGGCGCCGGCCCGGCGGTACAGCTCCCAGGCGATGACGGCCCGCTCCTCGCTGAGGCCCTGCATGGCGAACGTCCCCAGCTCCGTGCCGGTCGCCTCGACGAGCCGGGCGACCGGCGCCGGGCCGGACCCGAACGTCGTGGTGTGGTCGTCGGGGCTGATGACGGCGATGACCCGGTCGACGTCGGCGGGGATCTTCGCCAGGTCGATCTCGACCCGTTGCGCCCCGCCGGCGCCGCCGGTCAGCCACGTCAGCCCCGGCGCCGCCGGCTGGTTGTAGAAGACGAAGTCACCGTCGGTCCGGACGCGTCCCGTCTCCGCGAGCAGCAACGCCGACAGGTCGACCGCGACGCTCGCGTCGACCATGATCCTGACCTGCTGCGCCGCCAGGGGCGCGTTCTGCCCCTTGACGAAGACCACCGTCATTGTTCCCCCTCCTGATGCCGACGGATCCTGACTCCTGACTGCCGGGGCCCTACAGGAAGCGACCGAGCTGCGGGATCATCTCCAGCGGCTGCTTGGCGTTCTGGGGCTCGCCGATCGCCGTCATCTTCCAGGCGTTGCCGTCGCGGTGCAGCTTGGCCATGACCATGCCGGTGCTCGGCGTGCCGCCGGAGAGCGTATAGCGGGTGAGCTCCGCGCGGGTCGTCTCGTCCACCAGCCGACAGAAGGCCTGCTCGACCTGCGCGAAGGTGTGCCCCTCGTACGACGTGACCACGAAGATGATCGAGGTGACGTGGGCGGGGACGCGGTTGAGGTCCACGACGATCGACTCGTCGTCGCCGTCGCCGGCGCCGGTGCGGTTGTCACCGGTGTGCTGGACGGAGCCGTCCTTGCTGCGCAGCTGGTTGAAGAACGCGATGTCCACCGGCTGCTTGTCGGCGAACAGGATCGCCGAGGCGTCCAGGTCGATCTCGACCTCGCGGTTGCCGAACAGGCCGCGCTTCTTCAGCGGGTCCCAGCCCAGACCCATCCGGACCAGGCTGAGCGACGTGCCGTCCTGCTTGCGCAGCGACACCCGCTGGCCCTTGCTGAGGTTGACGGGGCCGCCGGGGCCGCCGACCGGGGCGTCCTGCGGCGGGGCGGCGGGCTGCGGCGGCGCGACCGGCGGCATCTGCTGGGTCGGCTGCCCGTACGGGGCGGCCGGCGGCTGCTGGCCGTACGGGGCGGTGGGAGGCTGCTGACCGTAGGGCGGGGCGGCCGGGGGCTGCTGGCCGTACGGCGGCGGGTTGTGCTGCGGGGTCTGCTGCCCGTACGCCGGCGTCTCCTGCGGCGGTGCGACATGCGTGGGCGCCGTCTGCGCGGGCATCGTGTACACCGGCGCGGCGGGCGGCGGCGGCGTGGCGGGCGGCTGGGCCACCGGCGGCGCGGACTGCGGGGCGGGCGGGGCGGACTGCGGGGTCGCGGCCGGCGCCGGCGCGTCGTCGACCGACACGCCGTGGTCGCGGACCAGGTCGGCGAGGCCGCCGGCGTAGCCCTGGCCGACGGCCCGGACCTTCCACTCGGCACCGCGGCGGTAGATCTCCAGCGCGATGACCATGCTCTCGGTGTCCAGCCCGGTGATCACGTACTGGACGAGCTCGCCGCCGGCCTGGTCGTACACCTTGGCGACCGGCGGGGCGAACTGCCCGAACCGCTGGCCGGTGCCATCGACGCTGACCACGACGCGGACCTTGTCGACGTCGGCCGGGATCGCGCCGGTGGTGACCGACGCCTGCCACTTGCCGCCGCCAATGTCACTGACGGAGACACCGGGCCCCTGCGGCTGGTTGTAGAAGACGAAGTCGGTGTCGGTGCGTACCTTGCCGGCCGCCGTCACCAGCAGCGCGGACAGGTCGGTGGCGACGCCGACCTCCACCACGACGCGCACGTCGTTGGCGGTCAGCGCGGTGTTCTGGCCCTTCACCAGCACGGTGGCCATGCTCTGTTCTCCTCTTGTCAGATGTCCCTCAAGGCCGACCGTCACCGGTCTGCGCCACGTACCAGTCCAGAATCTCGTCGCCGGCCGCCGCCCCCGCGGAGGCCGTGGTCAGGCAGTGCGGCGAGGTGAAGCCCGTGAGGTGCAGCTCTCCGTGCGCCGGCCGGATCGCCGCGTGCGCCGCCCGGAGCATGTCGGCGTCCAGCAGGGAGTCCCCGCCGGCGACGACCCGGTCCGCGCCCAGCCGCTCGGCGGCATGCGCCACCGCCGCGGCCTTGTCCAGCCCGGTGGGCAGAAGATACAGCTTCCGGCCCTGCAGTGAGACCCTCCAGCCGTTGATCCGCCCCCAGCCGGCGGTCTCCTCGGCGAAGTCCGTCAGCCACGGCTCGCGGACCTTGACGGTGAGGTAGATGAAGAAGTCCTCGACCGCGCGGACCGCGTCGAAGCCGCGCTGGTCGCGCCAGCGCTGCGCCTCCCGCCACACGTCGTCGAACGACGCGCCGCCCGCGCCGAGGCGGCCGCGCACCTGCCGCTCCCAGGCCGGGTCGGACTCGCCGTCGACCAGCAGGCGGGCGCCGTTGCACACGACCGCCGCCGCGGGGCGCCGCCCGGGCAGGCGCAGCCGCTGGTACTGCTCGACGGAGCGGGTCGTGGCGGGCACGACCACGCCGGCGTCGGCGAGCCCGGTCCACTGCCGCACGACCCTGGTGGTCATGTACGCGTAGATCCGGTCACCGTCGACGTCGATGGGCACGAGGTCCTCGTCCGCGGGGCGGACCGGCCCGTGCGACATCGCCTTCTCGGAGAAGATCACGGTCCCGTCGAGGTCCGTGGCGACCACGGTCGTCATTGCGTGGCCCCCTCGAACCCTCTGAGCCCCTTGGGGCGGATCAGGCCGACGCACGCGTAGGGCAGGTCGGCGACCTCGTCGACCGGGACGCCGGTGTCCTTGGCGAGGAGCAGGATGTGGCCGAGCTCGGCGTGCGCGTCCGGGCGGATCAGGATCCGCCACGGGGAGCGGCGCAGCAGCACCCGGGTGGTCTCGCCGACGCCGGGCTTGAGCAGGTTGATGTCGTCGAGGCCGTACTCGGCGGCGAGCCGCACCGCGATGTTCCAGCCGCTCCAGTCGGGGGTGCGGTCGGTGGCGGCGAGCACGGGCCCGTCGGCGGCGACGCTGGCGGCGACCGCCGGGAAGTGCGCCTCGACGGCGTCGAGGAACAGGTTCGACACGTCGCCGGGGGCGAGCTCCCGGTAGAACTTCGCGCCGTGGAACTGGCCGGGCCCGATGTACCGGTCGTTGAGCACCGTCCGCGACACGAGGCCCGACACGGTCGAGTTGAGGCAGGCGGACGGGATGAGGAAGTCGTCGCGGGTGCCGAAGATCTCCGTGCAGCCGCCGGGGTCGGCCAGCACCGCGAGCGTCGGGTCGAAGGGCAGCCCCGCGACGGCCTCGCGCAGCTCGCGGCAGATCGCGCCCTTGCCGGTCCACCCGTCGACGAACATGACCTGGGCCGGGTCGTGGTGCCGGGCGAGGTGCCGCATCGCCTCACCGTCGATGCCGCGGCCGCGCACGATCGACACCGCGTAGTGCGGCAGCTCCACGCCGTGCGCGAACTGCGCCCAGCGGCGCATGAGGATCCCGACCGGCGTGCCGGCCCGGGCGAGGGACACGAGCACCGCGTCCGACGAGCGCGCCTTGATGACCAGCTCGGTGACGACGCCGACCGCGTGCGCGACCCGCGCCGCCGACGCGGCCAGGGCCTCGTGGAACAGCTCGAGGTACTCCCCCGTCGGCTGGTACTCGATCGGCAGCGACTCGGCGTAGTGGCCGGCCTTCGCCTGCATCATCGCCTCGCGCTCCTCCGCGGGCGCCTCCAGGCTCACGTGCGAAAGGTCGGTCAGCAGCCAGCTCACCTCGGACGCGGCGTAGGACGAGAAGTCCGGGCCGTGCAGCGGCGGTGGGGGTTGGACGTTCACCGGGTACCTTCCTGCGGATCCGTTGCTCGGGTGACTGCCGGCCGGAGGTCCGGGATGACCACGACCGTGACACCTTGGCAGACTCCGCGCAGCGCCGCCACCAGCCCCCCGTCCTCCCACAGTGCGGGAGAATCGCCGGTCCGGTCGACGACGAGCACGATCCGGTCGAAGCCGCGCACGTTGTACGCGAAGCGGGGCTTGTCGGTGTCGGTGCCGTCGTGCGCGGCGAACGTGAGCCTGGTGCGGATCGCGTACCCGGGCGTGTCGACCGGCAGGACCGGCGAGCGGGTCGTGGAGGAGAAGCGGACCGGCCGGTGCCGGGCGAGCGCGCGGGCCAGCAGCAGCGGCGCGTACATCAGCTCCTCGCTGCCCAGGACCAGCACCGGCGCGTCGGAGTTGTCGGTGGGCAGCCCCGCGGACACCAGCGACGCGAGCCGGTCGGCGGTGTCCAGCAGCGTGGGGCGGTGCACGGCGGCGAACCCGTGCCGGCCGCCCTCGGGCAGGCCGGCCGGCCACTCGGCGTCGATCCTGGTCACAGGGGCGTCCCCGGGTCGCTGCGGCGGCTGCGGTACCTCCAGCGCCGCCACCAGGTCCCGCCCGCGCTCGAGGGCGTCGCCGGGCAGGAGGGCCTCGCCGGCGGCGAGGGACACCACGTCGATGCGGGTGCCGAGCTCCTCGCCGAGCGCGGCGAAGCCGGTCCGGTCCGCGGCGGTCCGCAGGTCGAGCAGGGCGGCGACGACGTACCGGTCGCGGGGGCGCACGGCGTGCAGCTCGCGGATCGTCGCCTGGGCGGTGCGGCCCGTGGTCAGCTCGTCGTCGACGAGGACGAGCGGGCCGTCACGGTCGAGCCAGTCGGCGTCGGCGGGCAGCAGCAGGTGCTCGGTCGCGTGGCTGTGCGCCTCGTCGAACCTGCCCAGCAGCGCCACGCCGGGCACGGACCGGCGGGTGGAGTGCAGGTAGTCGGCGTCGGCGAACGTGTCGGCGACGACGTGCCCGAGGGAGGTGGCCGTCTCGGCGTACCCGACCACCAGCGGCGGGCCGTCGGGGACCTTGACCTCGTCGAAGTCGCGCGTGTCCCAGCCGGCGGCCGGGTCGGTCTCGGCGCCCAGGACGGCCGCCGCCCGCAGGCCGAGAAGCCGGCCCGCGGCGTAGATCGTGTGCGGGTCGGCGGGCACGTGCTTGCCGAGGACCTGCGACACCACCAGGTGGGCGCGCCGCGGGTTGCGCCGCACGGCGAGCCCCGCCAGGTCCGCGACCCGCGGGCTGCCGCCATCGGCGTCGACGAGCCGGACGTCCAGCCGTTCCGTCACCCACGTGCCGGACCACACCTCGCTCACGCCACCGGCTCCCTGCTGCTGACCGACGCCTCGAGGAAGTCGACGAAGTCGAGGCCCTCGGCGGCCACGCCGAAGATGTCGGCGCGCACCAGGGTCCGCTCCGCCCACGACAGGTGCGGCCGGACCTCGTTCATCTTGTTCATGTAGACGCTGCGCAGCACCCCGCCGCCGCCGTCGCCGGCGTAGTCCTCGCAGATCGCCTTCGCGTCGCAGTACTCCTCGTGGCTGACGACGCTCAGCGCGTGCACGGCCGCCGCGTGGCTGGGGTGGATGACGGTCTTGCCGACCATGCCGTTGGCCTTGTCGAGCACGATCTCGCGGATCAGGCCGTCCAGGGACTGGCGCACCAGCTTCGTGCGGAGCATCGGGTCGTGGTCCTCGAACGGCGTGACCCGCAGCTGCGGCTTGAGCACCCGCTCGCCGCCGGAGAAGTACTCCCACACCGGACCCGTCACCTCGTACCCTGCTCCCGCGGTGGGCGACCCCGGGCCGCCTCGGCCGCCCCAGCCGCCCCGGCGGGCCAGCACGTTGACGATGTCGGTCAGGATGCCGGCCACGACGTTGACGTCCCACGCGGTCAGCTCCGCCGTCCGGCGCAGGGCGTAGATGCTGCTCAGATCGGTCGCGCCGACCCTGACGGCCAGGACCCGGTCGCGGTTGCCATCGAGCATGTCACGGACGGCGAGCAGGGTCGGCATCCGGGTCTCCGCGTAGGCGATCTCCGGGGTCTCGAGGACCGGCATCGCATACAGGGGCAGGCCGCTGCCGTCGGCGATCTCCCGGACCGCCTTCAGCCCCGCCTGGCCGGACTCGTCGGGGCGGAACTTCGGCAGCACGAACCCGCTGAGGATCCGCAGATCGTCACCGAGCCGGTCGGCGAGCCGGTAGATTTGGTCGGCGTGGCGGACCCGCACGAAGACCAGCGGCCCGCCCGCCTCCATGCGCGCGAGCAGGCGCAGCTGGTGCGCGAGGTTCAGCTCGGCCTCGTCGACCTCGCTGTCGCGGATCGAGTCCTCGAGGCAGCCGACCATGCTCATCACGCCCTCGGCGTGGCAGCGCAGGATGTCCTCGGCCAGGCGCGGACGCACCGCCGGGGAGTACAGGGTGGCGCCGAGCGCCATGGCGAGCACTTCAGGGGGACTGTCCTGGAAGAACGTGGCAGGCAGCCGGTGGAACAGCGCCCCGGCGGACAACCCGTCCAGGTGGGAGAAGTAGCGCACTCGGTGTCCTTTCTTCTCTGACCCGGGCGGGACTGCGTGCTGCGGTGCCGCCGCGCGACCTGGACCTTAGGTCAGGTTTGTGAATTCGAGCGGCATAGACCTGAAAACCCCGTGGCGGATATCGGACTGCGTGAGTCTGCGGTCGCTGCCCGTAACGGACCGGTGGGTACGGAACCGCGGGCCGTCCGTCCGTGTGGATGGGCGACCCGCGGCGGTGGTGCTGGGACCCGTCAGGGTCAGACGTTGATGCCGAAGTCCCGGGCGATGCCGGCGAGGCCGGACGCGTAACCCTGACCGACGGCGCGGAACTTCCACTCGCCGCCGTTGCGGTAGAGCTCGCCGAACACCATCGCGGTCTCGGTCGACGCGTCCTCCGACAGGTCGTAGCGGGTGAGCTCGGCGCCGGTGTTCTGGTCGACGACCCGGATGTAGGCGTTGGACACCTGGCCGAAGGACTGCGAGCGGCCGTCCGCGTCGTAGATCGACACGAGGAAGGCGATCTTGCTCACCTCGGCGGCCATGCCGGCCAGGTTGACGTTGATCTGCTCGTCGTCGCCCTCGCCCTCACCGGTGAGGTTGTCACCCTGGTGCTGGACCGTGCCGTCCGGCGACGCGAGGTTGTTGAAGAACACGAAGTGCTTGTCCGAGAGGGACTTGCCGGACTCGCCGCAGATGATCGCGCTGGCGTCCAGGTCGAACTCGGCGCCGGTCGTGGTCCGGACATCCCAGCCCAGACCGACGGACACGGCCGTCAGGCCGGGCGCCTGCTTGGTGAGGCTGACGTTGCCGCCCTTGCTGAGGCTGACTCCCACGAACTCCTCCAACTACTCGGTATGCGGGGCATCCCCGCTGTTGCAAATGCGGTCCGAACCGTCCGGACCATTTCGAAAGGCCGCCATGAACGTGCCGACTGCCGCGAAAAGAGTCGCAGATCAGTGGAGCCGCCGACGACAGGAGCTATCGATTGCACCGGAAATTCATGTGCGAGTGTAGTGGCTGCCCCCAAGCCCCTGATCAACCTCCCGCACGGACCCGGCCCCGCCGGGGGCCGGCACGGTCCACGTCGTCGCAGGTCACGGCCGAGCTTACCGATCGGGAAGGCAACGGCGGCGGCGCTTGGCGCAGGCCCGCGGGCGTTGCTGCGAATTCGCTGGGAACCCGGGCGGGCACCCGGTCAGGGGGTGTCGGCGGGGTCGGGAGCGTCCGGCGTGGCCTGCGACGGGTCGCCGCCGCGGCCCGGGCGCCAGCCGGCCTCGTTGAGGCGGCGCAGCCGGGCGACCCGCTCGGTCAGGTCCGCGGTGATCTCGTCGGGGCTGGCCCCTTCCTCCATCGCCGCCGACCGCGCGGTGCGCAGCTCCCGGTGCAGCAGCTCGGTGATCCGGTCAGCCGGCGGGTCCGTGGGCGGGGTGGCCATGCCCCTATGCTCCCAGACCGGCGCCCGAAGGGTCAGCCGCAGCCGGGGACCGCCACGCGGACGCCGGTCCGGCGGCCCTCCCACCGGCGACCAGAAATGCCGGCCAGGTGCAACCGCGCATGACGCCCCCTCCACACTCGGTCCTCGGGCGCGCCCTCACGGCCCGGATGTTCTTTGACGGACGGCACGCGAAATCACATTGACCATCGACGATCACATGACCTCAAAGCGGGCGAACCGTACGCATTGGCCGGCACCGTCGGTCCCGATCCACCGCAGTGGCGGCCCCGCCGCCCGGGCAGGGTCGTTCGTTCATGAACGGCGGAAGGCGATCCGTTGACGCCGCGGTGCCGATCGACGGAACCGGTGGCCGAAAGGCCGAGCCGCACCGGTCTGATCGATCTCCGATTCGCCGGTTCGTGCCGTTCCCTTGCAAATATGCAATGCCAGACTGGCATGTGCGTGCAACACGACGATTCGGCGCAGCATCACCTCACTGCCTGCCCGCATCACGCGAGCCTGGAAATTGTCGAAGGGGAATCGTCATGCCTCGACTTCTGGCGACGGCGGCCGATGAGGTCCGCAGCCTGGCCAGGCTCGGGACGCTCGCGACGACTGTCGCAGGAGCGGACGAGCCGGAGCGCCTCCGGCTGACCGGCGGCGCCTACTCGGTGGTCTACCCGGTCGTCTACACGGGGCTCACCCAGGGCATGGAGCGCAGGCGCGGTCACCCGGCGTGCGCGGTGTCGGTCCGACACCTGGCCGACGACTGCCTGGACCGCTTCCATGACGACGTCGAGGCGGTCGTCCACGACGTCGTCCGGCGCGCGACCGCCCCCATCGACAACCTCGACGCGTGGATCTGCGGCCTCATCAACTCCGCGACCGTCAACGGGCATCGCCGCCGGCGCGGCGAGATCGGCGCCCTGCAGCGCCCCCGCGCCCCGAAATGGCTGGTCGACGGGCTCGGCGGCGACCGCTGGCTGGTCCACCTCGCCGTGCAGATGCTCAACTGGGTCGGCAACCCGGTCACCGCGGGGACCAACGTGTGGCCCGTCGACAGCTGGACGGCGCTGCGCTGCCGGTTCACCGGCGACTGGGACGGCTCCGTCGACGTGCGCCACGACATCGAGGCGGTGCTGCGGGTCATGCGGGCGAAGCGGGAGTGGTACGAGCGCTACGTCGAGGGCCCCCTCGGGCACAAGCACGTGCCGGTGCCCCGGTACGCGCCGGAGTGCCCCGCCGGCGACCAGGACACCCCCGCCCTCAGCCTCATCGACGTCGGCGAGCGCGACGACCTGTACATGCGGGAGCTCGCCCACCTGGCGATGACCGCGATGCGCACCCGGCTGCGGGCCGGCGAGGACCCGGCCACCGTCGTCGCCGAGGTCATCGCCGTCGCCTTCGGTGACGGCGCCGTGCCCACCCTGGACGGCGGGCCCCGCCTGAGCGACACCGCGGGCGACCACGTCGGCCGCATCCTGCGAGACCGGGGCCGCATCCGGGACATCGTGGCCGCGGTGCTCGCCGTCGTCGAGGACCTGTAGACCCACCGCTCCCATCTCTGCGACGGACCGGTCCGTCAGAGAGCGCCGAACCGTGGGCGGCGAGGATGGGAGCGACGGCATGGACGACGAGACGCGGCGGGAGCGGTCCGCGGCCACCTTCCTCGGGGGGACGCGCGCCGTGCGCACGGTGCTGCTGTACGAGCCGGCGGGGCGGGACGAGCCCGGTGCCGGGGACCCGCCGCAGCCGTCGTTCCGCCACGTCGCGGCCGGCGGCTCGTTCGCCACGACGCTCCGCCGGCACCTGGGCGACGCCGGCCAGGTCAGCCACGGCATCGTCACCGACGACCCCGCCGACTACGGCACGCTGCGGCCGGCGCAGCTCTTCGGCGCCCCGCTGTGGTCCCCGCCCCCCGCGGCCGCTCCGCCCCTCACATCCGCCTCGCCGGTCGCATCCGCCCCGCCGGTCGCGGCCGTCCCGCCGGACTCCCCCATGTCACCGCCACCGGGGCCGCGCATCCCGGGCGGGGCGCTCGCGGGCGGCGGGCCGGCGACGACGCTGACGCCGGCACTGGTCCGGGAGCGCGTCGCGGCCCAGCCGGGCGGTGCCGCGATGCTCCTGGCGCTGGTGTCCGCCCTGGACCGGGCCGGCGAGCCGGACGCGCCGGTGGTCGTGCTCGTCGGCTCGGAGGCCACCCGGATCGTCGAGTGGATCGCCGCCGGCACGCTGCTGCTGCCGCCGGCGCGGGCCCTCGCCCTCGGCTTCGAGGTCAACGCCGGCGACCCCGCCACCGCGGGCGTCCCCGTGGTCGGCGTCGACCCCGCCACGGCCGCCGGGCTCACCGGCCGCGGCTACGCCGTCTTCGACCTGGCGGCCGGCGCGTTCCCGGCCACGACGCCGACGGCGCACGCGCTGCGGTGGGTCGGCGGGTTCCTGCAGGACGACCCGCGGGCCGTCGTCGAGGCGCTCGACCTGACCGCCGCCTGCGGCCTCGAACCGGACGCCGCCGCCGCGCTCGGCCTCGCCGCCGTGCTGCGCCGCGAGCCGGCTCTGCCGCACGCCCCGGCGATCGCCGGCTGGCTGCGCGACGGCCCGCAGGCGCTTCGCCGCGCGTACACCGGCGGCATCACCGACATGTTCACCAGCTCCGTCACGGCATGGCCGCGACCGGTCCTCGAGGCGCTGGACGACGCCGCCGCCGACGGGCTCCTAACGGGGAGGGCCGCCGCCGTCCGGCTGGCGCTGCTGCGCGGCGAGACCGACGCCGCCGCGCTGCGCGCCGAGGTCGCCACCCGAGTGCCGCCCGCGCTGCCCGCCGGCGAGTGGACGGCCGCGGACAACACCACGGCCCGCCGGCTCGTCCTCGCCGCCCTCAACGCCGGGCCCGCGCCGCTCGGGTCGGAGGCGCTGCTGCGGGTCGCGGGCCGCTTCGGCATCGACGTCCAGCCGTCCGACCTCGCCGACCGCGGGCGGGACCTGGTCGAGTTCTGGGCCGGGCACCCGCGGGCCGGCTTCGACCCCGGGCTGTGGCCGTGCGGCGACCGGCTCACCGTGGCGCTCGTCGACGAGCTGACCCGGCGGGTCAAGGCCGTCCCGGTGCGCCGCCACGACATCGCCGCCGGCTGGTGGCGGTGGCTCCTGCCGCGCATCGCCACCCTCGAGCCGCCGCTCGCCGAGGCCGTCCTCGCCGGCGCGGTCGGTGACGACGCGGACGGCGCCGAACGCGCCGCGCTCGTCGAGCACCACCTGACCGCGGCGGCCCACGACCCCGACCGGTTCCTGTCGACGGCCGCCGCCCTGTGGAGCCTGACCGACCCGTCCGTGGACGAGCTGCGGCTGCTCAAGCGCCTGGCGCCGGCCGGTGTGGTGCTGCCGGCGAAGACCCTGGAAGGGCTCATCGGCCGGCTGATCGGCGACGCGCCGCTGGCGCACGAGGACGTGGACGTCGCCCACCGGCTCGTCGACGCCGGTCTGGTCCCCCGCCACCGCCGGCTCTTCCAGCTGCTCGCCGACGACCGTGTCCTGCGCGCCGTGGTGCGCCGCCTGACCACGGCCCCCGCCGGTCCGGCCGGCCGGCCGCTCGGTGACGGGCCGGTCGTCGCGCTGCTGCACGAGCTGGAGGAGCTGCCGGCCCGCCTGGTCACGCTGCACTCTCCGGGCGTGGCCGCCGCCCTCGCCCGCAGCGCCCCGCCCCGCGAGCTGCTCGCGGTCCTGCGCCGCCACCCCGGCGTCGTCGAGCACTACGTCACCCTGCTCAGCGACCTGCTCCGCAAGCCGGGCGACGAGCGGCACGCGGTCATCGCCTACCACCTCATGCACAACAACGACAGCCGCGGCCTCCGCCCCGTCCTGACCGCCCCCGTCCTGCGCTGGGCGACCCGTGCCTCGAGCCGCCAGCTGCGCCGCGGCGGCGAGCTCATCGCCGGCTTCGGCCCCGCCTGGTCCGCGTCCTGGGCGGCCTACCTGGAGCACGTCCGCTCGCAGCGCCGCATCTGCCGCCTCATCCACCCGTTCGGCAACCACTGACCCCGCCCCGGCCTGACCCCGCCCGGCCTGGGGGCGTCACCGGCGGGTGCGGAGGGCGGCCAGGTTGCCGGCGGCGAGGAGGGTCAGCAGCGTGACCGCGAGCCAGAAGCCGGGGCCGGTGCCGACCATGTCGCCGGGTGTCCTGCCCTCCGGCAGGCGGCTCTGCCCGGCGACGGCGGCGGCGAGCCGGTCGGTGACGAGCAGCTGACCCGCGACGAGGGCGAGGGCGGCGAGCCCGGCGAGGACGGCGGCGGCCACCCGGCGGCGCCGGTCCTGCGCGAGCCCGACCGTGACGGCGAGGACGGCACCGAGCAGCAGGAGTCCGGCGATGTACGTCGGCTGCGGCGCGAGCCGGTCCGGCCGCCGCTCGCCGTCCGGGCGGAGCTGGTCGGACGCGACGTCGGGGGTCCCACCCGACGCGAGGTCGAAGCCGGTGTAACTGGTCGTGCCGCCGGGCTTCGCGCGGCCGTAGCCGTCGGGGAGTCCACAGGAGACGGTCGCGAACGGCAGCGCGAAGCACAGCAGGATCAGCAGCACCGTCGCCGGGCTCAGCCACCTGCGCCGCAGCGGCGTGGCCGCCGGTCCCGCCACCGGCGGCGGGGGCGCGGCGGGGGCGGCCGCGGCCGGCGGCGCGGTCGCGTGGAGGGCGCCCTCGGCGACGACGGTCTCGGGCCGTTCGACCGTGGTGGGCGCGACGCCGAGCCGCGCGTGCAGCAACCGCGCCAGCGACGGCAGCCTGCTGCCCCCGCCGACGAGCAGCACCTCCGCCGGCTCCCCGCCGGACGCGGCGACGAGGTCGGCGGCCAGCTCGGCGACCGGGGCGAGGAGCGGGGTGGCGACCGACTCCAGCTCCTCGCGGGTCAGGTGCGGGTCCGACGGGTAGCCGGGGACGTGGACGGGGGCGACGCTGAGCCGGGACAGGCTCTCCTTCGCCGCCCGCACCTCCTGCCACAGCAGCAGCCGGTCGCGGCGGTCGGCGGCGGTCACCGGCGACTCCAGCCGCTGCCAGGCGGCGGGCGCGGCCGCGGACACCACGGCACCCAGGACGCCGACCAGCCCGGCGTCGACGTCGAGGCCGCCGACGTCCAGGCCGCCCTGCGCCACCACCTGACCGTCGCGGACCACGGCGAGGTCGGCGGTGCCGGCGCCGAGGTCGACGACGAGCAGCGCGGCGCCCGGCGGCACCGGGGCACCCGCCGCGGTCAGGTACGCGGCGGCGGCGAGCGGCTCGCTGACCAGGTCCACCGCGCCGAGCC
>NZ_JBEXUD010000054.1:0-85482 GCF_040614215.1 Dactylosporangium sp. NPDC006015
GTGACCGACACGTGGTGACCCTGGTCGAACGACGTCGACTCGGCCGACGCGGAGTCCTGCTCGTACACGCCGAAGTTCGAGTCGTAGTTGTTGTCAGCCGCGTTCACCTCGTGCAGCTGGTTCAGCGACTCGTGGTCCGCACCGGTCTCCACGTGACCGTAGTCGGTGCCGCCGTCGTACCCGTGGTCGCCGCTGTCGCCGCTGTCCCACTCGCTCATGTCAATCCCCCAGCTCGCTGATGTCCGTGTTGCCTTGCTGTCACCCAAGACGTTAGGCGTTCTCGAAAAGCATTGAATCCCCGAAACGTGCCACCGCCCAGCACAGTGCCAGGTAGGCGACAGTCCCAGCCCGGGGCAGGCGCTCCGGGCGCGCCGGATTACGCTGTCGGCCGTGATCGGGCCTCTGGCAGTCGCCGTGTACGTGCTGTCGCTCGCCCTCGCCGCCTGGGCGTTCGTCGAGTTCTTCCGGCACCGCGAGCCGACCCGCCCGCTGTTCCAGGGGCTGGGCGTCGTCGGGCTGCTCGTGCTGGCGCAGGTCGTCGCGCTCGGCATCGGGCTCGCCCGCGGGCAAGGCCCCGAGGAGGGCGGCGAGGTCGTCACCCTCGTCGGGTACATGCTGACGGCGGTGCTCCTGCCGCCCGCCGGCGCCGTCCTCGCCAGGATGGAGCCGACCCGCTGGGGTTCCCTGCTCATCGGCAGCGCCGCCGTCATCGTGCCGGTGCTCATCCTGCGACTCGGACAGATCTGGAATGGCTGAGGACACCATCCACAAGGGGCCCGGCCGGGTCCTCGTCGCGATCTACGGCGTGTTCGCGCTCGCCGCGTCCGCCCGCGCGAGCGTGCAGATCGCGACGAAGTTCGGCGACGCGCCCCTCGCGTACACGCTGTCGGCGCTCGCCGCGGCCGTCTACATCGTCGCGACCGTCGCCCTGGCCCGCGGCGCCCGCCGGGTCGCGCTCGCCGCCTGCGGGTTCGAGCTGCTCGGCGTCCTCACCGTCGGCACGCTCAGCGTGGTGGACGGCGCGGCGTTCCCGGACGCCACCGTCTGGTCCGACTACGGCCAGGGGTACGGCTACGTCCCCCTCGTCCTGCCAATCGTCGGCCTGTGGTGGCTGTTGCGGGCCAAAGCGGGCAAACCAGCCGCGTAAAACGTCACCGGAAGTCGCGGGACGCCGACCGGATCGGCAGGCTCAGCGCCGCCAGGTGGTCGGCCCGCAGGTTGAGCACGCCCTCGACCTTCTCGAGGACGCCGCGGACGACCATGGCGTTCGCGGTCCGGGCGACTCTCCGGTGCCGCTGCCAGAGCCCCGGCGTGCAGGTGACGTTGAGCATCCCCGTCTCGTCCTCCAGGTTGATGAACGTGACCCCGGCCGCGGTCGCGGGGCGTTGGCGGTGCGTGACGATCCCGCCGACGGAGACCCTGCGCCCGTGCTCGACGGTGTGCAGCCGCTCCACGCAGAGCGCGCCGATCCGGTCGAGGTAGTCGCGCGCGAACTGCGCCGGGTGCGCGTCCGGCGCCAGGCCGGTCGCCCACACGTCGGCGATCATGCGTTCCACGGCGTCCATCCCGGGCAGCATCGGCGCCTCGAGGCCGCCGGTCGTGCCGGGCAGCCGCCCTTCCGTCTCCCGCGCGGCCGCGCCCGCCGCCCACAGCGCCTCCCGCCGGCTGAGCCCCAGCCCGGCGAACGCGTCCGCGGTGGCGAGGGCCTCCAGGTGCGGGGTGGTGAGGCCGGCCCGCCGGGCGAGGTCGCTCATCGACGTGAACGGCCCGCCGCCGGTGCGCTCCGCCTCGATCCGCTCGGCGACGGCGGTGCCGAGGGACCGGACCGCGGACAGCCCGAGCCGCACGACCGGCCCGCCCCGCCCCCAGCCTGCGGGCCCGTCCACAGGAACCTCCGACGGCAGGGGCGCCTCCAGGGTGGCCTGGGCGTCGCTGAGGTTGACGTCGGGGCGGCGGACGCTGACGCCGTGCCGGCGGGCGTCGTCGACGAGCGACTGCGGCGAGTAGAACCCCATCGGCTGCGCGTTGAGCAGCGCCGCGCAGAACGCCGCGGGGTGGTAGCGCTTCAGCCAGGCGCTCGCGTACACGAGATAGGCGAAGCTCATCGCGTGGCTTTCCGGGAAACCGTAATTCGCGAATGCCGACAGCTTGTCGAACAGCTCGTCGGCGAGCGGGCCGGCGATCCCGTTGCGGGCCATTCCTTCGTACAGGCGCTGACGGATGCGACGCATGCGCTCCATCGACCGTTTCGACCCCATGGCGCGACGCAGCTCGTCGGATTCGGCGGGGGTGAACCCGGCGACGTCGATCGCCATCTGCATCAGCTGTTCCTGGAAGAGCGGCACGCCGAGGGTCTTGCGCAGCGACGATTCCAGCAGCGGATGCGGATAGGTGACCTGCTCCTGTTTGTTCTTGCGGCGGATGTACGGGTGGACCGAACCGCCCTGGATCGGGCCGGGGCGGATCAGCGCGACCTCGACGACCAGGTCGTAGAACTCGCGGGGTTTGAGCCGTGGCAGGGTCGCCATCTGCGCGCGGCTCTCCACCTGGAACACCCCGACGGAGTCGGCCCGGCACAGCATGTCGTAGACCTCGGGGTCGTCCAGCGGCATGAGGGAGATGTCGAGCTCGCCGCCGATCATCTCGAACGCGTAGCGCAGCGCCGACAGCATGCCGAGGCCGAGCAGGTCGAACTTGACGAGCCCGGCGGCCGCGCAGTCGTCCTTGTCCCATTGCAGGACGGTGCGGCCCTCCATCCTCGCGTGTTCGACGGGGCACACCTCGATGACGGGCCGGTCGCAGATGACCATGCCGCCGGAGTGGATGCCGAGGTGCCGCGGGAAGGTCTGCAGCTCGTTGGCGTAGTCGAGGACCGGCGGCGGGATGTCGTCGACGTCGGCGGTGCTCACGTCGCCCCACCGTTCGACCTGCCGGCTCCACGCGTCCTGCTGCCCCGGCGAGTGCCCGAACGCTTTCGCCATGTCCCGGACCGCGGATTTCGGCCGGTACGAGATGACGTTCGCGACCTGCGCGGTGTAGTGCCGGCCGTACTTCTCGTACACGTGCTGGATGACTTTTTCCCGCTGATCGGACTCGATGTCGATGTCGATGTCGGGTGGCCCGTCGCGTTCCGGGGAAAGGAACCGTTCGAACAGCAGCCCCCATTTGACGGCGTCGACGTTGGTGATGCCGAGCGCGAAACAGACCGCCGAGTTCGCCGCGGATCCGCGGCCCTGGCAGTAGATGTTGTTCTCCTTGCAGAACGTGACGATGTCGTACACGACGAGGAAATAGCCGGGGAAGTTCAGCTCTTCGATCAGGGCCAGCTCGTGCTCCAGCTGCGCGTGCGCTTTCGCGTTGCCGCGGTAGCGGTCGGCGGCTTTCGTCATCGTCAGGTGCCGCAGCCAGTCCATCTCCGACATGCCGGGCCGCGGCACCGGGTAGTCCGGCAGCCGCGGCGCGACGAGCTGCAGGTCGAACGCGAGCTCCCGCCCGTACGCGGCGGCCCTGGCGACGGCGCCGGGCCAGGCCGCGAACCGGGCCGCCATCTCCGCGCCGCCGCGCAGGTGGGCGGTGCCGGCGGCGGGCAGCCAGCCGTCGATGTCGTCGAGGCTGCGCCGGGCGCGGACGGCGGCGAGCGCGGTCGCCAGCCGGCGGCGGCCCGGGGTCGCGTAGTGGACGTTGTTCGTCGCGACCGTCGGCAGGTTCCTCGCGGCGGCGAGGTCGGCGAGGGCGTCGTTGCGTTCGTCGTCGTCCGGTCCGCCGTGCGACGTCAGCTCCACCGCCACCGATTCGGGGCCGAACAGCGTGACGAGCCGGTCCAGTTCCCACGCCGCTTGTTCCGGACCGTGCTCCAGGAGTGCCGCCGGGACATGGCCTTTCCGGCAGCCGGTGAGGACCAGCGCGTGGTCCTTGAGGGTCGCCGCGGTCTCCTCCAGGTCATAGACCGGCCGGCCTTTCTCGCCACCCCGGAAGTGGGCCTCGCTGATGGTGCGGGCGAGCCGCGC
This sequence comes from Dactylosporangium sp. NPDC006015, assembly GCF_040614215.1. NCBI lineage: Bacteria > Bacillati > Actinomycetota > Actinomycetes > Micromonosporales > Micromonosporaceae > Dactylosporangium > Dactylosporangium sp. NPDC006015. The sequence goes on from NZ_JBEXUD010000054.1 coordinate 4,008, forward strand.
GTACCCCTGCGGGCCGCGCGCCAGGACGAGCAGGTGCCGGCCGAGCGGGTCGGGTTCGCCGTTCTGCGGGCCGGGCAGCCCCAGCGACAGCTCCGCGCCGAACACGGTCCGGATGTCGAGCTCCCTGGCCGCCTCCGCGAACCGGACGACGCCGTAGAAGCCGTCGTGGTCGGTGATCGCGACGGCTTCCAGGCCGAGGCGGGCCGCGGTCTCGGCGAGCTCCTCGGGGTGGCTGGCCCCGTCGAGGAAGCTGAAGTTGGTGTGGCAGTGCAGCTCGGCGTACGGGACCGCGTCGGTGGGCCGTTCCAGCGGGGGCGCCGTGTACGCCTCGCGTTTGCGGGTCCACGCCGGCGAGTCACCGCCGTCGCCGTCGTCGGCGGCGAGGACGTCGGGGTGGTAATCACCCTTCCTGCCCGTCAGTCTCCGTTCGAACTCCCGCCAGGGGATGTCGGGGTTGCTGAATCCCATCAGTCGTAGAGTCCTTCCACCCGCCAGGCGCCGTCCTCGAGGACGGCCAGGACCGCCCGCTCGTCGGCGAGCCGGAGCTGGAACCGGACGCGGCGGCTGGCTCCCTCGTCGTCCCACCAGCGTTCGTCGACCGGCCACGGCCCGGCCCACGCGATCACCTGCTGCGGTTCCCCGCCGATCTGGATGTGCGCCGGGGCGCCGCTGAGCTCCAGGCGCCCGCTGACCCGCACCGGCTGCCCGTCCTTGTCGGTGACGGCGGCGGGCGGCGGCTCCCGGTACACGGTCGCCGGCGACGGTGACGGCAGCCGCCCCGGCCACGGCGCGTCGGTGCCCCGCGCGACCCGTTCGTCGCCGAACGCCACGAGCCGGATCCGGCTGCTGTCGGCGCGCCCGCCGTCGAGGACCGCGGTGAGGACCGCGTCGGGGCCGAGGAGCCCCTGGACGCGGGTGAGGGCCCGGTGGGCGCGGTCGCGTTCGTCGCCGGCCTCGCCCCACAGCCCCGGCTGGAGCCCGAGGTGCTCCAGCACCCCTTCGGGGACGAGCCGCAGCCGCGCGATCCCCCCGGTCGGGGTGTGCCTGCTCTTGAGCCAGCCGTCGAGCTGCCAGCGGACCCGGTCGGCGATCGCGTTGACGCTCAGCAGCCCGTCGTGCCGCCACGTGCGCAGCAGCTCCTGTCCCGTGACGGTGACCGCCTCGATCCCGAGCCGCGTGCAGGCGAGCCCGTGCCGCTGGAGCCCTTCGTGCAGCCGCTCGGCGAGGCCCCGGGCCGCGAACGCGGCGGCGTCGACCCGCTCGACCGGCTCGTCGAACGTCTCCGTCACGTCCAGGTCCGGCGGCGGCTGCCGGGGCGCGAGCGGCCGCTCGTCCCGCCCGCCGGCGAGCCGGTGCGCGAGTGCCGCGTCGAACCCGAACCGCGCCAGCACGTCCGGACCCGGCAGCGCCGCGAACTCCTTGAGCGTGTGGATCCCGAGCCGCCGCAGCAGGTCGGCCAGCTGCGGCCGGCCGAGCGCGCTGATGCTCAGGTCCGCGAGGAACCCCGGCGTCTCCCCCGGCGGCACGAGCACCCCGGCCCGCGCGGCCAGCCCCGCCGCGAACGTCCCCTCGGCGACCCCGACCTGCGCCTCCACGTCGCACCGCTGCGCGATCTGCTCCACGAGCCGCTCGGCCGCCTGGGCCTCACCTCCGTAGAACCGCGAAGGTCCCCTGGCCGCGAGCGCGCACGCCCCCGGCCGCAGCGTCTCCACCCCCGGCGCGACCTCCTCGACCGCCGCGAGCACCGGCTCGAACGCCCGCATGTCCCGCCCCGGGTCGTGCTCCAGCACGATCAGGTGCGGGCACCGCCCCTGCGCCTCCCGTTTCCGCAGGCCCCGCCGTACCCCTTCCTCCCGCGCCGCCGGCGACGTGGCCAGGACCCTGTTCGCGTGCAGCACCGCCACCGGCTGCTGCGCCGGGTACCCGTCCACGATCTCCGCCGCCACCACCGGCCAGTCGGGGCACCAGATCACCATTGTCCGCGTCGCCTGCTCCGCCGGCGCCATGTCAGCCGACCCTTCGCAGGCCGGCGGCGGGGGCGGTGCGCGGCATCTTCGCGTCGCGGACGGGCGGCAGCGGCCCTTCCAGCGCCGGCAGCCACAGCGTCACCTCGCGCGCGGCGCTCGCCGCTCCCCGGCCGCGGGCCTGGATCGTCAGCTCCCGGCAGCGCAGCCGCCCCCGCCCTTCGCCGAGCCCGCCCCAGGTCTGCTGGACCGGCGCCACCGTCACGTCCGCGCCGGCCCACACCCCGGCCGGCATGAGCACGCTGCCCCGCTGCCTGGCCCGCGCCGCCAGCCGCCCCGCCACCGCCGGCGCGACCGCCCCCGGCACCGCCGCCACCACGATGTCCACCCCGTCCAGCAACGCGGCGACGATGCTCGCCCACTCGGCTCCCGGGTCCGGCACCAGCGCCAGCCGCTCCAGCACCACCCCCATCTCCGCCGCCGCCACCGGATTCAGCGACGGCATCCCCACCACCGCACACCACGACCCGGCCCGGCTCGCCGCCGCCAGCAACGCCAGCAGCACCGACGACGTCTGCACCGCGATCGTCGCCCCCCGCCGCAGCCCCCCACCCGGCAGCAACGCCCGCAGCCCCGCCAGCACCGGCAGCACCTTCCCGCTCCCGACCCCCGCCCCCGCCGCGTGCTCACTGGCCGGACGCACCACCCCCGCCCCGACCAGCCCGGCCAGCCCCCGCCCGGCTGTGTCTGCGTCGCCTCGTCGCTCCCCGACCACCCGCAGCTGCCCGGCCGACCCGCCACCCCGCGCCTCGCGGACGCCATGGGCACCCTGCGCCTCCGGAGCCACCTCGACCGCGGCGTCGACGTCGGCCGCTTCGACCAGCTCCCGCCCGCTCCCGGTGGCGTGCTCACTGGCAGACCGCGCCACCCCCGTCCCGACCGACCCCCGCCCGCTCCCGGTGGCGTGCTCGCTGGCCGGACGCACCACACCCGCTCTGATCAGCCCGGCCAGCTTCCGCCCGGCTTCCTCGCCGTCGCCTCGCCGCTCTCCGACCACCCGCAGCTGCCCGGCCGACCCGCCGGCGCGCGCCTCGCGGACGCCATGGGCACCCTGCGCCTCCGGAGCTGTCTCGACCGCGGCGTCGGCGTCGAGGGTGGGGACGGACTGCAGCCCCCGCCGGAGGGCAGCGTCGCTCGCGCCCGCAGCCCCGTTCACGACGTCGCCATCGACGCGTGCGTCATAGGACCCGGCGGCCGCCGAAGCCGACGTGCCAGCCACGGCACCTGCTCCCCCACTGTCGAACCGTTCTCCCCCGCCGCACCCGGCCCACCGCTCCGGCGCCCCTGACACGACGCTGTCCCCACTGCCCTGCCAGCCCCTGACCCGAGCCGGTCCCACGACCCGCTGTCCCAGGTCAGTGCACCCGCCGCGCCACAGATGTCACGCGATACATCGCCACCCTTCGGAAGATCGCGGAGCACCACTCCACGCCTCCGCTCAGCACCGACCCGGCACCGCGACCGGCACGACCCGGACAGGCGGCCCGTTCACCTTGTCCACCGCCGCCCAGTCCACCGGTCTCACCATGATCGAAGGCCAGATCCGGCGATGCCGGCAGCCAGATTCCTCCTTCGATCAAGCCGGTCCCGCAACGTTCGTCGTCCGGAGCGTCGTCCCACCCGGTCCGGCATCCGAACCCCCTCGCCGTCCCGACCGGCGGCGCTGCGGCCCGACCGGACGCACACCCCGGCAACCCTCGACCACGCGAGGACGCAGCCCCGAACCCGCCGCCGACCGGCAACCGGCCGCGACCGCGCGGCACGGTGGCGGACCGGACCATGCCAGGCCCGGGCAGCAGGGGTCCCGGGCACCACGACGGCGGACGCGACCGACCCGGCGACCCGGCACCCGTGGCATGAACGCCGAGCGTCGAGACCTGCGGCCCGCGGACCGAACGCCGCAGCTCAAGGGAGTCGTGGTTCAAGGCTTCACCGGGTTCTTCGACGCCGTGCCGAGCCGCCTCCACTTCGGAACCGGCTGGGCGTGGGCGTACCGAGGCCATCCGTGGCCAGTTGCAACGGAAACGACGAAGGCGGGCGATCACCCACCGGAAACCCCACCGACCGAACAGCACAACCATCCCGGCCGATCAGGCCGACCGGTCTGCCTCTTCACTCCGGCCGTTCCTGAGCAACCCGGTCAGCCCAAGTGGTCCAGGCGATCCGGTGGTCCAGGCGATCCGGTGGTCCAGGCGATCCGGTGGTCCAGGCGATCCGGGCGGTCGAAGCGGATCGGCGGGTCCAAGCGGATCGGCGGGTCCAAGCGGTCCGGGTGATCCAGGCGGTCCCGGCGGTCGAAGCGGGTCGACCGGCCTCGGCGGGCTGATCGGTCTCGGCGGAGCGACTGGTCCCGGCGGTCCGGGTGGTCCGGCTGGTCCCGCCGGGCCGGCTGATCCGACCGGACCGGCTGATCCGCCGAGACCGGACAGGCCGGACGGTGGGCCGAGCGGTGGCTGCCTGGTCCGGCGGCGCTGTCCTGGCACGGCCGCGGGTCAGCTGGCGAGGCCCTCGAGCCTGGGCTGATACGAGAAGCCGAGTCCGACCTCGACCACGGCGATGAACTGCTCCGCGGAGCGCATGAGGTCGTCGGCCTCCCGGGCGGTGACCACCCGCGGGATGCCCGCCTCCGCGGCGGAGCGCTTGCTGGCGCCGGCGGCGAAATAGGCCGCCCAGTCGCTCAGCTCGGGCGCGACGAGCACCAGCAGCGACCAGACGCTCGTCACCTTGCTGCGGCGGCCCGGCGCGGCGGGCACGGCCCTGGCGGCGAGGACGGCGGCGGCGGCGCGGAGCGCGGCGAGGTGGGCGGTGGCATAACGCATGCCGTCGGTGCGGATCTCCGCCGCCTCTTCGAGGCCTCGGCGGGCGAGGGTCAACAGCTCCCGCGGCGTGCGGTGGGGAAGCGCGTGCGCGGGAACCGGAAGCTGCTGCCGGGACACACCACCAGCCGCGCCGGTGACCGGAGCGGTGGCCGGAGCGGTCGGGAATCGACTGACGTTGGACGGCTGGGTCGAACGGTTCGCCGGCATGGTCTCTCCCTCTGTGGTGCGTCGGTGGGTCCCGCTCTGGGTCCCTGTGGTGCGTGCGGGCCGCCGCTGGGGGAGTAGCGGTGACACGCGGGTCGTGCGGACGTGACGGTCGAACGGCGCGACCCCGCCGGCCGGGCGTGGAGCTTCCCCACACCACCCCCGACCGGCGGGCCGGCTGGGCCGCTGCCCGCCGCCCGGGGGTCGTGGGCGGCGAGCAGCGACCCCACCTGAGGCCAGACCCGCGAAAATCCGGCCTCCGCGGTGTCGCGGACCGCGCTCGGGAAGAACGCCGCGAATCGTCTTCCCGAAGCAGTTCGAACACTCGTTCGACTGAGATAAGACTACACCCGGGTGCCGGGAAAGTCGCCACGACGCGGGCAGATTTTTCGAACATCCGTTCGCACGGTCACTCGTGCAGGTGACTGCGCTGACCGTCGTGGTCGAAGACGCAGAGGATCTCCGCCGGCCCGTCGTGGGCGCCGAACGCGTGCGGCGTCATGGTGGAGAACGCGGCCGCCTGACCCGGCTCGACCAGGATGGTCCGCTCCCCCAGCCGCAGCACGACGGTCCCCGACAGCACGGTGAACCAGTCCTTGCCCGGATGCACCCGCAGCTCCTCCGGCACCGGCCGGGTGATGCGCATCTTGGCCACGGAGACGCCGTGCGGCCCCGGCTCCCGGGTCATCATCCAGGTGGTCACGCCGTGCGCCTCGTCGCGCCGGGGGCGGATCACCACGTCCTCGTCGTCGACGGACTCCACGAGCTGGTCCAGCGTGGTCCCGAGCGCGCGGGCGATCGGGGCGAGCTGGTCCAGAGCGATCCGCCGGTGACCCGTCTCGATCCGGCTCAGCGTGGAGGGGCTCAGGTAGCAGCGCGAGGCGAGGTCGTCGAGCGACCAGCCCTTGGCCACCCGCAGCCCGCGGATCCGCTTGCGAACGAGGCCGTCGAGCTCACCGTCTTGCGTCATACGCAAGATTGTATGCCGTGACAGCAAAGCGCGGCTATGGTCAAGCCATGCCCCAGAACCACACCCACAGCCACGCGCACGGCCACGCCCACAACCAGGCACACGGCCACGCCCACAACCAGGCACACGCCCACAACCATGCCCATCAGCACGACCACCAGGACCTCGCCGACATCCTGGACCTCGACGCCGAGGTGCTGCACGAGCACCTCACCGAGGTCATGGCCTGGGTCCACGAGCAGACCGGCGACGTCGCGACCGTGCTCGACCTGGGGGCCGGGACCGGCGCCGGCACCCTCGCGCTGGCCCGCCGCTTCCCCGGTGCGACGGTCACCGCCGTCGACGTGTCGCCGCAGATGCTGCAGTACCTGCGGCACAAGGCCCACGCCGCGGGGCTCGCCGACCGGATCCGCACCGTGGAGGCCGACCTCGACGGCGCCGACAGTACGGGCGCTGACGGTACGAAGGCCGCAGATGCCGACCTGGTGTGGGCGGCCAACTCACTGCACCACCTGGCCGACCCCGTCGCCAGCCTGGCCCGCATCCGCGGCGCGATCCGCCCCGGCGGCCACCTCGTGGCGTTCGAGATGGACGCGTTCCCCCGGTTCCTGCCCGGCGACGAGCTCGAGACCCGCTGCCACGAGGCCGTCACCGCGATGCGCGCCGGCGACATGCCGCACCTCGGCGCCGACTGGGGCCCGCTGCTGCGCGCCGCCGGGTTCACCGTCCAGGCGCAGCGCCGCTTCGAGATCGACCTGGAGCCGCCGCTGCCGGAGGCCACCGGCCGCTACGCGCAGACGTCCCTGCGCCGCCTCCGTCAAGGGCTCGAAGGGAAGCTGAGCCCCGAGGACCTGACCGCGCTGGAGGCGCTGGCGGAGGTCGTACCGACGCGGCCGGACCTCACCGTGCAGGCACGGCGAACCGCCTGGATCGCCACGCCGTAAGGGGCGTCATCCCCACCCGCACCTGACCTGTATCTTCTGCGGGTGACCCACCAGCCAAGGCCCGCCACCGGCGCCGCGATGGTCCTCGCCGGCAGCTTCCTGTTCGCCGTCAACGGCACCGTCGCCAAGCTCGCCGCCGGCACCGGCATCGACGCGCCGCAGCTCACGACGCTGCGGGCCGGCGGCGCGGCGCTGGGCCTGTTCGCGCTCGCGCTGGCGTTCCGGCCGTCCCGGCTGCGGATCACCGGACGGGAGGTGCCGATCCTCGTCGCGTACGGGCTGGCCGGCTTCTTCTTCGTCCCCATGCTCTATTTCGTCGGGATCGGCCGTCTTCCGGTCGGCATCAGCCTGCTCTTCGAATACACCGCGCCGGTACTGGTGGCGCTGTGGGCCCGCTTCGTCCAGGGACACCGGGTCCGCCCCCGGCTGTGGGTGGGGCTCGCCGCCAGCCTCGGCGGGCTCGCCTGCGTCGCGGAGATCTGGGGCGAGCTGCGCCTCGACGCGGTCGGGGTCGCCGCCGCACTCGCCGCCGCCGTCCTGCTCGCCGTCTACTACCTGCTCAGCGCCCGCGGCGTCGCCAGCAGGGACACGCTGTCGCTGACCGCGTACGCGTTCGCGGTGTCGGCGCTCGCCGGCTCGGTGGTCCGGCCGTGGTGGGACTTCGACTTCGCCCGCACCACGGTCACCACCCACGGCGTGCCCGTGTGGCTGCTGCTGATCTACATCGTCGTCGGCGGGTCGATCGCGCCGTACCTGCTGCTCGCCGGCGCCATGCGGCACCTGCCGCCGACGAGCGTCGGCATCATCGGCATGTCGGAGCCGGTGATCGCCACCATCGTGGCCTGGCTGGTCCTGCACGAGCACCTGAACGCGGCGCAGATCTGCGGCGGCGTCCTGATCCTCGCCGGGGTCGCGCTCGCCGAGACCGCCCGCGTCCAGACGAAGGCGGAGCAGCGCCGCCCCGAAACTGTCGGTGCCCCGAACTAGAGTCGGTCGCATGCAGCTTCATCCCAACGTGCAGGCCATCCAGGACGCTCTCGACGCCGCCGGCGCCCGCGACGCCGCCGGCGACCCGTGCCAGGTCAGGGTGCTCACCGAGCCGGTCCACACCGCCGCCGCGGCCGCGGCCGCCGTAGGGGTCGAGGTCGCCCAGATCGCCAACTCGTTGATCTTCGAGGCCGGCGGCGACCCGTTACTGGTCCTCACGTCCGGCGCGCATCGCGTCGACACCGCGAAGGTCGCCGCGCTGCTCGGCACCGGCAAGGTCAAGCGCGCCACCGCCGAGTTCGTCCGCGAGCACACCGGCCAGGTCATCGGCGGCGTGTCGCCGCTGGGGCACCCGAAGCCCGTGCGCACCCTCGTCGACGTCGACCTGGCGCGGTTCGGCGAGATCTGGGCCGCCGGCGGCATCCCCCAGGCGGTGTTCCCCATCACGTATGACGAGCTCGTCCGCATCACCGCCGGCACCCCCGCCGAGGTCGCGTGACCGTCCGGTTGCACGTGTGGCGGGTGCGGAAGCGGGCGGTGCCGCTCGCCTTCTGGGGGATGGCCGCCGACCGGCGGGCGCTGCGGCGACGGGCGGAGTTCGTGAAGCTGCTCGGCACCGGGAAGGGCAGCGACTTCGGCGCCGGCAAGGCGGACCTGACCCGCTGGGCGGCGATCGTCGTCGGCGACCCCTCGGTGGCGCCGCCGATGCGTGGCGCCACCGCGAGCTGCGCCGTCACGCTGGAGCCGATCGCGAGCCGCGGCACGTGGGCGGGGCGGGCACCGTTCGACGACGGCGGTGACGCGGCGCCACCCGTACACGCGAACAACGGCATGATCGCGGTGCTGACGCGGGCCAGGTTACGGCCCAGGAAGGCGCCCTCGTTCTGGAAGGCGATCGACCCGGTGTCCCGCGCGCTGCCCGGCGCCGACGGCATGATCTGCGCGTTCGGCGTCGGAGAGGCACCCGTAGGATTCCAGGGCACGATCAGCCTGTGGCGCAGTGCGGCGGATGTCGTGCGTTTCGCGTACCGTCAGCCCGAGCACGCCGCCGTCGTGGACCGCACGGCCCGCGAAGGCTGGTATGCGGAGGAGTTGTTCGCCCGGTTCCGTGTGCTGGACGTCACCGGCGACCGCGAGGTGATCGGTTGGAGGGACCGCCCGTGAGGCTCGTGCGGTGGCGCGGGGAAGACCTCCTCGCGCGACTCGACGACGTCATCGCCGTCTACGGGGAGGCGATGGGCTACTCGGTGCAGCTCCTGCAGACCCGCCGCGGGTATGTGGCCGGCCACACCAGGCGCGAGTCGTTCCAGGCCGTCGCGACCCTCGACGACGAGGACAACCTCCTCGGCTTCGGCTATGGCTACCGTGGCACGTCCGGCCAGTGGTGGCACGACCAGGTGCGCAACGCGCTGCGCCGGGAGCACCGCAAGTTCTGGCTCGGCGACTGCTTCGAGCTCGTCGAGCTGCACGTCCGGCCGCACGCTCAGGGGCACGGCATCGGCGCCCGGCAGCTGCACGACCTGCTCACCCAGGCCCCGCAGCAGACGGCGCTGCTGTCCACCCCCGAGGCGCCGGAGGCGACGTCCCGCGCGTGGCGGCTCTACCGGCGGTTCGGGTTCGTCGACGTCCTGCGCCACTTCAACTTCCCGGGCGACGACCGCCCGTTCGCCGTCCTCGGCCGGCAACTGCCGCTGTGAGAGCGCTCTGGGCGCTGCTCGCGGCGCTCGTCCTCACCGAGATCGCATACCCGCTCGTGCACGGCGGCACCCGGGCCGCGCTCACCGTCGCCACCGTCGTCGCCGGCTACCTGCTGTCCGTCGGCCACGCCTGGCTGTCCCGCGGCCCGCGCGCCGCCGCCGTCCTCGTCCTCGTCACCACCGGCGGCGGGTTCGCGGTCGAGGCGGCCGGCCGGTCCACCGGCTACCCCTTCGGCGACTACGACTACACCGGTTCGCTCGGGCCCAGGCTGCTGGGCGTGCCGCTGACGATCCCCCTCGCCTGGACGTGGATGGCGTGGCCGGCGTGGGTCGCCGCGGCCCGCCTCACCCGGCGGCGATGGGCGCGGGCCGGGATCGCGGGGCTGGGCCTGGCGACCTGGGACCTCTTCCTCGACCCGCAGATGGTCGCCGAGGGCCACTGGCACTGGTCCTCCCCCGGCGCCGCGCTGCCCGGAGTCCCCGGCATCCCGCTCACCAACTATCTCGGTTGGCTGGTGGTCGCGTCGGTACTGGCAGCGGCGCTCACGCTCTGGTTACCCGACGCGCCCGGCACCGACGACCGGCCGATGTATGCGCTGTACCTGTGGACGTACGCCTCGAGTGTCCTCGCGCACGCGGCGTTCCTCGGCATGCCCGCGTCGGCGGCGTGGGGCGCTCTGGGGATGGGGCTGGTCGCGGTCCCCTTGGCGGTGACGCTGTGGCGGGCGCGGTCCTGACCCTGCTGGTGCTGCTCGTGTTCGCGCTGACCGCGCACACCGTGGTCAACGCGCGCCTGCTGCGCTCTCCCCGTGCGGGCTCTCGTCGTGCGCCGGGCGCCGCTGCTGGTGACGCTGCTTCTGTGGCCGGCGCTTCGGGTGCGGGCCGGGTCGCGGTACTGCTGCCGCTGCGGGACGAGGCGGCGCGGGTCGAGCCGTGTCTGCGGGCGTTGCTGGCACTGCGCGGCGCGCCCAGGATCCTGGTCCTCGACGACGGCTCCACCGACGGCACCGCCGACCTCGTCCGGTCCGTCTGCGGCGACCGCGTCACGCTCCTGGCGGGCAGGCCGCTGCCGGCCGGCTGGCTCGGCAAGCCGCACGCGTGCCAGCAGCTCGCCGACGCGGCCGGGCTCGCCGGCGACGCCGACCTGCTGGTGTTCCTCGACGCCGACGTGATCCTGGCCCCCGACGCCGTCGAAGCGGCCGCCACGCTGCTCGGCGACGCGGGGGTGGGGCTGCTCAGCCCGTACCCACGCATCATCGCGGGCAGTCCGGGCGAGCGGCTCGTCCAGCCACTGCTGCAGTGGTCGTGGCTGACGTTCCTGCCGTTGCGCGCGATGGAACGCTCCCCCCGCCCGTCGCTCGCCGCGGCCGGCGGGCAGTTCCTGCTGGTCACCCGGGCCGCCTACGACCGCGCCGGCGGGCACGCCGCGGTCCGCGACAAGGTCCTCGAAGACATCGAGCTGGCCCGCGCGGTGAAGCGCACCGGCGGCCGGATCGCGCTCGCCGACGGCTCCGACCTGGCCACGTGCCGCATGTACACCTCATGGCGCGAGGTCGTCGACGGCTACAGCAAGTCGCTGTGGGCGTCGTTCGGCTCCCCCGCCGGCGCCACGGCCGTCGTGTCGCTGCTGCTCGGCCTGTACGTCCTGCTGCCCCTCACCGTCCTCGCCGGATGCTGGCAGGGGCTCGCCGGCTACCTCCTCGGCGTCGCCGGGCGGGTCGTCAGCGCCCGGACGACCGGCGGCCGCGCCTGGCCCGACGCCCTCGCCCATCCCGTGTCCGTGCTGCTGTTCGCGTGGCTGGTCCTGCGCTCCTACCGCCGCCGCGGCCGCGTCTCCTGGAAGGGCCGCCCGACATGGCAACCGTGACCGTCACCCGCGGCCGCGTCTCCTGGAAGAGTCGCCCGACATGGCAACCGTGACCGTCACCGGCGGCCGCGCCTCTTGGAAAGGTCGCCCGGCATGGCAACCGTGACCGTCATCGGCGCCGGCGTCGGCGGCCTCGCGACAGCGGCCCGGCTCGCCGCGGCCGGCCACAAGGTCACCGTGTTCGAGCAGGCCACCACCGCCGGCGGCAAGCTCGGCCGACACGAACGGGTCACCGCCGCCGGCACCTTCCGCTTCGACACCGGCCCGAGCCTGTTCACCCTGCCGCAGGTCGCGGCGGAGCTGTTCGCGCAGACCGGCGGCCCCGCCCCCGAGCTGGACCTGGTCGCGCTGGATCCGCTGGTACGACACCACTTCCCCGACGGCACGACCCTCGACTCCTGCGCGGGGGCCGGATTCGAGGACCGGATCGCGGCCGCGTTCGGCGCGGACGCCGCCGCCGACTGGCGGCGCCTGTGGCAGCGCGCCGCCCGCGTCTGGGAGACCTCGTGGCGGCACGTCCTCACCGCGCCCGTCGACAGCCCGCTGCAGCTCGCCGGCCTGGCGTGGCGGCTGCGCGACCTGGCCGCGATCGCACCCGGCCAGACGCTGCGCGGCCTGGGCCGCCGGCACCTGCGCGACCCCCGCCTGCGGATGCTGCTGGACCGTTACGCCACGTACACCGGCGCCGACCCCCGCCGCGCACCCGCCGCGCTGCTCGCGATCCCCTACGCGGAGCTGGCGTTCGGCGGCTGGTACCTCCGCGGCGGCCTCGGCGCGCTCGCCGACGCGCTGCTCGCCCGGTGCGCCGCGCTCGGCGTCACCGTCCACCTCGGCACCCCCGTCGAGTCCGTCCTCGTCGAAGGCCCACGAGCCGCCGGCGTCGTCCTCACCGGCGGCGCCACCGTCCGCTCCGACCTCGTCGTCGCCAACGCCGACGCGCTCCACCTCTACCGCGACCTGCTCCCCACCCCACGCCGCGCGGCCCGCCTGACCCGGCGCAGCCTCGGCGGGTTCGTCCTGCTGCTCGGCGTCCGCGGCACGACGCCACAGCTCGCGCACCACACCGTGTTCTTCCCCCGCGACTACGACGCCGAGTTCGACGCGATCTTCGGCTCGCCCGCCCACCCCCCGGCCGACCCCGCCGTCTTCGTCACCTCGGCCGACGACCCCACCGCCCGCCCCACCGGCCACGAGGCGTGGTTCGTCCTGGTCAACGCCCCGCCGCACGGCGAGTTCGACTGGCGCGCCCCCGGCGTCGCCGACGGCTACGCCGACCGCGTCCTGTCGATCCTCGCGTCCCGCGGCGCCGACCCCCGCGACCGCCTCCTCTTCCGCGACGTACTCACCCCCGCCGACCTCGAAGCCTCGACCCGCTCCCCCGGCGGCGCCATCTACGGCACCGCCAGCCACGGCCTCACCGGCCTCCTCCGCCCCCCGACCCGCGGCACCGTCCGCGACCTGTTCCTGGTCGGCGGCTCCGTCCACCCCGGCGGCGGCCTACCCCTGGTCATGCTGTCCGCCAAGATCGTCGCCGACCGCATCGGCCCCGCCTAGCACTCTGTTTTCCGCACCTCCGCGTGGCGCCCGTTTCCGCCCCCGCCTCGCGCCTGTTTCGTGGTCCGCCTGACGCCAACCTTTCGTGGCCCGCGTGACGCCAGCCTTTCGTGGCCCGACTGGCGCGGCGCACCTCGGCCAGCCGCCGAAATCGCCTTCCGACGTCGTCACCGATGGTAATACCTCGCGGTCACGGCCATGGAGCGCCGTCACCGGGTCATGACAGAGCGCGACGGACGGCAATGGCGAGTTGCGTGAAGCCGGCAGAAGTCAGGGCGGCCATCACCACCAGCACCGCGAGGACCGTCGCGGACTCCCAGCGGCCCAGGGCGGACGCGCCCGCGACGGCGAGGAGGCCGAAGATCGTGACGAGGACGCGGGTCGGGCGTTCCGCGACGGTGACGGTGCCGATGTCGGACATGCCGGCGACGGTGGCGCGGGCGCGGACGTACTCGTGCAGCCACATCACGCCGCCACAGGCCACCGCGAGCCAGGCCGGCCCGCCGAGGAGAACCAGCGCCACCAGCCAGCAGGCCTCGGCGACCCGGTCGGCGGCGGAGTCGTAGACCTGGCCGAGGCGGCTCGCCCTGCCGGTGACCACGGCCAGGACGCCGTCGACGGTGTCGGCGACCGCTGACAGCAGCACCAGGACCGCACCGCCGAACGCCCAGCCGCCTCCGCCGATGACGGTCAGCGGCACCGCGACGGACAGCAGCAGGCCCAGGACCGTGACGGCGTTCGGGCTGCGGACACCCGCGCGGACGAGGGCGGCGCCCAGCTCGTACGAGATGCGCAGCCAGCCCCGCACGAGCGGCGGTGCGGACCTCGGGTCGTAGCCGCCGTGTGCCGCCGCCCACCGCTCGGCATAACCGTCCCAGTCGCGGACGTCAGACGCGGGCGCCGACACCGAGCTGCTGCCAGACCTCCCGGGTCGCCGTCGACCGGTTGAGCGTGATGAAGTGGATCCCCGGCACGCCCTCGTCGAGGAGCCGCTGGCACATCTCGCTGGCCAGGTCGATGCCGAGGCGCCGCACCGCCTGCGGGTCGTCGGCGATCTGCTCGAACCGGGCGGCGAGATGCGGTGGGAAGGGCGCGCCGGACAGCTGCTGCGAGCGGGCGATGGTGCCGATGGCCGTGACCGGCATGACACCGGCGACGATCGGGGTGTCGCAGCCGGCGGCCGCGACCCGGTCCCGCAGGCGCAGGTAGTCGTCGGCGTCGAAGAACATCTGGGTGATCGCGAAGTCGGCGCCGGCCCGGCACTTGCGGACGAAGTTGGCCGTGTCGGATTCGATGTCCGTCGACCTCGGGTGCTTGTACGGGAACGCCGCCACCCCGACGCTGAAGTCCCCCGCCTCGCGGACGAGCCGGACGAGCTCCTCCGCGTAGAGGACACCCTCCGGGTGCTGGACCCACTCGCCCATCGGGTCGCCGGGCGGGTCGCCGCGCACCAGCAGGAAGTTGCGGATGCCGGCGCCGGCGAGCTGACCGATGACGTTGCGCAGCTCGGCCACCGAGTGGTTGACCGCCGTCAGGTGCGCCATCGGCAGCAGCGTCGTCTCCGTCGCCACCCGCTCGGTCACGGCGACGGTGGTGTCCCTGGTGGTGCCGCCCGCACCGTACGTGATGGAGACGAACGACGGCCGGAGGGGCTCCAGCTCCCGGATCGCCTGCCACAGCTGGCGCTCGCCCTCGGGGGTCTTCGGCGGGAAGAACTCGAAGGAGAACGTCGGCGCCTCTGCCGCGATCAGGTCACCGATCGCCGCGGGTCCGCCACCCATCACAGAAGGAAGTCCAGAAGCCACGCCCCGACTGTAGTGCCCCCGGCGCCGCGGCCGGGAGGTCGCATCGGCGAATCATGTCGTACCCCTGAGGTAGAAAGACGTCGGACGGTTCGACGGCCGCGGGCATCGCGAAGGCCTGCGGCGCGCCGGGCGTCCTGCTGGACCGCGAGAGGACGGGGGTCGCTGGTGCCAGGAGGTCGTGACCCATGTCCCAGAGGATCGACCCGCCCGCACATCCGGGCGAGACGCTCGGAGTGCTGCTGACCCGCCTGCGCCAGGCACAGGGCAAGTCGCAGGTGCGGCTCGCCGGGCTGCTGTGCGCCGCGTCGGGGCTGCCGACACTGACCCGCCACGAGATCTCCAGGTGGGAGCGGGAGGAGCGCATCCCGAGCCGGGTCTGGCTGTGCTGGCTCGCGCTCGTGCTCGACACCTCGCTGGACGACCTGGAGCGCGCCGCGGCCCACACCCGCCGGCGAAGGGAGCCGACCATGACCGCACCCACGATCTCGACCGTCACGGCGACCATCCGGCCTGCACCGCGTCCGCCCGGCCCTGCTCCGGCCGGCGCCTCCACGGACCGGGTCACGCCGCCCGGCTCCGTCCCGCGCGGGCTGCCGACGCACGGCGCCGGCCCGGGCACGGGCCTGGGCACGGGCACGGCCCGCCCGAGCGAGGTGGATGACGTGGGCGGGCGGATCGCCGGGTTGCGGCGCATGGACGACCTGGTCGCGGGGCCTGAGCTGGTGGCGCTCGTGCTCGCCGGGCTGCGGTCGGCGGTGCGGGCCACCGGCGCGGGGTGCGGGCCACCGGCGGCGGCCGCTGAGCTGGTGCAGCTGCATGCCTGGGTCGCGGCCGACGCGGGGCGGCCCGTCCCTGACGGCGCTGTGCGGGGTGGGGTGCGGGCGGCGGTCGCCGGCGGTGACCGGGCCCTCGCCGGGCACCTGCTCGGCTGTGTCGCGCAGGCCGCCGGGGAGCGTGGTGACGCCCGGGCGGCCGTCCGGGCCGCGGTTGCGGCCGAGCGGGTCGCGGGTGCGTGCGATCCGGCGACGGCGACCGTGCTGGCGCTGCGGGCCGCGTTTGCCGCCGCAGTGGCCGGTGATCGACGGTCGTGCGACGGCGCCCTCGCGGCGGCGGACCGGGCGCATGCCCGCCGAGGCTCCGCGGTCGAGCCGCCGTGGCTGTACTGGCTGGACGACGCCCACGTGGAGGCCCTGGCCGGCCTGTGCCTGACCGCGGCGGGGCGGCCCGCGGCGGCGCTGCCCCGGCTCGGTGCGGCGCTGCGGGGTCCGGGCGTCCGGTTCCGCGCCGCGGGTCTGGTCAGCGCGGCGCTGGCCCGCGCCCACCTGTCCGGCGGCGACCTCGACGCCGCCTGCACCGCGGCCGCCGAGACGCTGCTCACGTGCGCCGAGTCCGGTTCGTTCCGGGTCCTGCGCCAGCTCCGGTCCCTGGAGACCGCGCTGCACGCCGCCGCAGGGCGGGGGCGGCGACCCGCGTCGCTGGTCGTGTACACGGAGCTGGCCGAGTCTGCCGCTGGCTGTCTGCCGGGCGCCGCTCCACCACCGGCGCGTCAGGGGCACGCCCGTACCGGTTCGTTCGCCGCGCCGGCCGTGGCCCGGGCGGGCGGGCCGGACCAGCTCCAGGGAAGGGTGGCCAGCTGACCTTCGCAGACGTCCCGACCACACCGACGAGACCGACCGACCTTGACAACTGAACAGCGAGGGTGCCGAAGGCGGCGGCTGTCGGACGGCCTGCGATTCGCCCCAAAGGCTCCAGGCGCCGGGGTCCGGGCACACCGATGCACCAGGGGCTGTCCACGCGCCGGTCCGCCGCATCGCCCACAACCGGACCGCCGCGAACAGGCCAGCGCGAAAGGGCGAGGTGGACGGGGCGAGGTGGACGGGGCAGAGCGGAAGGCAAGGTGGACAAGATGGGGCGGGGCGGACCAGCTTCAGGGAAGGGCGGCCGGCTGGACCTTGGACTCGCAGGCCGGGGTATCGCCGAGCGCCGTTGCACCGTCGACGCACCAGGCTGTGCACGCGCCGGGTTCACCGCGTCGCCCGTGACCGAGCCAGGGGGCGACGGGCTGGGACGGGCCGAAACGGTCCGCGGCGAGCCCCAGGCCGACGGGTCGGGGGCGGGTCGAGGCCAACGGGCGGGCCGGGGCGAGGTTAACGGGTCGAGGCGGGACCGACGGGACAAGGATGGTCAGACGGGGGACGGGACCGGGCCGAGGCCAACGCGTCAGGGCAGGCCGACGGGTCGAGGCGGGGCTGGTCGAGGCGGGGCCGGTCGAGGCCGACGGATCCGGGGCGGAGCTGATCAAGGTCGACGGGTCGGGGCGGAGCTGGTCGAGGCCGCAGCCAAGTCGAAGTGGGGTGCGGTTCGGGCGCACGGTGGGTGAAGGAGCGGTTTCGCAGGGTGGAGCGGGTCCGTCGGGTGGACCGGGTGGGGGGCGGGGTGGATGACGGGGGTGGGGACCGGAGCGGCGGTTCGCGCGGATTCGGGCTAGCGTCTCTGCCGTGACGCACCCCTTCCTCGACCGGGCCGAGCTTCGCACGCGGGTGCGGCAGGCACTCGACGACTTCCTGCGGCAGCGGCGGAGCAGGCTCGCGGAGATCGAGCTGGAAGCCCTCGCGCCGGTTGCCGACGCGATCGAGGCGCTCGTGGTGCAGGGGGGCAAGAGGCTGCGGCCGGCGTTCGCGTACTGGGGGTACCGGGGCGCGGGCGGGGCCGATGACGACGCGGTGGTGGCGGCGGTCGCGGCGCTGGAGCTGGTGCAGGCGAGTGCCCTGATCCACGACGACGTGATGGACGGGTCGGAGACGCGGCGCGGGGAGCCGGCGGTGCACCGGAGGTTTGCGACGCTGCACACGCGGGCGGGGTGGCGGGGCGATCCGGACGGGTTCGGGACGGCGGCGGCGATCCTGCTCGGGGACCTGTGCCTGGTGTGGTCCGACGAGATGCTGCACTCGAGCGGGCTCGGGGCGGACACGCTCGCCAGGGCGCGGCCGGTGTTCGACGAGATGCGGACCGAGGTGACGATCGGCCAGTACCTCGACGTGCAGACGCAGGCGACCGGGGACACGTCGACGGCGCGGGCGAGCCTGGTGGCGCGGTTCAAGTCGGCGAAGTACACGATCGAGCGGCCGCTGCTGCTGGGGGCGGCGATCGCCGGGGCGCCGGAGGAGCTGAACAAGGCGTACGAGGGATTCGGCCTGCCGCTCGGCGAGGCGTTCCAGCTGCGCGACGACGTGCTGGGCGTGTTCGGCGACCCGGTTGTGACGGGCAAGCCGGCCGGCGACGACCTGCGCGAGGGCAAGCGCACGTACCTGGTCGCCGCCGCCATGGAGGACGGCGGTGCCGACGACGCGTGGAAGCTGCTCGGCGACCCGGAGCTCGACGCCGCGGGAGTCGCGCGGTTGCGGGAGGTCATCGTCGGGAGCGGCGCACTGGACCGTACCGAACGCCGCATCGCAGACCTGACGGCCGAGGCGCTGGGAGCGTTGGACGGGGCGCACCTCACGGCGGAGGCGCGGGAGGTCCTGACGGG
Organism: Dactylosporangium sp. NPDC006015; assembly: GCF_040614215.1. Classification (NCBI taxonomy): domain Bacteria; kingdom Bacillati; phylum Actinomycetota; class Actinomycetes; order Micromonosporales; family Micromonosporaceae; genus Dactylosporangium; species Dactylosporangium sp. NPDC006015. The sequence goes on from NZ_JBEXUD010000054.1 coordinate 22,408, forward strand.
TCTGGCCCAGGCGGCGACGCAGCGGACAGTCTGACCCACAGCGACAGGGTCAGCACGATCAACGCGAAGCCGAACAGGAGGTCCTCGACCGGGGCGTACACGAGCCGCAGCCCCAGAATGTCGGCCGGGTTGTACAGGACGACGCCGCGGCCGGTCAGGATCCCGTTGGACAGCAGCTGGAAGCCGAAGATGATCGGGTAGGTGCACCAGAACACCTTGCCGAGCACCACCCGGCTCCGGATCGCGAAGACGTCGATGAGGACGGCGGCGACGACTCCGGTGACGGCGGCCATGGTGTACGTCATGGGCGCCGCCGCGCGGAGAGCCGCAGCAGGGTCTGCCGGGTCGCCTCGAAGCCGAGGATCGCGCAGACGGGCACGACGAGGAAGAACAGCACTTCCTCCAGCGGCAGCCCGCCGGGGAACACGACCCCGACCATCTGCGCCGGGTCGAACGTCCAGTGTCCCGCGCGGATGGCGAGCAGGTCCCAGCCGATGAAGAGGGCGGCGACCGGGGCGATGGTCAGGATGAGCCGCCGCACCTGCCGGAGCACGCCGACCTTCAGCAGCGGCTCGAGCCACAGCGCGCCGAAGAGACAGCCGGCGAGCACCAGCAGGTACGTGAAGCGGAGCACCGCTAGAAGCCCAGGGCCTGCGCGCGGCGCTTGACCTCGGTGGCCCGGTTACCGCGCAGCGCGGCCGCGGGTGTGCCCGGCAGGGTGTCGTCCGGCGTGTACAGCCACCGCAGCGCCTCATCGTCGTTGTACCCAGCGTCGTGCAACACCGTGAGGACGCCGGGCAGGTGCTTCACCACACCGTCGTCGCTGATGAAGTCGGCCGGCACGCGCAGCACACCGTCCTGGCGGACGGCGAGCAGCTTGCGCTCCCGGACGAGCTGGTGCACCCGGTTGACCGGGATGCCGATGCGTTCAGCGACGTCCGGCATGGTCAGCCACTCGGTTGGGCCCACTGGTTGTTCGGTCACAGGGAACACAGTGCCATGTCGCTGGGACGCATACCGACGGAGGGGAACGGCTGTGGGGCTCTGGCTCAAGGTCCACCATGAGGTCACCGGTGCATGGCGTTCCGCGCGCTACGACGTCTACCGGCAGGTGAGCCGCCGGAAGCTGACGCAGCTGCTGACCGCGGAGACGGCGGAGTTCACCGGGTTCGCCCCGCGGCACCGGGCCGTCCCGCGCCGGGAGCGGCCGCGCCGGGTGGCGGCGACGAGCGGGGTGGCACTGCTCGTCGCGGGTGGGGCGGCCGGCACGTACCTCGCGGTCGCCGGCAGCCTGACCGCGCTGCGCACCCCGCCGGCGTCGTCGGTGGCGGCCGCGGCGGCGGAGCCGACGGTCACCGTCCCGGAGACCTCCGGCGGCGCGCCGGAGACCCAGAAGGCGTCGCCGCGGGCGCAGGTGCGGCGGTCCGCGCCGCCGCCGGTCCTGGCGATCCCCGCCGTGCCGCCGCCGGCGGTGGTGCCGACGACGAAGACGGTGGAGGGCACGCCGTCGTCGTCGACGAGCCCCAGCCCGAGCGTGACGGCCAGTCCGTCACCGTCCGTATCGACGCCGTCGCCAACCCGCACGACCTCAAAGACCCCGAAACAGGGACAAACCAATGGTGGTATGGCAGGAGGCTGAGGAATCCGGTTCACCAGCCGTACACTCGCAGCCAATGGATACCACGGTCGCCGATCCCCTTCTCGGTGCGCTTGTAGACGGGCGCTACCGCGTTCGCTCCCGTGTCGCCAAGGGCGGCATGGCGACGGTCTACACCGCACTCGACGAGCGGTTAGAGCGCACCGTCGCCTTGAAGATCATCCACCCTGGACAGTCGCACGATCCGAAGTTCGTCAACCGGTTCACCGACGAGGCGAAGACGATCGCGCGGCTCACCCATCCCAACGTCGTCGCGGTGTACGACCAGGGCACCCACCACGGGCTGCCGTATCTGGTCATGGAGTTCGTGCGGGGCCACACGCTGCGCGAGGTGCTCGCCGAGCGCCGCCGCCTGCAGCCGCAGGAGGCCCTCGCGATCATGGAGCAGATGCTCGCCGCGATCGCCGCCGCGCACCGCGCCGGTCTCGTCCACCGCGACGTCAAGCCGGAGAACGTGCTGGTCGCGGAGGCCCCTGGCGACTCGCACAACATCATCGACGGCGTCGTCAAGGTCGCCGACTTCGGCCTGGCCCGCGCGGTCGAGGCCAGCGCCGACGAGACCGGCTCGCACCTCATGGCCACGGTCGCCTACGTCGCGCCGGAGCTCGTCACCGACGGGCACGCCGACCCGCGCACTGACGTGTACTCCGCCGGCATCGTGCTCTTCGAGATGCTGACCGGCCGGGTGCCCTACGAGGCGGACCGCCCGGTCGAGGTCGCGTGGCAGCACGTCGACCGCGACGTGCCGTTCCCCTCGCGGTACGTGCCGGGACTCCCGCCGGCCATCGACGACCTGGTGACCCGCGCGACCCGCCGCGACCCCGGCGCCCGCCCCACCGACGCGGGCGCGATGCTCGCCGAGGTGCAGGCCGTCCGCGAGAGCATCGGCATGGAGATCGCCACCCGGTCGCGCCCGCTCGCGCAGCCGACGGTGATCGTGCCGCAGATCGAGTCGGTGCCGCAGACGCAGAACGTGTACCGCACCGGCGCGATGGAGCCGGCCCGGCCGTCGTGGGCGAAGCTGCCCAGCCCCTCCCCCGCGCAGCCGCCCGCCCGCCGGCGCCGCGCCGCCGAGCCCGAGCCGGTCGGGCCCGCCGCCCGGCTGGCGGAGCTGCTCGCCCAGATCAACGCCAACCCGCGGACCCGTCTCGCGGTGATCGCCTCGATGCTGACGCTGGGCCTGCTGGTGGCGATCGGCGGGTACTGGATCGGCGTCGGCCGTTACACGGACGCGCCCGACCTGACGACGATGTCCAGCGACATGGCCGGCCAGCAGGCCAGGGCCGCCGGGTTCAAGGTGAAGTTCGGCCCGCCGAGGTTCGACGCGAAGATCGCCAAGGACAAGGTCCTCGCCCAGGACCCGGGCGCGCACGCGCGGATCCTGGACGGCGGCACGATCACGCTCACGCTGTCGCTCGGCCCCGAGATCCACAAGGTGCCCGACATCGCCGGCAAGGAGTACGACCTCGCCCTCGTCGACATCCAGGCGACCGGGCTGCAGGCGACCCGCGCCGAGAAGTACGACGACGCGGTCCCCGCCGGCTACGTGGTCGAGACCGAGCCGAAGATCGGCACCGAGGTCAAGCCCGGCCAGACGATCAAGATCTTCGTCAGCAAGGGCCCCAACCCGGTGAAGGTGCCGCTCGTCATCGGCAAGAACGTCGAGGAGGCCAAGCAGGCCCTCACCAAGGTGAAGATCGCCATCGGCAAGATCGAGCCGGTCGACAGCGACAAGCCCAAGGACGAGGTCGTCTCGCAGAGCATCGGCGACGGCAACAGCGTCACCGACGGCATGGTCATCGACCTGCAGATCTCCAAGGGCCCGGCGCTCGTCACGGTGCCCGAGGTCCGCGGCCAGCAGCTCGACCAGGCCCGCCAGCAGTTGGAGTCGATGGGGCTCAACGTCGACGTGCAGGGCTTCGGCACGGTCCGGCAGATGGACCCGCAGCCCGGCACGCAGGTGCCGCCGGGCACACGCATCCGTCTGCTCGCGTACTTCTAAGTGGCGGCCTCGGTACAGGGGACGGCTGAGACACCGGTCGGCGGGCACGCGCTCGTCGCCGGTGGCCTGGCCAAGGCGTCGCAGCGCTACGTCGAGCAGACCGGCGCGACCGCCGTGCAGATCTACGTGTCCAACCCGCGCGGCTGGGCGCTCGCCGAGGGCGACCCGGCCCAGGACGCCGCGTTCCTCGCCGGCTGCGGCGACTGGGGCGTGTCCGCGTACATCCACGCCGCGCTGCTGGTCAACCTCGGCTCCCCGACGGAGGCGACCGTCGAGCGCTCCGTCGCCACCCTCGAGCACGCCCTGCGCCGCGGCAAGGCGATCGGCGCGCGGGGCGTGGTGTTCCACGCCGGATCGGCCGTCGACGCCGTCCACGCGGAGAAGGCTTTGGATGTCGTACGAGAGGTGCTCCGGCCACTCCTCGACCGCGCCGCACTGGAGGGCTGGCCGCCGCTGCTGGTCGAGCCGAGCGCCGGAGGTGGCCGGTCGCTGGCGTCCAGGGTCGAGCACCTGGAGGCGTACCTGACCGCCGTGGACCACCACCCGCAGCTCGGCGTCTGCTTCGACACCTGCCACGCCTGGGCCGCGGGCCACGACCTGGCCTCCCCGGGTGGCATGACCGCCACGCTCGACACCCTGGTCAAGGCGGCCGGCCCGGGCCGGCTGCGCCTGATCCACGCCAACGACTCCAAGGACGCCTGCGGCTCCACCCGCGACCGCCACGAGTCACTGGGCAAGGGCACGATCGGCCCGGCGGCGTTCGCGGAGCTGGTCCGCCACCCCGCCGCGGCCGGCGTCCCCCTCATCGTCGAGACCCCCAGCGGCGACCTGTCCGCCGACCACGCCGCCGACATCGCCCTGCTCCGCGCCGCCTTCTGACCCTGCCGCCACAGCAGGCAAAATTACGGAGGGCGACCGCGCAACTCCGCGCTTGAAGGTCAATTAGTAGGCGTGATGTAGGGTGCAATAGACCGGCACGCACCGCCGACCGGGTCCGCCATCCGACGCCGTGCCCGCCATGCGAGTCGCCGCTGCGGCCCGCAGACCGGAAGCCTCCAGCCCGCCTCCCACGCGCGCCCGCGCGCACGGAACCCGCCTCGGCGGCAGGCCCACGGACTGCACGAGTGCGATCAGCATGGCGTCGTCAGCGGGCACGACCGACGGCTGGGAATCTCCGGCAAAGGCTGCGCGGGAAAGGCTGAGCGGAGAGGTCAGGTCAGGAGCTTCGTCAGGACCGCGGCGGCGGTGGAGACGGCGTCGTCGGTGAGGTCGAGGTGGGTGGTGAGGCGGACCGTCCGCGGGCCGAACGGTGACACCAGCACGCCCTGCTCGGCGGCCGCCGCCGTCAGCTGCGCCGCGTCCAGCGGCGCCGCGCGCAGGTCCAGCATGACCAGGTTGGTCTCGACGCGGGCGGGGTCGGCGGCGCCGGTCGGGGCGAGCGCCGCCGCCAGGTGCCGCGCCTTGGCGTGGTCGTCGGCGAGGCGGTCGATGTGGTGGCGGAGGGCGTACAGGCCGCCGGCGGCGAGGATGCCGGCCTGCCGCATGCCGCCGCCGAGGCGCTTACGGATCAGGCGGGCCTCGGCGATGCGGGCGGCGGAGCCGATCACCAGGGAGCCGACGGGCGCGCCGAGGCCCTTGGAGAGGCAGACGGAGAGGGTGTCGAAGAGCTGCCCGTACGTCGCCAGGGGGACGCCGGCGGCGACGTGCGCGTGCCAGATGCGGGCGCCGTCGCAGTGCAGCAGCAGGCCCGCGTCGTCGCAGGCGGTGCGCAGCGCCTGCAGGGTCTCCAGCGGGATGATGGTGCCGCCGCCGCGGTTGTGGGTCTGCTCGACGGCGATCGCGCTGGTGGCGACGGTGTAGCCGCCGGCCGGGCGGATCATTCCGGCGACCGTGGCCACGTCGAGAGCACCGCCGGCGAAGGGCCATGTGCGGGTGGAGATGCCGCCGTACGCGGCGGCGGCGCCCATCTCGTAGGTGACGACGTGCGCGTCGGCGTCGCAGAGCAGCTCGCCGGCGCGCGGGACGACGAGCTGCAGGGCGATCTGGTTGGCCATGCAGCCGGACGGCGTGAAGAGGGCCGCCTCGTGGCCGAAGAGGGACGCGGCGTAGGACTGCAGCTCGTGCAGCGTCGGGTCCTCGTCGAACACGTCGTCCCCGACCGGCGCCTCGGCCATCGCAAGACGCATGGCCGGCGTCGGCCGGGTGACGGTGTCCGAACGAAGATCCGCCAACACATCAGCCACGCAGCATCTCCGCGACGAGGAACGCCAGCTCCAGGGACTGCTGCGTGTTGAGGCGCGGGTCGCAGGCGGTCTCGTACCGGCCGGGGAGGTCCTCGTCGACGATCGCCTGGGCGCCGCCGAGGCACTCGGTGACGTCCTCGCCGGTCAGCTCGACGTGCAGGCCGCCCGGGTGGGTCTCCAGCTCGCGGTGGACCTCGAAGTAGCCGAGGACCTCGTCGACGATGCGGTCGAAGTGCCGGGTCTTGTACCCGTTGGACGACTCGTGGGTGTTGCCGTGCATGGGGTCGCACTGCCAGACGACGCGGCAGCCGGCCGCGGTGACCTTCTCCACGATCGGCGGGAGCGCGTCGCGGACCTTGTTGCTGCCCATGCGGGCGACGAACGTGAGCCGGCCCGGGATGTTGTCGGGGTTGAGCTTCTCGAACAGTTCGAGGGCCTGCTCGGGGGCGGTGGTGGGGCCGAGCTTGACGCCGATCGGGTTGGCGATGCGCGACATGAAGTCGACGTGGGCGCCGTCGATCTGGCGGGTGCGCTCGCCGATCCACAGGAAGTGCCCGGACAGCCCGTACGGCCGGCCGCCGGCGATCCGGGCGAGCGGCCGCTCGTATTCCAGGGCGAGGGCCTCGTGCGAGCAGTACAGGGTGACGGTGCGCAGCGCCTCGTCGTCGTTGACGCCGCAGGCCTGCATGAAGCGCAGCGCGCGGTCGATCTCGCGGGCGATCGCCTCGTAGCGCTGGCCGGCGGGCGAGGTGACGACGAAGCCCTTGTTCCAGTCGTGGACGGCGTGCAGGTCGCCCATGCCGCCGCCGAGGTACGCCCGGAGCATGTTCATGGCGCTGGACGAGTTGGCGTAGGCGCGGATCATCCGCTGCGGGTCGGCGATGCGGGCCTCAGGGTCCTGGTCCAACGAGTTGATCATGTCGCCGCGGTACGCCGGAAGCCCCAGCGAATCGAGGGCCGCGGAGCGCGGCTTGGTGAATTGGCCGGCGACCCGGCCGAGCTTGATCACGGGCAGGGACGCGCCGTAGGTGAGCACGACCGCCATCTGCAGCAGGGTGCGGGCGTTGCCCAGGACGTGCGCCTCGGTGTTGTCGGCGAACGTCTCGGCGCAGTCGCCGCCCTGCAGCATGAACGCCTTGCCGTCGGCGACGAGGGCGAGCCGCTCGCGGAGCTGGTCGACCTCGTAGGGCGCGACGATCGGCGGCACCGACGCCAGCAGCTGGCCGACCTCGTCGACCGCCGCCTGGTCGGGCCACGGCGGGGTCTGCGCACGGGGCAGGGCGCGCCAGTGGTCGAGACCGAACTCGTCGTCCTCGGAGTTGCCCGCGACGGCCACTCGGGAGATCTCGGGACCGGGGTATGTGAAGTGGTGCCACTCCTGCCGCATACGCAAAAGCCTACCGACCCCTCGGCCCGGGCGGGTGTCGCCATCCCGCCCGGTCCCGGAGTACGGAACACCCGGACCCGGACCACGGAACACGCGGACCCAGCACACGGAACGCGCGGGCCGGGCGCACGGAACACGTGGACCCGGCGCACGGAGCGCGTGCGCCTGGTCCGCGGGAACTGAGACGCAGCCCACGGTGCCGGAGCCCGCGAGCTACATGTTGATCATGTGGCCGGCCAGGCCGTGGATCGCTTCCTTGACGGCCTCGCCGAGGGTCGGGTGGGCGTGGACGTTGCGGGCGACCTCGTGCACCGTCAGGTCCCACTGCTGCGCCAGGGTCAGCTCCGGCAGCAGCTCGGTGACCTCCGGCCCGATGAGGTGCGCGCCGAGCAGCTCGCCGTACTTGCCATCGCTGATGATCTTCACGAAGCCGGTCGCGTCGCCGAGGCCGTGCGCCTTGCCGTTGGCGGTGTACGGGAACTTGACGACCTTCACGTCGAAGCCCTTCTCGCGGGCCTGCGCCTCGGTCCAGCCGAAGCTGGCGATCTGCGGCTGGCAGTACGTCGCGCGGGGGATCATGACGTAGTCGAGCTCCATCGTCTCCGCGCCGGCGATCGTCTCCGCGGCGATGATGCCCATCGACTCGGCGGCGTGCGCGAGCATCAGCTTCGCGGTGACGTCGCCGATGGCGTAGATGTGCGGCACGTTGGTGCGCAGCCGCCCGTCGACGGCAATCGCCCCGCGCTCGGTGAGCGCCACGCCGGTCTTCTCCAGCCCGTACCCCTCGACGCGGGGCTGGAAGCCGATCGCCTGCAGCAGCTTGTCCGCCTCGAGCACCTGCGCGGCGCCGTCCTTGCCGATGACCTCGACGCTCACGCCGTCGGCGGTCTCGGCGACGGCGGAGACCCGCGTCGAGGTCAGCACCTGGATGCCGAGGCGCTTGTACCGCTTCGCCAGCTCGGCGGACACCTCGACGTCCTCCAGCGGGACGAGCCGGTCGAGGAACTCGACGACGGTGACCTTGACCCCGTAGTTGTGCAGCACGTAGGCGAACTCGACCCCGATCGCGCCGGCCCCGGCGATGATGATCGACGACGGCAGCTCCTCGGAGAGGATCTGCTCCTCGTACGTGACGACCTTGTCGGACAGCGACGTGCCGGGCAGCAGCCGGGTGGTCGCACCGGTGGCGATGATCGCGTTGGCGAACGTCACCGTGTCGTCGCCGACCTGCAGGGTGTGGTCGTCGAGGAAGACGCCGCGGCCGTGGTACTGGCGGATCTCGTTCTTCTTCATGAGGTAGTGCACGCCCTTGACCCGGCCGTCGGCGACCTTGCGGCTGCGCTGGAACGCCGCGCCGTAGTCGAAGGTCACCGAGCCCTGGATGCCGAACGTCTTGGCCTCGGCGGTGAAGATGTGCGCCAGCTCCGCGTTGCGCAGCAGCGCCTTGCTGGGGATGCAGCCGACGTTGAGGCAGACGCCGCCCCAGTACTTGTCCTCGACGATCGCGGTGCGCAGGCCGAGCTGCGCGGCGCGCACGGCGGCGGTGTAGCCACCGGGGCCCGCGCCGAGGACTACAACATCGAAGTTGTCGCTCATAACCAGTCCTTGCGTTTGAAGGTGACGTACAGCCCCACGGACAGCACCACGATCAGCACGGCGGAGGTCACGAACCCGGCGTGGTGCTCGTATCCCGGAAAAGGCAGATTCTGCCCGTAGTAACCCGTAACAGCCGTGGGTACCGCGATGATGGCCGCCCAGCTGGTGACCTTCTTCATGATGTTGTTCATCCGGTTGCCCTGGACCGCGAGGTTCGACTCCAGGATGGTCGCGACGAAGTCGCGCAGCCCCTCCGTCCACTCCGTGACCCTCAGCACATGGTCGTACAGGTCCTGGTAGTAGGGGGCGATCTCCTCGTCGACGAGCTTGGCGCGGGTCAGGCCGTTGACCACCTCGCGCATCGGCAGCACGACCTTGCGCAGGTGGCTGAGGCTGCGCCGGAGCCGGAAGCTGCGCTGCTGCACCTGCCGGACCGCCTGCGGGGTCTCCTCGAAGAGCGTGTCCTCGAGGGCCTCCAGGGCGTCGTCGAGCGCCTGCACCGCGTCGAAGTGCCCGTCGACGACGACGTCGAGCAGCCCGTGCAGGAGGTACGCCACGCCGTGCCGGGCCAGCTCGGACGTCGCGTCCCAGCGGCGTACCACGGCGTCCATGTCGAACCCGTCGCCGTGCACGGTGATCAACGCCCGGCCGGTGATGAACGCCGACACCGGGCACACGGTCAGCTCGCCGCCGTCGCCCTCGAAGCTCGCCTGGTACGCGCTGAGGAACAGGTGCCCGTGGTAGTGGCTCAGCTTCGGCCGTTCCCGGGGCGACGACGCGTCCTCGATCGCCAGCTGATGCAGGCCGAACTCCTCCTGCACCCGCTCGTACACCTGCGGCGACGGCGACACGAGATCCAGCCATACCACCGTGTCCTCGGCGGCGAGGTGCTCCGAGATATCGTCGAGCGGGAAATCCTCGGCCACCAGGTCACCGTTGCGGTAGAGCCGCGTTCGCGCCATGCCGTCATCCAACCAGAAGGAGGCAGGCGTGGCAGCGTTCATCGAGGCGACGCAGGTCCGGCCCGCCGGCGACGGCTTCGACGCCGAGCTCGATCCACTGTGGACCGTCGGCGGCAAGCCCAACGGCGGCTACCTCCTGGCGATCCTGGCCCGCGCCGCGATCGAGGCCGCCGGCACGCACCCCGACCCGCTGTCGGCGAGCGCGGTCTACCTGTCGCCGCCGGACCCCGGCCCGGCCACCGTCACCGTCGAGGTGCTGCGCACCGGCCGCACCGCGAGCCAGGTCCGGTCGCGGCTGTGGCAGAAGGACCGCGCGTGCGTCGAGGCGCTGTTCACCCTCGGCACCCTGGCGGCGGCCGGCGAGCCGCGCTGGGTCGACGCGCAGCCGCCACCGGTCGCCGCCGAGCAGGGCCTGTTCCCGACGCCGTCGGAGGCGCCGGGCACGGGGCTGCGCATCGACATGCTGGACCAGTTCGAGCAGCGCATCGACTGGCAGGCGGTCGGTGACCCGCCCGGCGAGCTGCGCGGCTGGCTGCGGCTGCCGGACGACGCGGCGTGGGACCCGGTGTCGCTGCTGTTCGCCGCGGACGCGTTCCCGCCGGCGACGTTCACCCTCGGCAGCCACGGCTGGACCCCGACGCTGGAGCTCACCGTGTACGTGCGGGCGGTCCCCTCCCCCGGTCCGCTGCGGGTCCGCCAGCGGGCCCGGCTGCTCACCGAGAGCCTCGTCGACCAGGTCTGCGAGATCTGGGACGCGCGGGACCGGGTCGTCGCGCAGGCGACCCAGCTCGCCGCGTACCGGATGCCGGCAGCATGAACGTCATGCCGGCACCGTGAACGTCGCGCCGGCACCATGACGTCGCGCCCCGCACCGGACGGTGCGGGGCGCGACTGTGGGAGAGGAGGTTACCGCTTGACCCGTTTCCGCACGCTCTTGCTGGTGCTCCGCCACGCGTTGGTCGCAGCCTTCATGGCCCGCTGACGCGGGGTCTGCTTCCGGCGGCTCCGCATGACCGTGACCACCGCGACGACCACGGTGGCGACCCCGGCCGCGGCGGCGGTCACCAGTGGAACGGGCCGACGGCGTGCCACGTCCTTGCCCTGCTCGGCCAGCTCGGCCGCGCGCTGCTTGGTCTTGGCGGACATCGTGTCGACCGTGTTGCCAAGGTCGTCGCGAGTATCGATGGCGGGGCCACCGATCTTGCTCCCGTTCGCATGTGTGACGCTCATCGCTGCCCCTTTCTCTCTCTGAGAGCAGGTTGCCCATCCACCGCGGTGCTCAATCACCGCAATGTCGTGACGATCGGCGCATGGTCGGACGTCACTGCCGTGCCGACGCTGACCTCGGCGCAGGTCAGCCCCCTGACCAGGACGTGGTCGATCTGCTTCACGGGCTTGTCGGCGGGGAACGTGCGCACCGGCCGGAACGCCGCGAACCCGTCCGCGTAGCCGGCGTCGGCGAACGCGCGCATCGCCGCGTCACCGGGCTCGATGTTGAGGTCACCGGCGATGAACGTCGGCCGGTCGCCGCCGAACCGGGTCGCGAACGCGGCGATCTCGCCGACCTGGACGAGGGGTTCGGCGTCCGGCGGCGGCTGGATGTGCGTCGACACGACCGCGATCTCCCGGCCGCCGAACCGCACGACGACGCCGAGGGCCTGAGCGCCCGTCGGCGCGCCGACCGCCGACAGCCGCACCGTCTCGGCCGCGGCGACCGGCAGGTTCGTCAGCACCGCGTCGCCCCAGACGGCGTCGGCGGCCGGGGCGAACCAGTACCGCATCCCCAGCCGCGTCGCGAGGGTCCGCAGGTCGTCGTGGCCGCCGTTGAGCACCCACGCCCGGTCCACCTCGGACAGGACCACGACGTCAGGGTCCGACGCGGCGATCGCGCGGGCCGCCGCCGCCGGCCGGAAGGTGCCGTCGAGCCCGAAGCCCATGCGGATGTTGTACGCCACCAGCCGCAGCCCCCGATCCGCGCCGGCCGCGCCGGTCGCGTCAGACCGCTCGACCGGCGGGGTCGTGGTGGCCCCGAGCAGCGGCACGAGCAGGCACACCGCGCCGGCCGCGAGACCCGTCCGCCACGGCACGCCGGTCGCGGGCGCGCCGGTGCCGGAGCGCAGCAGGATCCAGGCGGGGGCGAGCGCGACCGCGACCGGCACCCACTGGTTGGGGTAGCCGAGGTCGTAGGCGGCGTAGTAGGCGACGGCGGCGACCGCGAACACGAGCATCCCGGCGAGGGCGGCGTACCCGGACCGCGCGTTCCGGCCGGCGTCGGGCTCGGGTGGCGTGTCGGCGGCCGCGGCGCGGAACGCCCAGCCGAGCGCGCCGCAGCCGAGCAGCAGGGCGACGAACAGCCCGCCCGGGCCGTGCGACAGGCCGAAGATGACCGCCGCCGCGACGATCGTCAGCGCGGCCGCGACCCGCTCGAAGCGTCCCCTGAGCGGGCCGGTCGCCCCGGCGAGGAAACCCACCACGGCCAGGCCGAGCAGCAGCTCCGGCACGGCGGGCGGGGGTGTGGTGGCGACCGGGTCGAAGCGGTAGGACAGGGCGACGGTCGCGATCGCCGGTGACAGCGCGAACATGCCGGCGAGGAGCATCGCCGGCCCCACGAGGAACCAGGCGGCGGCGGACGTCCTACCGGGTGCCGTGCGCCGCTGGTACCAGATGAACACCAGGCACTCGGCGGCGACGAGCGGCGCGGCCCACCACCGTGACTGCCACGTCAGGTCGACGGTGCGCAACGCCGCGTGCTGCAGCGCGCCGGCGGCGAGCCCGACCGGGACACCGACGGCCGCCGGTCCGCCCCGCACGGCGGTCGCCGCGAGCCACGACAGCCCGGCGAGCAGGCCGATCGAGGCGACGTACAGCTGTGCCTGTCCACCGTGGACGAACAGCAGCGCGAACCGGGCGGCGGCGAGCCCGGCGCCCCCGGCGAGCGCGACCTTCGCCGCGTGCCTCCCGGCGCCCCACCGGGCGGCGAAGGGCACCACCGCGAACGGGACCAGGAACCACAGCAGCGCGAACGCGCCCATGAGCTCGGCCGGTGTCGAGGCGGCCTGCCCGAAGATCGTGATGATCGACGGGAGCCAGACCCGGAGCAGGTCGACCAGGAGCAGGGTCCCCGCCGCGGTGCTCACCAGCGGGGCGGGAACGCGGTGGTCAGTCCTCGCGAACGACAACCTGGACGGCGGCGTCATCGTCGAGACGATAGCCGACGCCGCGCACGGTGGCGATGATCCGTGCGGCCTCACCGAGCTTGACCCGCAGGCGCCGCACGTGGACGTCGACGGTGCGCTCGGTGCCGACCATGTCGTAGCCCCAGACCTGGCGCAGCAGCTGCGCCCGGCTGAACACGCGACGCGGGTGCTCGCACAGGAACAGGAACAGGTCGTATTCGCGGCGGGTCAGCGGCACGGGCGCGCCGTCGCGCAGGACGAGCCGGGACCCGGTGCACAGGAAGAGCGACGGGGCGTCGGGTGCGGCCGCGCCGATCCGCTTGACCTTCGCGGCGTCGACGCCGCCGATGACGGTGTCGGGGGTCTCGACCAGCCGCAGGTTGCGGCCGGTGTGCTGGGACGGCCCGTGCTGCAGGGTGTGCGCCGGCGCGGCGGCGCGCTGCAACGGGGGCTGGGGCTGCTGGGTGCGCTGGATCTGCTGCTTGGCCTGGCTGGCGGCGAGCGCCTCGAGGTCGCTGATCAGGCGGGACGCCTCCGGTGGGAGCTCGTCACCGCCGTTGAGGGTGATGTGCACGGTGATGGTGACCACCGAGGGCGCCACCTCTGGCGCGCCGACGACCGAAATGGCCATTTTCAATTCCTCTCGAAAAGCCTTTGCAATGACGCCGAATCAACGAACCGTCACTCGACAAAGGCCGTCGAAATGGTGTGCACGTCGCGAGACCCACGCCGGGTCAACGTGTACCTCAAGGCACATGGGACCGACCTTACCAGCATCATCACCCATAGCGACAGAGCTGTAACCTGCCGCACAGAATTGATCGATGACAATTCGTCTGATGTTTTCGGCCGACATTCACCGGCCATTCACGACACGTCTACGAGTCCAGCCTGGTCACCGTACGGCGACGGGTCAATCCCTTCCCGCATATTGAGACCGCCCGGTCGTCGCCGATCACCGGAACCATGCCGAAGTGCGCACATGTTGACGACAAATCCTATCCACTAGATAGAATCTCGTCGTCCACCATATGGGATCGAGGCGCGCAACTCGCCAGGGCTGACAATACTCGCACCGAGCTCGCGCACCCGTTCGCGGAGCTCCCGGTCGGCGGTGACCACCACGACCGGCCGGTGACCGACATTGTCGGCGACGAGCGCGACGATGTGGTCGTCACCGGATCGCGGCGCGTCTTCCACGTGCACGCCCGCGACCGGCGGCACGCCGCGGGCGGCGCCCTCCACCACCAGGGTCACCGCGCCGAGCAGCGGCGGGGGCAGCGCGGCGGCGTCCCGCGCGGCCAGGGCGTCCCGGAGCCGGGTGGCCGCCCCACGCCGGTCCCGCCACCAGCCGTCGGGCACGGATCCGACGACGTTGGCGCCGTCAACCACGATCAGCGGCTCGTCCCGCCCGCCGTCCACGTCCTCCACCCGCCCACCATGCACGTTCGCCGGCCGCTCGTTACGCTCGTTCGCCGGCCGCTCGTCACCCACGTTCGTCGGCCGTTCATTACGCTCGTTCGCCGGCCGCTCGCCATCCATGTGAGCAGTCTTACCCAGTCCTCGCGGGGGAACGCCTCAGCCGCACCCGCACCGCGCCGATGTCGAGCACCGGAGGCGCCATGGAACAGATCCGCGAGACGGCCGGTGTCACCCTGCGCACCATCATCCGGTACGTGCGCGCCAGGGGCGGCGACACCGCGGTCACGCACGTGCTCAACCTCGCCGGCGAACACGAGCCGCCCGAGGCGTACGACGACGCCCGCCGCTGGTGGTCCTACGAGACGAAGATCAACGTCTTCGCGGCGGCCGCGCAGGCCCTCGGCGACGAGTCCGTCGGGCTGCGCGTGGGGCAGAGCATCCTGTCGTACTCCGTCAACACCCCGCTGCGGCTCGGCCTGCTGCTGCTCGGCGGCCCCACCCAGCTCATCCGGCTCATCGCGACCACCAGCGCCAAGTTCAACGCCGCCGCCGACATGTCCACGCTCTCCACCGGGCACGGCACGGCCAGCGTCCGGTACCGGCTGCGCAACGGCTACCAGCCCAGCCGCTACGACTGCGACTACACCCGCGGGCTGCTCACCCAGCTGCCGGCGCTCTTCGGCCTGCCCGCCGCCACCGTCACCCACGACGTGTGCCAGGTCCGCGGCGCCGAGGCATGCGTCTACACCGTCCGCTGGCGGCAGCGCCGACTGTTCTCCTGGCTGTGGCGGGGCCGCCACCGCGACGACGCCGCCGACGACATCCTCGCCGGCAGGATGGAGCTGCTGCAGCGCACGGTCGCCGAGCTGGTCGCCGCCGAGCAGCCGGAGCGGGCCCTCGCGCTCGTCGCCGACCGGGCCGGCTACGCGGTGAACGCCCAGGCGTTCCTGCTGGTCGCCTCCCCCGCGCCGGACCAGCCGCGGCAGGTGCACGGCTACGGGCTCACCGACGCCGAGATCGCCGTGCTCACCGACGCGCCGCCGACCAGCTTCGCCGGCACGATCGTCGCCGACATCGCCTCACCGAACCGCTACTACGGGTACCTCGTCGCGTACTGCGAGGACTTCTTCGACGCCGAGCGCCGCATGCTCGACGCCTACGCGAACCTCGCGGCCGTCGCCCTCGACGCGCTGTCGGCGCTGGAGACGGCGGCCGAGCGGCAGCGGACCGCGGAGAGCCTCCTGGCGCTCGCCCGCCAGCTCACCCTGGCCCGGACCTCGACCGAGGTCGCCGAGTTCACCGCCGACGCCGTCAAGTCCGTCATGGGTGCCGACTCCGCCACGGTACTGCTGCACCAGCGCGGCAAGCTCCGCATGGTCGCCAACGCGGGCGCCGGCGACGGCCGGCTCCGCAAGGCACGCAACCTCACCGTGTCCCCGCAGGACACCGCCCTCTTCGACCGCTTCCGCGACGGCACCGGCCAGCCCCGCGTCTACGACAGCACCAGCGACGAGCCGTTCATCCGCGCGATGCTCGACACCTTCGGCCACGACATGATGATCATCGTGGACATCGCGCTGCCGGACCACCCGTACGGCATCCTCGTCGCCGCCTACGACACCCCGCAGTGCACCGCCCGGGCCCGCGAGATCACCAACCGGATGGCCGGCGTCGCCGACCAGGCCGCCACGGTCCTGCGCACCTGCGAGCTGCTCGACGAGACCTGGCGCCTGGCCCACGTCGACGCCCTCACCGGCCTGGCGAACCGCCGCGCGTTCATGTCCGCGCTCGACGCCGCCCTCAGCGCCGGCGAGGGCGCCGTGCTCTTCATCGACCTCGACGGCTTCAAGTCCGTCAACGACACCCTCGGCCACGCCGCCGGCGACGAGCTGCTCACCGCCGTAGCCGGCCGCCTGGGCGCCTGCGTCCGCACCGGCGACCTGGTGGCCCGCCTCGGCGGCGACGAGTTCGTCGTGCTCACCCACGGCACGCTGGGCGCCTCCGGCGTACCGGACCTGGCGGAGCGGATCCGGGCCGCCTTCACCGAACCGATCGCCGTGCGCGGCTCCTCGTCGGTCACCGCCCGCGCCAGCGTCGGCGGCACCCGCTTCCACCTCGCCGAGGAACCCCAACACGTCCTGCACCGCGCCGACACCGCCATGTACGAGGCAAAACGCCTGCTCACCACCGTCTACAACTGACCCCGACCCATTCCGTCACCGACACTTCACGGCGAGCAACATCGCCCAGATCAATTAGATCACCCGTGCTACGGTGCAGAAGCGGTCCAGCACCACCGGCCGTGCCCCCACTTCCGCCACCACGCCGACCCGACCGGACTCCGAACCCCGGTGACACCACATCTCGCGGACGCCGCAACAGGTTCGTGGTCACGTCGACGGGCGGTGTCCGCGCGACCCCGGTGACACCACATCTCGCGGACGCAGTAACAGGTTCGTGGTCAGGTCGACGGGCAGCGTCCGCGCGGTCGTCGCCGGCGTGTCAAGCGGCGATCGCAGCGCGGACCTGGGGCAGGCGGGTCGCCTCGCGCAGATGCCGCACGTCGGCGCACAGATGTTGGTCAATGCCCTACTTTGCCCCCTTTGCGCGATAGACAGTGCGCGATCCACCCACAGTTCGATCTTTGTTTTGGGGGTGGATCGCGCAACGTCTATCCCGAAGAAGGGGCAATTCGGGGCATTGATCAATGTCTGTGAAAAGGGTGGTGCTCCGGACCGGGGACGCGCTGCGGATGCTCGAGTGGCGGGGACCCGCACGGAATCCGTCGCGAAAGAGAATCCAGCAACCGCCGGTTCACGGACCGCAAGCCGTCGTCAGTGGCTGTCCTGCAGGTGGGCGAGCATGGCCTGGTTGGCCTCCCAGCCGTCGGGGAAGCGGACCGGGACGTTCAGGTGGACGGGTTCGGCGGACGGGTGGGTGTCGAGGAGCTCGGCGATGCCGGCCCGGGCGACGACGACGCAGGCGTGGCGGTGGCGGGAGGCGAGCACGCACAGGCGGCCGGCCTCCAGGTGGAAGGCGCTCGCGTCGCGGCGGCCGGAGAGGGGGTGCAGGATGACGGTGACGTCGTACTCGCGGCCCTGGAGGCGGTTCGCGGTGTCGACCGTGACGTCGGTGGCGGCGGTGCCGGCCAGGGCCTGGCGGATCGCGGCGACCTGGTCGCGGTGGGCGGCGCCGACGGCGATCCGGTCGACGGTGACGGGGCGGCCGTCCGGGGCGTGCTCGGAGTAGGCGACGGGGCCGCGCTGCAGCAGCCGGTTCACCAGGGCGGCGATCGCGGCGACCGCCTCCCGGTCGGTGCGCACCGTGTGCCGGGCCGGGAGTTCGTGCAGCGCCCAGCCGGTCCGGCGGGCGGTCTCCAGGGTCGCATCGAGACCGTGGTCGCCGCCGAGGGCACGGGCGGCGAACTCCAGGCGGCGGTCCAGCGGTTTCGTGCCGGCCTCGAACGGCGTGAACGGGTAGAACGCCGAGGACACCACCGACGCGGCCGACGGCGGGAGGCGCCACGACACGGGCAGGCGGTGGACGGGCAGTTCGGGGTTGTGCCGCAGCAGGACCGCGACCGCACTCTGCATCGGGTCCCAGGACAGGCCCGCCCAGCGTTCCACGGCGACGACGGAGAAGGGGTCCAGCTGGCCGGGGTCGCCGACGAAGAGCGCGCGGGAGAAGCGGCCGGCGACGCGTAACAGCATGTCGGAGCGCATCTGGTACGCCTCGTCGACGATCGCCCGCTCCCAGCTGCCGTCGGTGACCGTGGCCCACTTCGCGGCGGTGCCGATGGTGACGGCGCTGGCGTTCATGTCGCTGACGGCGCCGCTGACGGTGACGGTGCCGTGCCTGATGACGCGCTGGGCGGGGACGTAGGTCGACGCGGACAGCCGGCCGATGGCGAGGGTCGGCGCGACGGTGGCGAGCCGGTCGATGAGGTCGTCGACCTGCTCGTTGGTCTGGGCGACCACCATCAGCCGTTCGCCGGATTCCGCCAATGTACGAGCGGCGCGCACCACCAGCGTCGACTTCCCGGCACCGGGCGGGGAGTCGACCACGACGCCACGCCCGGCGGCCGAACCGAAGTCACGCAGGATGTCCTCGATGACGCCGGTCACGACCGACCCTCCACAACGTCGGGCAGAAACCTCATGACCAGTCCTCCACGGCGTCGTTCTCGCTGGGGCCGTACTCGACCGCCGGCGGCGGGCCGCCGTGCGTCCACGGGGTGTCGTCGCGGCTCGGGAAGCGGCCCGGCGGCTGGTACGCGTCGGTGACCGGCCCGTACGTGACGCGCTCCCCCACTGCCGGCACCGACCCCGGCGCCGGCTGCTTCGTGGAGCGGCCCATGCCCTTCGACAGCTCCAGGGTGACGTCCACGCTGGACACCTCCACGACCATCGCCTGCTGGGCGAGGCGCGCCGGGGAGACCAGCAGCGCGCCCGGCTCGAGCCGCACCGGGTCGTCCGTCTGGACGGTGATGTGCGGGCGCAGCGCCGCCTTCTTGCCCGACGTGTCGACCCGGTTCGGTGACGCGGCGACGACGGTACCGGTGAAGGCCTCCCCGGACAGCCGGAACTCGGCCATGACGAGCGGGTCGTCGAGGGCCCGCTGCGCGTCGAACCGGGCCTGCTCGCGTTCGAGCCGGTCGAGGCGGCCGGCGGCGGCGACCGCGCTGTCCCGCCGGGGCTGCGGCAGCGCGGTCCCGTCGGCGAGGCCCATGTGGTACATGGTGAAGACGTCGCGGTCCATGGCCCAGCGGGTCTCGACGGACGCGCCGGCGGACCGGGCCCGCAGGAGCCGGACGGCCTGCCAGGTGAGGTCCCACGTGGGCTGCATCTGGTCGGCGACGGCCGCGGTCAGCGCCGCGAGGGCCCGCTCCCGGGCGAAGTCGTCGCCGTCGGACCGGGCGACGGCGGCGAGCGCCGGCGCGAGGATCTCGTTGTCGAACGTCGGGTCGGTGCTCGGCCCGGCCGGCGGTGAGCGCAGCGGGTCCTCGGCGAGCGCGGCGGCGGCGGCGCCGTCCAGGCCGCCGGGCGGGTCGATCCAGCCGAGCAGGGCGGCGAGGTTGGCGTCCTCCAGGCCGCTCTGCCCGGTCGCCCAGTGGTTGCCGAGGACCTCGGTCATGGCCAGGAGCATCGACGAGCCGGGGTGGTCGGCGCGTTCCCGCAGGAACGTCAGCCACTGCCCGAGGATCGGCACGGTCCGGTGTACGGGGTACGGCCCGAACGGCCGGCGGAACCTGGTCGAGCGGCCCAGCAGGCGCACGAACTCGATCCCGCCCCGGTTGGGGACGATGACCTGCGGGGCCTCGGCGTACCGCAGCTTCGTGCCGGACGCGGCCGAGTCGACGCTGCGCGCGCAGCCGTCCACGTAGGACAGCACGACGCGGGCGAGCTCGGCGACGAAGTCGAAGCGCTGGGTGCGGTCGCGGGGGTTGGCGACGACGAGCACCCGCGGCTCGGCCGGGTCGGTGCCGACGATCGCGGCGAGGGGCGCGGCCGCCTCACCGGCGAGGCTGAGCGGCACGAGGACGAGGGGGTTCGCGGCGATGTGCGTGTGCCGGACCGTGGTCAGTGGCTGCGCCTTGCCGGACTCGACCGCCTCCGCCCTGGCGAGGGCCGTAAGGATGCTCACGTCGCCGGCTCACACAGCTCGCGCAGCTCGGGAAGGTTGCTCACGGGGGTCAGCCGATGCCGTCGAGGCACTCGGTGCGCAGCTTGTGCGCGAAGCGCAGCAGGCCGGCGATCTCCTCCTGGCCGGCGCCCGGCGTCAGCGTCCCGCGGGCCAGGCCGAGGACCGTGCCGATGCTCTCCACCCCGCCGAGGTCGTCGCGTACCGAGCGGCCCAGCGCGGACGTCGACCCGGCCGACTCGTCGCGGCAGAAGAACGCCATCTCGCACGTGCCGAGGCAGTCCGGGCTGTACCGGGCGTCGATCGTGCTGACGGCCTTGCGCAGCTCGTCGGCGGGGCGGGTGGCCTGCTGCTCGCTGTCGTAGGCGAGGTCGAAGGTGAGCCCGGCCGGCAGCGCGTCGAGGATCGCTTCCAGGCGGGTCAGCCGGGACAGCTGCCGCCGCAGCACGGTCAGCTGCTTGCGCACGTCGACGAGGGTGGCGGTCGGCCGGTTCGCGAAGTTCTCCGGGCAGACGAGGACGACGTTGTGCGACACCGTGTCCTCCGGGTGGCCGAGCTCGGCGAGCAGCTCGCGCATGGCCATCACGTACACCGCGGACTGGGTCGCCGCGGCGGCGGTCTTCCCCGGGTCGGCCTGGCCGTCGATGACCGCGAACGACTTGATCTCGACCACGTGGAACTTCCCGCCGGCCCGGAACGCGATGAGGTCCGGTTCGAGGTACGCGTAGTAGCCGGCGATCTCCAGCCGCAGCATCGGGTGGTCGAACAGCGTCCCGGCGTCGTCGCGGTCGGCGGCGGCCCGCGCGAGCAGCGCCTTCGTCCGCGCGTACCGCACCTCGCGGCTGGCGTTGCCGCCGACGTTGGACAGGTCGTCGTAGGCGACCTCGGGGATCGCCAGGCCGAGCCGCTCGCGGAGCAGCTGCAGCAGCTCGGCGGCGCCGTCGGCCTTCACCTGCGCCTCGAACGCGTTGCCGCGGGCGATCGCGAACCTGGACTGGCCGAAGCCGGCGGGGAAGCCGAGCTGCCCGGCGACGGCGCCCTTGTTGACCCCGGCGGCGTCCATCAGTCCACGGCGGCCGCACCCCGGGTTGCTGGTGAGCGCCGCGATGGTCCGCGCGTTGTGGTTGCGCGGCGCCACCGTGCCACGGATGCGGTCCAACCGGTCGACCAGTGGGTCCATGAGCGGTCTTCTTTCGGGGAAGCAGTTCGCGGTTTCATGCTTTGCTCGCGGTACGACGGAGGCGCTGCAACCGGGCGCCGAAGAGCGCCTCGGATCCGTCCAGGCGTTCCTGTGCTCGTATGGCCGCCGCGGCGCGGTCCGCGGTGTCGGCGTCCAGGTGCACGTCCAGCTCGGCCTGGGCCAGTTCGGCGACTGACTCAGGGGTGATCCCGGCGCCACCCGCGCCGGGGATGCTGGCGGCGAACCGCCACAGCAGCCGGCGGGCGTCGTGAGCGTCCTCGGGCAGCTGCGCCACCCGCTGGGCGACCTTGATCGCGCCGATGAGGAAGTCGACGCGGGCGCTGAGCGGCCCGACCACCCGGGTCTCGAGGGGCCAGGTGGACAGCGCGAGGAGCCCGCGCGCCGGTGACAGCAGGTCCGCGGTCAGCGCCGGGCAGAGGTAGTACGGCCGGCCGAACGGCTGGACGCGGAACGAGCGTTCCTCGTCGCGCCGCAGGCTGGTGAGGCGCGCCGCGACGAGTTCGCCCGGGAAGAAGGCGTCGTGGACGGCGATGATGAGCTTCGGCGCCGCCGGCACCGTGAGCAGGGTCAGCGCGTGATGCACCTGTTCCCGGATCGACAGCATCGGCTTGTGTACCGGCTGCGGCGCCGGCCTGGCCTGGTCCTCCAGGTCGGCGAGGGCGTCGTCCCAGGCGTGCTCCGCCTGGCGCAGCTCGGCCCGCAGGGCACGGGCCTGCATCCGGTCACCGGTGGTGGCGGCCCTTCGCAGCTCGCCACGCAACCGGTCGATCTGCCGCTCGAGCATCTCGATGGTGATCGGTTCGGACACGAACGGCACGGTAGCTGGTTCCAGCAAGTTCCAGCAAAGACCAGTGTCGGCGTGTCGCCTTGCAATTTCTGGTTCGTCCGGTTCGCCACCCGGCGGGCGGCCTACGCCGGCACCGGTTGCCGCTGGTCCTCCAGCCGGCCGGCCGGAGCCCGGCTGGGCAGTGGGATGAGCTTCGGCTTGCGCCTGGCGGCGAGGTCCTCGACCCAGCCGAGCCCCAGGACCACGAGCGTGACCAGGGCGAACACGAGCACGATCTGGAGCAGTCCGCCGTACGGGCCGAGCAGCGACACGCCGGCGGCGACCGCCGCGAGCCGGACGGCGGTGATGACCGCCTCGTGCCACAGGTAGATGGTCAGCGCCCGCCGGTTGATCGCCTCGACGGCCGGCTCGGCGGCGCCCAGGCTCAGCGCGGCCGGTGCGGCGTTCAGCATCACCAGCAGGAACGCGGTCGACCACAGCACGTCGGCGACCGGGAGGTCGTTCATGTCGTACCCGCGCGGGCCGGGGTTGGTGTAGAGCATGAACAGGCCGATGCCGCCCATGACCAGGCACGCCGGCCAGAGGATCTTCTTCGAGATCCGCTGGAGGGTGCCGTCGTGGTGGGCGAACCCGAGCATCCACATCGGCGCGTACATGAAGAAGTCGCGGACCATTCCGCCGCTGCCGTGCCCGGTCTCCCACAGCGCGACCAGGACGCCGAACGGCACGAGCACCGCCGGGATGGGCGCCTTGCGGTACAGCCACAGCAGTACCGGCGACGCGATGATGAACCAGAGGTAGGACCGGACGTACCAGATCTGGCTGAACCAGACGCCGCCCTTCTCCGACGTGGGCGGATCGTCGAGGGGCACGAACCACAGCACCAGGCGCCACGTGTGTTCGAGCCCGCCCATGAACGACATGAGGACGACTGCGAACGCGCCGAGCACCCAGAACGGCACGACGATGCGGCGCATGCGGCGCCCGATCGCCTTCAGCCCGAAGCCTTCGGATCGGTCGAGGGAGGCGGCCATGAGGGAGCCGCCGAGCGCGAACATCAGGCCCATGGCCGGGAACGCGACGGTCAGCCACGCGAAGCCGAGTGTGTGATAGGTCACCACCCGGACGATCGCGACGGCTCGCAGGAGGTCTACGTACCGGTTCCGCATCCCCTACAGGTTGCCCTGACGGTCTTAGCGGCAACCTTGGTTCAGCTCAAAATTGGCTGTGTTTATTCTCAAAGATCCTAGGGAGGACAACCCGTTACTCTTCCGGCAATCGACGCTGTTCACCCGGATCTCACCCGTTTACCCCTTCTCGACGGCCTTTTCGGTCGCCTGTACGGCCGCCTGCTCGATCGCCGTGACCAGCGAACCGAAGTCGAACCCGCCCTCGTGCGGGACACCGTTGACGAAGAACGCCGGCGTCCGGGTCACCCCCGCGGCGCGCCCGGCGGCCAGGTCGGCGTCGACGCGTTCGTAGTGCACGCGGGTGCCGCCGGTGCCGGGGAGGCCGAACTGCTCCGCGTACCGGGACAGGTCGGGGTCCTCGAGGCTGTTCTGGTGCGACAGGAGCAGCGCGTGCATGCCCCAGAACGACCCGGCGTCGGCGGCCGCCTCCGCGAGCAGCGCCGCCGGCATCGCCCGCGGGTGCTGGTCGACCATCGGGAAGTGCCGGAACACGAAGCGCAACCGCTCGGCGAAGTGCAGCTGGAGGCGCTCCACGACGCCGAACGCCCGGCCCGTGGACGGGCACTGGTAGTCCCCGTACTCGAGCAGGGTGAGCGGTGCGTCGGCCGGGCCCTGCGCGTGGTCGTTGTCCATGCCGACGCACCTGCCCACCGCGGCATGCTCTAGTCGACCCGATCCGCTCCCAACCCCGGCGCCGCGGCCGCTTCACACCGCCCGCTCACATCTCCCGAACGGCGCCCGTCTCCCCCGCCCACGCCCGCATCTGCCGCCCGCGCGGCTCCCCCGAGCGACACGCCCGTGCACCTCGGCGTCGTTGACCACGTCTCCCGCCCGCGCGGCTCCCGGCACCTCGGCGTTGTTGACCATCTCTTGCCCGCGCGGCGCCCCACTCCACCCGACAAATCCGAAATGTCGGATAAGTCCAGGCGCTTGCGCCTGGACTTATCCGGGCAGCGGCCGTCCGGGGTCGCGTCAGGACTTCGGGCAGCGGCCGTCCGGATGTCTGCGGCCAGGACTTCTGGCAGCTGTCGTCCGGGTGCTTGCGGCAGTTCCGGGGTGGCTACTGCTTGGGCAGGCGGAGGGCGATGGTGGGGGCGTCGGCCATGACCGAGTTGGGTGCGCCGCCCTTGGCGACGGAGGCCGGCGGGCGGTCGGCGCGACCGACGGTGACCTCCGGGTACAGCTCGACCTCGTCCCACTCCCCCATCGCCTTGGGCTCGCCGCGGTGGAGGTCGACCTCGCGGGGCGGGACCGAGGAGCCGGTGCGGGCGAGCAGGCCGGCGCCGTTGGTGCTGACGTCGGTGACGAGGACCATGCCGTCGCGGAGCTCCAGGCGGACGTGGTTGCGGCTGACGCGGCGGGTGGACTCGTCGGTGAGCCAGTTGCCGATGGTGATGCCGCCGGGCTCGTCGGGGGCGCGGCCGACGACGACGGGGCGGGCGGAGGTAAGGGGGAAGCGGGCGCGGACGGTGCCGTCGATGCGGACCGCCATGGTCATGGCGACGGGGCGGGGGCCCGCGTCGATGAGGCGCTCGCCGTGGCGCGGGCAGACGGGGGCGCCGCTCGGCAGGGCCGGGGGTGGCTGGCCGGCGCCGGCCGCGGGCTGGCGGCCGAAGGTCGGGCAGTCGGTGGCGCCGCAGCGCCAGTACCGGCTGAGCACGGGATGCGGCCGCGGCGACGACCCCGTGGACGGGGCGAGGGTGAGCTCCATCCCGCCGGACGCGCCGGTGGTGAGGTACACCGGGCCGGGGTGGCCGGGCAGGGGCGTGCGGCTGATCAGCGGCAGGCCGGTCAGCGCGGCGACCTCCCGCGCCCTGGCGGCCGGCCGGGCGCCCGGCGGCAGCATCTCGATCAGCCCGTCGTCGGACCAGCGGCGCAGGACCATGCGCTCGTTGGACGTGAAGTCAGTGTCGGACATGGCGCCGCGTTCGGCCACGGCGTACAGGCCGACGCCGCCGTCGCCGAGCTGCCGGCTCAGGGCGTCGACGAACAAGCCGAGGCGCAGCAGGGCGGCCGGCCGGCCGCCGTCGAGGTCGACGCTGCGGGCCGCCTCCACCAGGTCGATGACCCCGCCGGCTGCGAGGGGGTCGACGCTCAGTCTCCGCTCGACCGCGTCGAGCGCGCGGCTGGTTTCGAATCGCACCCGGTTATCATGCCGCAAAGCCGCCGTCGACCACCTCTGCGGCCGACGGCGAGCTTCACGCCGCGCTCGTCGGCTGGGGAAGTGCACCGAGCGCGGGGCGCGCGACCGGAGGGGGGCCACCCGGTCGCGGCATACATCAGCTTCACTGCATGTAACGGTACGGGCACGGGATCGCCCCTGATACGGGTGAATGCCTGAATGAACGAACTGTCAGCCGCCGCAGGCGGCCGCGACCGCCGGCAGCTCGTGCGCGGGGATGCCGTCGCGCTGCCACACCGCGAGGGGGTGGTCGTGGGCGCGGATCTCGACGAGGGGCCGCAGGCCGGGCGGGCGGGTGTGGACCCGCACCCGCAGCCGGAGCGTCTCGGGGTGGCCGGGGATACGGTTGGCGAGCTGGCCGAAGAACGGCGGCTCGGCGGCGCGGCCGGGGTCCTCCCACTGCTCGACGGCGCGGGCGAAGCCGGCCGGGCTGAGGCTGACCCAGACGCTGTACGTGAGCGCGCCCGGCTCCGACGGGGAGCTGCCGCCGCGGACCGGGACCTCGATCAGTGCCCGGAGGAAGAAGTGCTGCTCATCGAGGTCGGGCAGCTCCACGAAGCAGAGCTCCTCCTCCAGGAACGACGCTCCCCCGACGCCCGGGACGCCCCAGGTGTCGGGGGCGGAGAACGACCACATGCTCGGCACGTCGCCGAGCTCCGTGCCGCAGCACGTACAGGTGACGGTCACCGGCAGATTCAACCACTCCGCGCGGCGATCTCCCGGGCGGGCTTTCAACCACTCCGCGCGGCGATCTCCCGGGCGGGCTTTCAACCGCTCTGCGCGGCGAGCTCCCGGGCGCGGTCGCGGGCGGCTTTCAACCGCTCTGCGCGGCGAGCTCGCGGGCGCGGTCGCGGGCGGCTTCGAGGGCGGCGAGGAACGCTGCCCGCACGCCATGATTCTCCAGCTCGCGGATGGCGTTGATGGTGGTGCCGGCCGGGGAGGTCACGGCCTCGCGGAGCTTGACGGGGTGCTCGCCCGACTCGCGCAGCATCACCGCCGAGCCGATCGCGGTCTGCACGATGAGGTCGTGCGCGACCTGGCGCGGCAGGCCGAGGAGGATGCCGGCGTCGGTCATCGCCTCGACGAGGAAGTAGAAGTACGCGGGGCCGGAGCCGGACAGGGCGGTGACGGCGTCCTGCTGCGACTCGGGGACGCGGATGGTGCGGCCGAGGGGGCGGAACATCTCCTCGGTGAGCGCGAGGTGCTCGGCGGTGGCGTGCGGGCCGGCCGAGATCGCGGTCATCGCCTCGTCGACGAGGGCGGGCGTGTTGGTCATCACGCGGACGACCGGGGTGCCGTCGGGCAGGTGCCTGGCGAAGAACGAGGTGGGCAGGCCGGCGCAGAGCGACACGACGAGCTTGCCCGGGGGCAGCTTGGGGCCGAGCTCCGCCAGCAGCGCGCCGGCGTCCTGCGGCTTCACCGCGACGGTGAGCACGTCGGCGGTCTGCAGCGCGGTGACGCTGTCCACGACCTGGATGCCGTAGCGCTCCTGCAGCTCCTTGGCCCGTTCGGGCCGGCGGGCGGTGGCCAGGAGCCGGTCGGCGGGCCAGCCGGCCCGCAGCAACCCGGACAGCAG
Organism: Dactylosporangium sp. NPDC006015; assembly: GCF_040614215.1. Classification (NCBI taxonomy): domain Bacteria; kingdom Bacillati; phylum Actinomycetota; class Actinomycetes; order Micromonosporales; family Micromonosporaceae; genus Dactylosporangium; species Dactylosporangium sp. NPDC006015. The sequence continues at coordinate 49,429 of NZ_JBEXUD010000054.1, forward strand.
CACCTCACCGAGCTTGCCCGCACCGAGAACGGCGATGGTCCGCACGTACCCCACTCCTCAGTTCGACGAAAGTCCGACGAGAGTTCGACGAGAGTTCGACGAGTGTTCTCGCCGAACGTTCGAAGACGGACATGGCGCGGGCCCGGTCATGACGACCGGGCCCGCGACGGGCTCAGGAGCCGAAGAAGACCTCGGCCTCGGTGTAGCGCTCGACCGGGACGGTCTTGAGCTCACGGGTCGCGTCGGCGAGGGGCACGCGGACGATGTCGGTGGACTGCAGCGCCACCATCTTGCCGAAGTCGCCCTCGTGGACGGCGTCGATCGCGCCCAGGCCGAAGCGGGTGGCGAGGACCCGGTCGAACGCGGTCGGCGTGCCGCCGCGCTGGATGTGGCCGAGCACGACGGTGCGGGCCTCCTTGCCGGTCTTCGCCTCCAGCTGCTCGGCGAGCCACTGGCCGATGCCGCCGAGGCGGACGTGGCCGAACGAGTCGAGCTCCTGGTTGTGCAGCACCATCTGGCCGTCGAGCGGCTGGGCGCCCTCGGCGACGACGACGATCGGCGAGTACTGCGTCTGGAAGCGCTTCTCGACGTAACCGGCGACCTGGTCGACGTCGAACTGCCGCTCCGGCAGGAGGATGACGTTGGCGCCACCGGCGAGGCCGGCGTGCAGCGCGATCCAGCCGGCGTGGCGGCCCATGACCTCGACGACGAGGGTGCGGTGGTGCGACTCGGCGGTGGTGTGCAGCCGGTCGATCGCCTCCATCGCGATGTTGACCGCGGTGTCGAAGCCGAACGTGTAGTCGGTCGCGCCGAGGTCGTTGTCGATCGTCTTCGGCACGCCGACGACGTTGACGCCCAGGTCGGTCAGCTTCGCCGCGACGCCGAGGGTGTCCTCGCCGCCGATCGCGACGAGCGCGTCGATGCCGAGGTCGGCCAGGTTCGACTTGATCTTCTCAACGCCGCCGTCGATCTTGAACGGGTTGGTCCGGGAGGAGCCGAGGATGGTGCCGCCGCGCGGCAGGATGCCACGGACCTGAGCGATGCCCAGCTCACGGGTGTTGCCCTCAAGGGGGCCACGCCAGCCGTCGCGGAAGCCCACGAACTCGTGACCGTAGGTGGCGATGCCCTTGCGGACCACGGCCCGGATGACCGCGTTGAGGCCGGGGCAGTCGCCGCCCCCGGTCAGTACGCCGATACGCATGCTAGATCTTGCCTTCCTGGTTGCGGTGCTGCTCGACCGCCCTGACGGGCACGACCGAGCCGGAGGGTCCCACTCGTTGGCGACGCTGCCGATTCACAGCGCACTGTAGTCGCTCCTCCTGAACGCGCCGACGTCGCACCAGTCGGCACATCCGTCCTAACAGCTGTCGTCACAGCTCTCATCTCGGATGCCGAACATCTTGGCCGACTCGTGCTCCTGCGCCATCCGCCGCAGGGCGGCGAGCAGAGAATCCCCGAGGATCGAGCCGACGACGGCGGCGTGCAGCTTGCCCTCGTTGCCCTCCGCCCGGGCGACGAAGCGCAGGTCGTGCACGGCGATCCGCTCGGCGAGGTCCGCGTACTGCTCCAGCAGGTGCTCGACATCGGCGCCGACCTGCTGAAACGCGGCGACGACCTCGGCCGCGGCCTGCCGGGTGCGGGCGTTGTCCGACAGCAGCCAGCCGCGCTCCTTGATCAAGGTTCCCACCCGTTCGTGCGCCGCGGCGAGCATCGCCGGATCACTGGTCTCACGGGTGCCGACGGAGGCCGGCAGGGCCCGGCCGAGCACCTCGTGCACGTCGGGGTCGGGCTGGTCGAGCTCGGTGAGCAGGTCGCGGATGGTGGCGATCGGCAACCGTCCGATGTCGAGCAGGACCCGCACCAGCCGCAGCCGCTGAACGTGTCGATCGTCATACCTGGCCTGGTTGGGGCTGGTCAGCTCGCCGGACGGGAGCAGCCCCTCCCGTAGGTAGTACTTGATCGTCGGCACGGGCACGCCGGTCTTCTGGCTCAGCTCAGCGATGCGCATCAGGGTCCTCTCAGGGTTGACACGGATAGTGTAACTCTCCAATAGTGGAAAGCGACGCTATCGATAGTTCGACTATCCATTTGCTGGGAGCTTCTGATGCGACTCGCACAGCTGCACCGCCCCCTCGTCGTCAGCGCCGCGGCGCTGACCGTCCTCGCGGTCCTGACCGGCGCGGGCGTCTTCCTCGACGACCGCGAGCTGGTCGGCGCGCCGCTCTGGCTGAAGCCGTTCAAGTTCTCGGTCTCCATCGCCGTCTACTCCGTCACCATCGCCTGGATGCTGTCGCTGCTGGACCGGCGGCAGCGGCTCGGCTGGTGGCTGGGCACCGTGTCCGTCGCCGCCCTCACCACCGAGATCGTGATCATCGTCGGGCAGGCGGCGCGGGGCCGGCAGAGCCACTTCAACAACCAGACGCCGTTCGACTCGACGCTGTACAGCGTCATGGGCGCCACGATCGCGATCGCCTGGGTGTGCACGCTGATCCTCGCGGTCCTGCTGCTGATCCAGCGGCTGCCGGACCGGGCGGACGCCCTGGCGGTCCGCTTCGGACTGATCGTCGGCCTCGCCGGCATGATGGTCGGCTTCCTCATGACCATGCCGACCAAGGCGCAGCTCGACCTGCCGGCGGGCGAGTCGCCCACGATCGTCGGCGCGCACAGCGTCGGCGTGGCCGACGGCGGCCCCGGCCTGCCCCTGGTCGGCTGGAGCACCACCGGCGGCGACCTGCGCGCCGGGCACTTCATCGGCATGCACGCCCTGCAGGCGCTGCCGCTGCTCGGGTTCCTGCTGGCGCTCGCCTCGCGGCGCTTCGCGCGTCTGCGCCCCGACCGGGTCCGGGCCCGCCTCGTGACGGTCGCCGGCCTCGCGTACGCCGCCCTCACCGGCCTGATCGTCTGGCAGGCGCTGCGCGGCCAGTCGATCGTGGACCCCGACGCGCTGACCCTCGCCGCCGCGGGCGTCGTACTTCTGGCCACCGTCGCGGGCACGATGTGGGCGCTTGGCGGCCCCCGTACCGTGGAGCCCACCGCCGCCGAGGCACGGATGCTGAGCGAGGTCCACTGATGGCTGACACCCTGTTCCAGCTCGCGTTCCTGGTCGTCGCGCCGTTCTGGGTGCTGATGATCTTCGCGCCGGGGTGGCGCTGGTCGGGGCGGATCGCCGGGTCGGTGTTCATCGCCCTGCCGGCGCTGGTCGTGTGGGCGTTCGCGATCGCGCCGGTGCTGCCGGAGTTCGCCGCGGAGATGCTCAACCCCGACCTGGCCGGCGTGCGGTCGCTGTTCGCCGACGACGACGTGGTCGCCGCCGTGTGGGCACAGGTCCTCGCCTGGGACCTGCTCGTCGGCCGCTGGATCTACCTGGACAGCCGGGAGCGGCGGGTCCACCCGCTGATCATGGCGCCGCTGCTGGTGCTGACGATCCTGCTCTCGCCGATCGGCCTGCCCCTGTATCTCGCGTTACGGATCCCGCTGACGAGGCGGCCCGTCACGCCGGGCGCAGGACCCGCCCGGCGTGACGAGGACGTGCTTACGCGGGGTGCATGACCTGCCACCTGGCGAGGTTGTGCTTGGCGTCGACGAGCGCGTCGTGCCGTCCCTCCGCCGCCGGCAGGGGCGGCCGGCCCGTCTCGTCCCACAGCTGGCGCAGGTCCTTGGTGAAGCGGGGGATCTCCCGGGGCAGCGTCGGCATCGGACCCCACAGCTGGGCGAGGGCGACGTGGTCGTAGGCGGCGTACCAGGCCCACAGCTCCAGCTCGTCGGCCTCGCCGGCGCGCAGCGGCTCGACGAGGAACTCGAGCAGCTCCTCGCGGATCCGCTCGCGGGAGCGCCACGCCTTGTCGGCCGGCGACGGCAGCTTGTCCAGGACGTTGCGACGCACCCACGGCACGGCCCGCGACCCGTCGAACTCCGTGGAGACCGCGTAGTACTCGCGGCCGTGCTCGTCCACCACCCCGATGGAGACCAGGTCGATCAGGCGACCGTCCTCGATGAACTCACAGTCGTAGAAGTAGCGATATGCCGACACCGCTCCCATCCTGCCCCGTCGCCGCCCGGGGGTGCGGCGGCAGGGTAGGGCCGCAAGGTCGGCTCACAGCAGCAGCGCGGCCATCCTGGTCAGCTCGGCGTGGTCGCGGGGTGTGCCGCCGCCGGTGTGGATCCTCTCGGCGACGGCGGAGGCGTGGGCGGCGGTGCGCAGCGCGAGCATCGCGGGCAGGACCGCGGCGCACTCGTCGGCCGGGACCGGCCCCGCCCGGACGTACGCCTCGACCAGGGCCTCCGCCTCGGTGCCGCCCGCGCAGAGGACGGCGTGGGCGAGGTCGTACAGCAGCGGACCGGTGCCGGCGGCGGCCCAGCCGACCAGTCCGACCCGCCCGGTGCTGGAGTCGAGGCGGAAGCGGGCGGCGTCCGGCGCGCCGTGCCGGACCCCGTAGGTGAGCTGGTCGGTGACCATGATGCGGCGCACCACGGCGGCGGTCTCGGTCACGGCCGGGCCGAGCCACGGCTCCATCGCCAGGTGGGGCGCCGCCGCCGGCACCGCCGCGACCTGGAACCTCGCCAGGTCGGGGTGCACGAACCGGCGCAGGCTGCGGTGCGCGGCGCCGAGCGCGCCACCCCACCACGACTGGTCGAGCGGGTCGTCGGCGTGCAGCGGGCGGCCGGGGACCAGGCACATCAGGGCGATGACGCCGTCACCCGCGCGCGTGGGGAGCGCGGTGGTGAGCGCGCCGTCGGCGGCCCGGACCGGGCGCCCGGCGCCGACGCCCGACGCGTCGAGGTGCTCGGCGGCGCACAGGCCGGCCTCGAAGCCACGCCGCGTGGCCACCGGAGCCCATTTCACCACGAACTGGGCCGCATCACGCGGATCCGGTTCGAATTGGCCGTTGTCGATCTCGACCCGCCAGGCGTCTTCACCGAGAGGAATGCACGGGCCGGGGTCGCACTGCCAACTCCTGCGCAGTGTCGTGTGCACCTGGTCGGCAGCGGGGGCCACGCTGCGCATTATGCGCCAACAACGGCGTCCATGCCCGGTGAACAGGCAGATGCCCGGGAAGCGGTGCTCGCACCACCGGCCCCCCGGGCATCTGACACCAACCCCGCCCCCCAGCGGTTCGCGTGCTGGCACTAGCCTGCCTGCGGGCTCATGCGCGGGCTGTCGGTGAGCCGATGCGGGGGATGTACAGACTCCGACACGCGCGTCATGATCTGGTAGAAGTTCCGTACTGTGCTCGTGATCACCTACGGTGATCATGGGACCGATCAACGTTTGCACCGGGAGGGGTTTGACCGTGGAGGGTCGGCTGCCAGATCCCGGCGACGCACTGACCGGCGTGGATATGTTCAGCGGCTTGGATCCCGATGTGCGTCAGCGGGTCATCCAGGCGGCGGTGCCACGGACATACCGCAAGGGCCAGCTGCTGTTCGTCGAAAACGATCCGGGCGAGTCACTCATCGTGCTCAAGCGCGGTGCCGTGATGGTGTTCCGGACCGCGCCGACCGGCGAGCGCGCGGTCCTGTCGGTCGTCCGCCCGCCCGACACGCTCGGCGAGGTGTCGCTGCTGGACGGCGCGGCCCGGTCCGCGTCCGCTGAGGCGATCGAGGACTGCCAGGCCCTGGCGCTGTCCCGGCACGCGTTCATCGAGCTCGTCCACGCCAACCCGCGAATCCTGGACGCGGTCATGCGCTCGCTCGGCGCGCTCATCCGGCGCCTCACCGAGCAGAACGCCGACCACGTCTTCCTCGACCTGCCCGGGCGCGTCGCCAAGACCCTCGTCCGGCTCGCCGGCGAGACCAACGCGCCGATGGTGACCATCGAGCTCAACCAGAGCCAGCTGGCGGAGATGGCCGGTGGCTCGCGGCAGAGCGTCAACCAGGCCATCGGGTCGTTCGCCAGCCGTGGCTGGCTGCGCACCGAGGGCCGGCGGATCGTCGTGACCGACCTCAGCGCCCTGCGCCGCCGCGCCGGGATGACCGACCGCTGACCTGCCTGTCGCACCACCGCGTTGCGTGCCGCAACGCGGTGGTCGATCGGGTCCCCGGCGTGTGAGGATGTGCGGGGATCCAAATCAGGGAGTGTCGGCGATTTCCAGTCAGTGCGCACGCTGCGGCCGCCAGTCAGGCGATGGTGACCGGTTCTGCGGTGGATGCGGCGCCGAGCTGAGTCCTGCCTGCGCGACATGCGGCCGATCGCTGAGCCCGGACGCGTCGTTCTGCACCGGCTGCGGCACCCCACGCGCCGCCACCGGCGCTGGCGGCGGCACGGCGAGCCGCGCCGACCGTGGCGGTGGCCACATCGGCCGGGCCACGGTGTCGATCCCCGCCACCCGCAGCGAGGACCGCCGGCGGATCAGCGTCCTGTTCGTCGACCTGATCGACTTCACGCCCTATGTCGAACGCGCCGACCCCGAGCTGGTCCGCGAGCTGCAGAAGGGCTTCTTCTCCACCGCCCGCGAGGTCATCGGTCAGTACGGCGGGGTCGTCGAGAAGTACATCGGCGATGCCGTCATGGCGCTCTTCGGCGCGCCCGTGGCCACCGAGACCGACGCCGTGCGCTGCGTGCGCGCCGGCCTGGAGCTGCAGCGGGTGCTCGCGCGGTATGCCAGCACCGGCGACGGCGAGCGGGCGCTGCGCTTCCGCGTCGGGGTCGCGACCGGCGAGGCCCTCGTCGACGTGGCCGCGGCCCGCGACGGTGGCCAGGCGATCGTCGCCGGCGACGTCGTCAACACCGCCTCCCGGCTGCAGTCCCTCGCCCCGCCCGGCGGGGTCCTCGTCTGCGGCAGCACGTATGCGCTGACCAAGTCCTCGATCCGCTACGAGGCGCAGCCTCCCGCCACGCTGCGTGGCCGCTCCACCCCGACCGAGGTGTGGCTGGCCCTCGCGCCGCTGCGGCGCAACCACCCCGACCGGGAGGCCGGTTCCACGCCCCTGGTCAACCGCACCCACGAGCTCAGCCTGCTGGTCAACGCCCTGCACCGGGGCCTGCGCGAGCGCACCCCGCAGCTGGTCACCGTCATCGGGCACGCCGGGATCGGCAAGAGCCGGCTCGTGCACGAGCTGTTCCTGCACGCGGAGCGGCTCTTCGACGCGCCCGTCGCGTGGCGCACCGGCCGCTGCCCCCCGTTCGGGGAGAACGTGACCTACGCCGCGCTCGCCGACATCGTCAAGGCGCAGGCCGGCATCCTCGACACCGACAGCGCCGAGACCGCCCGCGAGCGGCTCGACACGGCGCTCAGCGTGATCGTCACCCCGTCGGAGGCCGAGCGGCTCGCCGACGCGCTCAGCCCGCTCGTCGGCCTGCCCGGGCCGAAGCTCGCCCCCGACGAGACCGAGTCCGCCTGGCGGCGTTTCGTGGTCGCGCTGGCCGCGCACCGGCCGACGGTCCTGGTGTTCGAGGACCTGCACTGGGCCGACGAGTCGATGGTGCGGTTCGTGGAGCGTCTGGGCGCGTCGGTACGGGACGTGCCCCTGCTCCTGCTGTCGACGGCCCGGCCGGAGTTCCTGGAGCGCAACGCCAGCTGGGCCGGTGCCATCGCCGGCTCGGTCACCATCACGCTGCCACCGCTGCGCGACGCCGAGATCGCCACCATGTACGCGCACCTGCTCGGGCAGGCCGCGTTCCCCGGCCACTCGCTCAACTCGCTCGTCGAGCTCGCCGACGGCAACCCGCTGTACGCGCTCGAGTACACCCGCATGCTCGCCGAGCAGGGCAACGTCCGCACCTCCGACACCCTCAGCCGGGTGCTGCCGATGCCCGACAGCGTCCACGCGGTCATCGCCAACCGGGTCGACCTCCTCGAGGCCGCCGACCGGGCGGTGCTGCAGGCCGCCGCGGTCGTCGGCATGAACTTCTGGCCCGGCGCGGTCGCCGCCGCGATGAGCCGCCCCGCCGACGGCATCGAACGCTCCCTGCGCCGCCTCGAGCAGCGCGACCTCATCCACGAGCAGGCCGCCTCGACGATGGAGGGGCAGACGGAGTACCGCTTCGGCCACGTCCTCGTCCGCGACGTCTGCTACCAGCGGCTCCCCCGCACCGAGCGGGTCGCCCGGCACGAGCTGACCGCCGCCTGGCTCGACAGCGTCGCCGCCGACCGCGACACCGACCTCGCCGAGGTCGTCGCCAACCACCGGTACACCGCCTACGAGATCGCCGGTTCGCTCGGCCTCGACGCGCCCCGGTACAGCGTGCCGGCACGGGACGCGCTGCACCGGGCGGCCCGCCGCGCGTACGCGCTGCACGCCCTCGACGCCGCCGCCGCCCACACCGGCAAGGCCCTCGCCCTCTGCGACGACAGCACCGACCAGGGCGAGCGGCTGCGGATCGAGCTCCTGGCCACGGAGATCGCCTTCTACGCCGATCCGGAGTCCTTCCTCGGCACCGCCGGCTCCGGCCCGGCGGGCGCGGCCCGTACCGGCGGATCCGGCGAAACGGGAAGCGCCGACGTGGCCATGGCGGGCACGGACCAGCTGGCGAGCCTCGCCGAGCGGCTCTACGCGGCCGGTGAGCAGGCCAGCGCCGCCCGGGCCTGGACGATCCGCGGGCAGGCCGCGTGGCTGCGCGCCGACCGGCTCGACGCCCTGTCGTGCCTGGACCGGGCCGTGGAGCTGTTCGACGAGCTGCCGGACGCGCCGGAGAAGGCCGACGCGTACGCCGAGCTCGGCCGCCTGCACATGTCCAACTTCGAGGTCGAGCCCGCCGTCGCCGCGGCCAGCGCCGCCGCGGAGATCGCCGACCGGCTCGGCCTCATCGAGGTCGCGACCAGCGCCCGGATCACCATCGGCACCGCGCTCTTCCAGGCCGGCGACCGGTCCGGCCTGGTCGAGCTGCAGGCCGCGCTCGAGGTGTGCCGGGAGCGGCGGCTGCTGTCGGAGCACCGGGCGATGCGCAACGTCGCGTGGGCGCTGCTGGAGGACGGCGACTGGACCGCGTCCGCGGCGATGTACGAGAGCACCCGCAACACCGTGCCCGGCAGCCACACCCTAGCCACCGGCTACTCCAACGTCGCGCAGGTCGCGTACTTCACCGGCGACTGGGCCACCCTCATCGGCGTCGCCGAACGCGCCCCCGCCTCCGAATGGGACCTGCAGGTCCGCGGCGCGCACGCGTGGATGAAGATCCTGCGCGGCGAGCCGTTCATCAACGCCGACGAGATCGAGGGCCTCGTCGCCGCCGGCCGGCGCAGCGGCTTCTACCGCCTGCAGTGGACCGTCCTCGGCCACGGCGCCCTCTGCCGGGCGCTGCAGGGCCACTCGCGGGACGCCGAGGCGCTGATCGTCGAGCTCGCCAAGACCTGGCGGGAGGTGCGGGCGATCGCCAGCGGCGAGTGGATCGACGCGACCGCCCACGCCGCTGTCCTCGCCGGCCGGGTCGCGATGATGGCGATCCGCGACATGCTCGCCGACGTGCCGCACCGCACGCCGTGGGTCGAGGCGGCGCTGCGGACGATCACCGGGGCGATCGCGTTCGTCGACGGGGACTTCGCCCGGGCCGCCGACATGCACCTCGCCGCCGCGGAGCTGTACGGCGAGATCCCCAACGCCTCCGCCCGCATGCTGTCGCTCACCTGGGCCGTGCAGGCGCTCGGGCGGCTCGGGCCGGCCGCCGCCGAGCGCCTCGAGCCGTGGCGCAGCGAGCTGGTCGCCTTCGCCACCCAGGCCGGCGCGCCGATGCTGCTGACGCTCGCCGAGCTGCCGCCTACGCCGTTGTAGGCGGCCTTTGTACGTCGCTGTGTGGCCTACGCCGCCACGGGCTGCTTCTGCGGCTCCGGGGTGCTCTTCACCTTCTGCGCGTACATGTCGATGTACTCGCGGCCGGAGAGGGTCATCAGCTCGTACATGATCTCGTCGGTGACGGCGCGCTCGATGAACCGGTCGCCGGCCATCCCCGCGTACCGGGAGAAGTCCAGCGCCGGCCCGAAGCGGATGTGCACGCGCTTCAGGTTCGGCAGGATCTGCCCGATCGGCTGAACCTTGTCCATGTTCATCATCGCCACCGGCACGACCACGGCACCGGACTCCAGCGCCAGCCGGGCCACCCCGGTCTTGCCCCGGTAGAGCCGGCCGTCCGGCGAGCGGGTGCCCTCCGGGTAGATGCCGAAGACGCCGCCCTCCCGCAGGATCTTGAGGCCGACCTCCAGCGCGGCCCGGGCCGCCTTCCCGCCGGAACGGTCGATCGGCACCTGCCCCGTGCCGGCGAAGAACAGCTTGATCAGGCGGCCCTTGATGCCCTTGCCGGTGAAATACTCGGCTTTGGCCGGAAACGTGACCCGCCGTTTGACGCTCAGCGGCATGAAGATCGAGTCCGCGAACGACAGGTGGTTGCTGGCGATGATCACGGGCCCCTCGGCAGGGACGTGCTCCAGCCCCTCCACCCTGGGGCGGAAGATGAGCTTCAGCACAGGCCCGAGGACGATGTACTTGAGGAACCAGTAGAGCACCGCTCAACCTTCCAAGATCTGCCAACAATCGGTGATGACCGTCGCAAAGAGCCTACGAACCAGTTCGGCACACCACAACGCACTCCCGGAACCGCCCGTGCACGTGTCAGGATTTCGGTCAGCGGTTTTTTCGCGGCGGACCCGGTCGTCGCGGTGTCGGCCGCGGGGAGGGGCAGGCGGTGCCAGGGGGTGGGGCGCGGCGCGGCCGGCGCGACAACGGCCTGGTAGCGCAGGAATACGCGGTGGTCGGAGACGTCGACCCGCGGGTCGGCGAGCATCTGCTGGACGTGCTGGCGGCCGGTGGCATCGCCGCCTATCTGCAGCCCGCCACCGACCTGCACCCGGTGACGCGCACCACGACCCTGCCCGCCAGACCCACCGACCGGCTCTACGCTGATCGTGACCACCTCGCCACGGCGCGCGACTATTTCACCCAGCTTACCGCCGTGCCCGAGCAGCACACCCCACCCGCCGAGGCCCCCCAGCCCGCCACGGCGCCCTCACCCCAGTCATCCCCGTCATCCCAGTCATCCCAGGAGGCCAAGACGAGCCGCAAGTCGGACGACGAGACGTTCGCCAGCATCATCGCCGGCTTCCACACCACCGTCGATCCGACCAGCGCCCCCTGGCCCGCCGCCGAGGACCTCGACTCATCGGGCTCCGCCGCCGCCGACATGGACACCGAGCCGGCCCCCCGCACCCCGCTGCGCCGCGCCTCCGACGCCGTCGACCGCTCCCTGCTGGACAGCCTCGACTCCTTCGGCGCCGACCTGCCCGACGACGAGGACGACGACGCCGGCTACACCCCGCCTCCCCCTCCCCCGCTGCCACGGATCGCCCCGTCGACCGTCCTGGCGGTCCTGGCCCTGATCGGCGGCCTGGTCCTGCTGATCTGGCCCGACCTCCTGCCGGTCTTCGGCCCCCAGTCCACCCTGTTCCTGGGCTTCGCCCTGCTGCTGAGCGGCTTCGTCACCCTGATCCTGCGCCTACGCCCCGGCGACGAAGAGGACGACGACCCCGACAACGGCGCCCGCGTCTGACCCACCCCCAACCACGGCACCCCCGCGCCCGCACCCCGCCGACGACGAGGACGAGGACGACGCCCCCGACCGCCCGGTGGCCTGCCGCGCCGGCGTGTCGTGCGGGCGCGGCGCGTGATGGCGCTTCGTTGGCCGGGAGTGCGGCGGGCCTCGGGAGCTGCACGTCGCAGAGCGCGGCACGTCGCGGCGAGGACGGGCTCGGTGCCGGTGACGGGCCTACTTCCACACCGTACATCAATCGATCTAATCGACCTTGCGAAAGTCACGCTCCGCGCGCACGCCGATACAGCGTTAAGCGTGAAGCGTGCGGGCGGTCAGGCGGGTTTCTCCAGCCAGTCGAGGATGGCGTCGATGGGTTCCTGCCAGCGGGCGTCGAGCATCAGGTCGTGGCCCATGCCTGGGAAGAGGAGCGGGGAGCCGCCGTACCTGCGGGCGACCCACTCCAGCGCCGACGCGGAGACCACGCGGTCGTCGGGGCTGCCGGCGACGAGGACCGGCGGGGTGCCGACCGGGGGTTCGGGCTCCTGGCGGCGGATGAGCTGACGCTGCGCGCCGGCGGGGACCCGCTGGAGGCGGGCGGCGAACGACTGGGCCGCCGAGGCCGGCAGCGAGCGGCTGAACAGCTGCGTGGAACGCAGGCTGACGTGGCCGCCGAAGAGGCCGGGGAGCGTGCCGGCGGGGTTGCGGCGCAGCAGGCCGAGGGCGGTGGCCAGGCCGCCGAAGACGGGGGCGACGAGGACGCCGGCGCGGGCCGGGTACCGGGCGAGCGCCATCGCCACGACGAGGGCGCCGGTGCCGTGGCCGACGAGGATCGCCTGCTTCGGCAGGCCTGCGGCGACCTGGGTGACGTCGTGGACGTAGTCGCGCAGGCGGGCGTCGGGGTCGGGGCCGCTGCCGCCGTGGCCGCGCAGGCTCATCGCGGCGGCGGGGAAGCCCCGGCCGGCGGTGTGCTCCAGCCAGTGCTGGGCGAAGGCCCAGGCGCCGTGGCCGTACCCGGGGACGAACAGCACCGGCGGGCGGTCATCAGAAGCCGAAGCCGAAGCCAAAGACGAAGACGAAGACGAAGACGAAGACGAAGACGAAGCAATAGCCGAAGACGAGGTGGGCTGCTCGGTGAGCACCTCGCGCCGCACCGGCTTCGGCGGCGACGACCACTCGTCGGAGCGCATGACGCGGGTCGTGGCGGACGGGGCACGGGTGGTCAACGGACCGCCTCCAGCTCGTGCAGGGACTTCTCCAGCTCCTGCAGGTACACGAAGTGGCTCACCTCGAACCAGTGCCGGGTCGAGTCGGTGACCTTGCCGGCGGTGAAACGCCGGTCGCCTTCCTGGCGCAGCTTCGCCCACAGGGCCTGCGCGCGGGTCGGCGACGCGTCGAGGACGCGCAGCCACTGGGCGATGAACACCGCCTGCCAGTGCGCCAGCGTGAACACCCCCGAGTCGGGCTGCAACAGGCCGGCGACGGCAAGGGTCGGGTGGGTGCGCGACAGCATCTGCAGCGCCAGTCGCGGGCGGCCGGCCGAGTCCGTCGAGAGCAGCTCCGGGGCGAGGAAGTCGAAGCTCGGCCGGTACCCCGTGGCGAAGACCACCAGGTCGGGGTCGATCGTGCGACCGTCGGTGAGGACGACGTCCGTGCGGTCGAAGCGCTTGACGTCGGGCAGCGGCGTGATCCCGCCGTGTCCGAGGTAGTACGGCAGCTGGCTGTTGACGAGCGGGTGCATCTCGAGCAGGCCGTGGTCGGGTTTCGGCAGGCCGAAGCGGGTCAGGTCGCCGACGGTCATGTTGATCGTGCGTTGCAGCAGCCACTGGCGCAGCCGGAACGGCAGCCGCATCGCGAGGATCCGGTCGTTGACCTGGTCGGCGGGTTTGCCGAGGGCGTACTTCGGCGCGTACCAGTAGCCGCGGCGGGTCGAGTGCCAGCACTTCGCCGCCTGCTGGGCCGCCTCGACCGCGATGTCGCAGCCGGTGTTGCCGGCGCCGACGACCAGCACCTTGCGCCCGCGCAGCTGGGAGGCGTCCTTGTACTGACTGGCGTGGATGACCTTGCCGCGGAAGTCCTCGAGCCCCTCGTACTCGGGCATCTTCGGCGACCAGTTGTGCCCGTTGGCGACCACGACGGCGGCGTAGCGCATGGTGCGCGGCGCCCCACCCCGCGAGCCGCGCACGGTGACGTCCCACCGCGGCGGGCCGCCGGCCGGGTCGTCGGCGGGTTCGACCCGGGCGACCTCGGTGCCGAACCAGATGTGCTCCCGCAGCGAGAAGTGGTCGGCGTACCGCTCGAAGTAGGCGAGCAGCTGCGAGTGGTGCGGGTAGTCGGGCCAGTCGTCGGGCATCGGGAAGTCGGGGAACTGCGTGAACGGCTTCGACGAGATCAGGTGCGTGCTGGAGTACACCGGGCTGCGGTCGTGCCGCCAGTTCCACCCGCCGCCGACGCCGGTCTCGCGCTCGTAGCAGTCGACGCCGAAGCCCGCCTCGCGGAGGTTCTTGATCGCGGTGAGGCCGGTCCCGCCGGCGCCGATGACGCAGACGGTGTCGCCGCGGTCGTAGACGGGCTCGCCGTCGCGCCAGTGGGTCGCGCCGCCGGCCAGTTCGTCGAAGCTCGTCACCCGCGTCGTCTCCCCACTGCACCGCGTCCCACTGCACCGTGCGCCCCGGTCGCCGCGCACGCCTTGTCGCGGGCAGATCCTCGTCCGCTCGGCGCTGGTTTGTCCAGTCCCGCACGTCACGCCCCCGAACCCGGCACCCATGATCCGGAAGAGTTCGGGCAGCCCTGGGTGCACAAAGTCTTCCGGATCACGCAAGGCCGCAGCCGGAGGGCGGGAGGGGCGGGCTACTCGGGCAGGTCGAGCTCGACGACGACCGGGAAGTGGTCGCTGGCCTGGCGGGCGGCGGGGGTGTCGACGACCTCGTAGGACAGGACGGTGATGCGGGGGTCGACGAAGACGACGTCGAGGCGTTCGCGTGGGGCCGAGCACGGGTACGTGTGGCGGGCGTCGGTGCCAGCGCTGTCGACGAGGCCGTCGGCGAGGGTGCGCCAGGCGGCGCCGCCGGAGTTCTCGTTGAGGTCGGCGGCGAAGACGACCGGCTCGGCCAGCTCGGACAGGTGCTGTTTGAGCAGCGTGGCCTGGCCGGGGCGTTCGGTGGCGTCGGTGGACAGGTGGGAGCCGGCGACCGCGAACGCCGACCGCCCGACGCGGCAGCGGACGAACGCGGCGCCGCGCATGTGCCGGCCGGGGGTCAGCGGGTAGCGGATGTCGAAGGCATCGACCGGGCGGACGCGCAGGTTGAGCAGGACGAGGTTGCCCAGGGACGGTAGGCCGCCGCCGCCGATGACGAGCTCGAAGTCGCGGGCGAGGGCCGCCGACTTCTGCCGCCACCGGAAGCGGCGGGGCGCCTCCTGCAGGATCGCCACGTCGGGCGCGATCTCCCGTACGACTTGCGAGAGGGCGCGGCGGTCGTCCCGCAGGCTGTGCAGGTTGTAGGAGAGGACCCTGAGTTTGCTCATACGCGCGCCAGGTCGGCGGCTCCGACCACTCCCGCGAGGTTGCCCATGAGGGCGGGGCGGACCTCGGCGACGGGAAGCCGGCCGCGCTGGGCGAGCTGCTCCTCGTAGCTGGCCCGGGCGGGCTTCATGAGCAGGTCGCCGGCGTCGATGACACCGCCGCCGACGACGATGACCTGCGGGTCGAGGATCTGCACGATGTCGGCGAGGGCGACGCCGAGCCAGCGGCCGATCTGCTCGAAGGCGTCGGTCGCGACGGTGTCGCCGAGGCGGGCGGCCTGCGTCACGAAGTGGCCCCGGATGGCGTCGGGGTCACCGCCGGCGAGGGCGAGGAGCTGCTCGGCGAGCTCGGGGTGGGCGCGGGCGTCGGCCTTGGCGAAGCGGACGAGGGCGTTGCCGCTGGCGTACTGCTCGAGGCAGCCGTTGCGCCCGCAGCCGCAGGGGTGGCCGCCGGGGACCATCGTCATGTGGCCGAGCTCGGCGGCGATGCCGTTGGTGCCTCGGATGAGGCCGCCGTTGATGACGATGCCGCCGCCGATGCCGGTGCCGACGGTGAAGAGGACCATCGAGCTGTCGGCGTCGTGGCCGGCGCCGAACTGGAACTCCGCCCAGGTGGCGGCGTTGCCGTCGTTCTCCACGACGACGGGCAGGCCGACCGCGGCGGTGATCTTCTCGCGCAGCGGCTCGTTGCGCCAGGCGAGGTTGGGGGCGAACTGGACGGTCGAGCGGGTCGCGTCGATCCAGCCCGCCGCGCCGATGCCGACGGCGTCGACGGGGTGCGCGGCGGCCAGCTCCTGGATCACCTCGATGATCCGGTCGGCCGTCTGCGACGAGTCCTGCGCCGGCGTGTCGCGCCGGGTCTGCGCGAGGACGTCACCCGCCGAGTCGACGACTCCGCCGAGGACCTTGGTTCCGCCGATGTCGACTCCGATGGTCAATCCCACCGCGTCTGTCTCCTCTCGCACAGGCGCTATGCCTCGGGATCAATCTTGGGTTTGACGGCCTTCTTGGCCATCGGTTTCGGCGACTTCGGTGTCTCCGTCGTGGCGTGCTGCCACACGTCTTCGGGTGTTTCGGGGGTTTCCGGTGTACCGGTGGATCCTGGCGAGCTGTCGCGACGAGCTCCGGTCGCGCTGTCGCCGCCGAAGGCTCGCAGGACGCCCGCCAGGCCGACGGCCAGGTCGCCGACGCCGGTGGCGAGGCGCTCGGCGAACTCGGGGTCGGGGTCGCGGGCGGCGGCGATGGCCTTGCAGACCGGGCAGACGCAGCACTCGGCGGAGCCGGTGGCGAAGCCGGCGGTGCTGTTCGCGGCGACCGACAGGGCGGCGAGGGCGGTCGCGACGAGGCGTTCAGCCTCCTCGCGCGCGTCCCGGCTCATGCCGCACCCCCGGACAGGCCCTCGACCTGCCGCTTGAGCTCCTTGAGCGCGGTGTCCATGATCATCTTCTCGGCCTTGCGCTTGAACATGCCGAGCATGCCGATCGCGAGCTCCACGGCGAGGGAGTACGTGACCGTGGAGGTGCCGTCGCCGTTGGCGGTGATGTCGTAGGAGCCGTCCTGCTGCTTCTGCATCTTCGACGGCGCGACCAGGCTCCACTCGATCCGGGTCAGGTCCTCGGCATACTCGTACTGCAGCGTGTACTCGTCCGACACCGGGCCGGAGTCCAGCGCGAAGCGCACCTGACTGGCGTAGCCGTCCTCGTACTCCTCGACCACCTCGACCGATTTCACCGCGGCGACCCACTCGGGGTATCGGGCGAAGTCGGCGATGACCTCGGCGATGCGCTCCGGGGGCGCGTCAATGACGATCGACTGCGTCGAAGTGTCGGCCATGCGTGGCAGGCTACCTCTGCGGTGCGCCTGACGATCCGTCGGCAGGGTAGGTTCCCGAATACGGGTTGAAACGAAGGAGTCGGAACGTGCGCGAGTTCACCGTGCCCTCAGCGGTCACTGTCGGCGACCACGCCACGCTGACCGACCCCGTGTGGGACAACGCGGTCACCGCGCCGGACGCGGTGCAGTTCCAGCGCCAGCAAGCTGGCGGATGGCAGGATGTCACCTGCGCGCAGTTCCACGACCAGGTGCTGACGCTCGCCCGGGGGCTGCTCGCCGCCGGCGTCGAGCCCGGTGAGCGGGTCGCGCTGATGAGCAAGACGCGCTACGAGTGGACCCTCATCGACTACGCGATCTGGTCGGTCGGCGCGGTCACCGTGCCGATCTACGAGACGTCCAGCGCGGAGCAGGTCGCCTGGATCCTCGAGGACTCCGGCGCGGTCGCCTGCTTCGTCGAGACCGACACGCACCGCGACACGGTCGCCGCGATCCGCGACCGGCTGCCGGCGGTCGAG
Organism: Dactylosporangium sp. NPDC006015; assembly: GCF_040614215.1. Classification (NCBI taxonomy): domain Bacteria; kingdom Bacillati; phylum Actinomycetota; class Actinomycetes; order Micromonosporales; family Micromonosporaceae; genus Dactylosporangium; species Dactylosporangium sp. NPDC006015. The sequence continues at coordinate 66,754 of NZ_JBEXUD010000054.1, forward strand.
CACGTGTGGCAGATCGACGGCGCGCCCGGCACGCCCGGCGCGATCGACGTCCTCGGCGCCGACGGCGCGGCCGTGCCCCGCGAGGACGTCGAGCGGCGGCGGGCCGGCACCAGGGCCGACGACCTCGCCACGATCATCTACACCAGCGGGACCACCGGCCGGCCCAAGGGCTGCATGATCACCCACCGCAACATGCTGTCGGACATCGTCAACGCGATCCCCGAGCTGCAGTCGCTGTTCCACCAGGGTGCCCGGACGCTGCTGTTCCTGCCCCTGGCGCACTCGTTCGCCCGGCTGATCCAGATCGGCGTCGTGCAGGCCCGGGCCACGATGGGCCACACCGCCGACACGAAGAACCTGGCGGCGACCCTGCAGAGCTTCCGGCCGACGTTCGTGCTGTCGGTGCCGCGCGTGTTCGAGAAGGTGTACAACACGGCGAAGCAGCGCGCCCACGCCGACGGCAAGGGCGCCATCTTCGACCGGGCGGAGCGGGTGGCGATCGCGTTCAGCTCCGCGGAGCGGCCCGGTCCGCTGCTGCGCGCGCAGCACGCGTTGTTCGACCGTCTCGTGTACGGGAAGCTGCGGGCCGCGCTCGGCGGGCAGTGCTCGCGGGCGATCTCCGGCGGCGCGCCCCTCGGCGAGCGGCTCGCGCACTTCTACCGCGGCATCGGCGTCACCATCTTCGAGGGGTACGGGCTGACCGAGACCTCCCCCGCCACCAACGCCAACCGTGACACCGGCGCGCGCATGGGCACCGTCGGGCGCCCGCTGCCCGGCGTCACGATCCGCATCGACGACGACGGCGAGATCCTCGTCCAGGGCGACATCGTCTTCAAGGGGTACTGGAACAACCCTGCCGCGACGGCGGAGGCGATCGACGCGGACGGCTGGTTCCACACCGGCGACATCGGCGAGCTCGACGACGACGGGTACCTGCGCATCACCGGTCGCAAGAAGGAGCTCATCGTCACCGCCGGCGGCAAGAACGTCGCCCCGGCCGTCCTGGAGGACCGGGTCCGCGCGCACCCGCTCGTCAGCCAGTGCATGGTCGTCGGCGACCGGCAGCCGTTCATCGCCGCCCTCGTCACCGTCGACCCCGACGCGCTGCCGGCCTGGGCCTCCGCGCACGGCAAGCCCGCCGGCGCCGACGCGGCCGCGCTCGTCGACGACCCCGAGCTGCGCGCCGAGATCCAGACCGCGATCGACGACGCCAACACCACCGTGTCGAAGGCCGAGGCGATCAAGGTGTTCCGGATCCTGCCGCAGGACTTCACCGAGGCGACCGGCACGCTCACTCCGTCGTTGAAGGTGAAGCGGAACGTCGTCCTGAAGGAGTACGCCGGCGAGATCGCCGCCATCTACGAGCGCTGATGCATTCACCTACGGTAGGGAGGACCATTCGTTGACCGAGCTGACGGTGCTGGGCGACCGTCCCAGAGGCGCCGTGATCGCGGTTCGTGTCCTGATGCTCGCGCTCGTCGCGGCGCTGCTGTTCATCGACGGCACGCGTGCCGAGGAGCTGCTCTGGCTCGCGCTGCTGCTGATCGCGGTCGCGATCGCCACGGTCGCGCCGCCGGCGCACCGGATCGCGCACTTCGGGCGCGCCGCCGAGGTGCTCGTCGTCGCGCTCGCCGCCTCCGGCGTGGACACCGGCTTCCTCGTGTACCTGCCGGTGCCGGTCGTCGGCACGGCCCTCGCCTCGGGGATGGTCGTCGCCGGCGGTTACCTCGCGGCCGCGGTGGCGCTCCTCGTGGCCGGTGGCGCCGCCGACGGGGTGCTCGACGAACGCCGGCACCTCGCCGCCTGCCTGACCTGGGTGGTCGTCGCCGGGGTCAGCGCGTATCAGGCGGGGGTCCTGCAGCGGGCGTTCCTCGCCCGGCGCACCGACGAGACGCCGCAGCCGTACGTGGAGGCGACCCGCCTGCTCACCCAGCTGCGCAGCGTCGCCCGGCAGCTGCCCGGCGCGACCCTCGACCCCGGCGGCCTCGCCGAGCACCTCCTCGACGAGGTCCGGGCGATGGTCCCGTCGTCCCGCGGCGCCGTCCTGTCCGGCAGCGGCGGCGGCCGGCTCGTCGTGCTCGCCCAGGCCGGCGTGGAGCGCCTCGACTGGGAGACCGCGCTGGACACCGAGAGCTCCGTCGCCGACGCGTGGGCGACCCAGCAGCCGGTCGTGTCGGGCCGCTCGCAGGCCCGCTCGGTCGCGCCCAGCCGCGACATCTCCTCGATGGTCGTGCCGCTCGTCGCCGGCGTCCGCACCGTCGGGCTCATCATCCTGGAGAGTGACACCGCCGGGGCGTACCCGCCGGCGATCCTCGCCCGCGTGACCGGCCTGACCGGTGCGGCCGCGCTGCGCCTCGAGGCGGCGCTGCTCTTCGACGAGGTCCGGTCCCTCGCCACCACCGAGGAGCGGCAGCGGCTCGCCCGCGAGATCCACGACGGTGTCGCCCAGGAGCTCGTCATGGTCGGCTACGGCATCGACAACGCGGTCGCCGCGCTGCCCGACGCCGCCGCCGCCGAGGAGGAGCTGCGCATCCTGCGCGCCGAGGTCACCCGCGTCATCACCGAGCTGCGGCTGTCGCTGTTCGAGCTGCGCAGCGAGGTCGACCGGTATGGCGGCCTCACCGCGGCGATCGCCGACTACGCCCGCACCGTCGGCGCCTCCGCCGGGCTCCGCGTGCACCTCTCGCTCGACGAAACCACCGCCCGGCTGCCCGCCGCAGTCGAGGCGGAACTGCTGCGCATTGCCCAGGAAGCCATCACGAACGCGCGGAAACACGCCGGGGCGGAGAATCTTTGGGTAACGTGCGCGGTCGATCCACCGTTCGCACAGGTAGAAATCTCCGACGATGGAAGCGGCATCGGTGAGAACCGCCCAGACGGACGCTATGGTCTTGCGATCATGGCCGAGAGAGCGGAACGTATCCGAGGCCGGTTGGAGATCACACCGCGCGTGCCGAATGGGACAACAGTGGCGGTTGTGCTCGGAACCGCACCGCGTGCGCGGTAGCGTGAAGGCACCAGAGGGAGAGAGCACCGGGAATGTCGACTACCGCGACGCCGACGACACGTACCAAAGTTCTGCTCGTCGACGACCACGATCTCATCCGCCGAGGACTGCGGCACGCCTTCGAGCGTGACCGGCAGTTCGAGGTGGTGGGCGAGGCCGCGACGGCCGCCGAGGCGATCCGCCAGGCCGGCGCCCTGCAGCCCGACGTGGTCATCATGGACCTGCGCCTCCCCGACGGCAGCGGCCTGGAGGCGACCCGCGCCCTGCGCAAGACCAGCAACACCATGGGCATCGTGGTCCTGACCATGTACGCCGGCGACGACCAGCTCTTCGGCGCGCTCGAGGCCGGCGCCTCCGCGTTCGTGCCGAAGACCGCCCCGGCCGACGAGGTGGTCGCCGCGGCCCGTCACGCCGCCTCGGCGCCTTCCGCGTTCACCGCCGCCGACCTCGCCGAGGCGATGAAGCGGCGCCTGGCCCCCAGCGGCCCGCAGCTGTCCCCCCGTGAGGGCCAGGTGCTGCGCCTGCTCGCCGACGGCATGAGCGTCGCCGGCATCGCCAAGCAATTGTTCGTCTCCGAGTCCACCGCGAAGACGCACATATCGAAGCTGTACGAGAAGCTCGGCGCCGCCAACCGCGCCCAGGCCCTCATGACCGCCCTGCGGCTCGGCCTCCTCGAAGCCCCCGACGCTCCGAAGTTCTGACCCACTTCCCCGGATTTCGACTTTTCGATAGGCGCTGGCCGATCTGCCCCCAACCCCCAGAACGGCCAGCCTGTCGTTTCTCAACCCCGCATCCCGCCCGCCGCCATCGACCACATTCGCACCGCGGACGCCCATTCCTCCACCTCCACGCGAATCCCCCACTCGTTCGGCCCCCGCCGACCAGCACCACTTCAAAGCCACCACCCACCCACTCCGACCGCCGATCCCGTCCGCTCCGACCACACCGCACCCGCGCTCATGATCCAAGGCCAACCACGGCCGCCCCGACGGCCACCACGCGACTTCGATCACCGAGCAGACGGCCCACCGCGCCGCTCCGAACCACCACTCCGGGGCCACCACTCTGGGCGCAGCCCCCAGCCCCCGCTCTGGCCACGCCGCCCATGCGCTCATGATCCAAGGCCAACCACGGCCGCCCGGACAGCCACCACGCGACTTCGATCACCGAGCTGGCGGACCATAAACGCGACTCACCGGCACCACCCTCCCCACGCCACGCCCACGCCCACGCCCACGATCCAAGGACAACCACGGTCGCCCCGACGGCCACGAGGCGACTTCGATCACCGCGAAGGCGGGACACAGCGCAGCTCCCCGGGCACCGCGCTGAGCACGCCACGCGTGCGCTCATGATCCAAGGACGGCCGTGGCCGCCCGGGCGGCCACCAGGCAACTTCGTTCGCCGAGAGGGCGGAGCACAGCGCAACTCCCGTGGCACCGCCTTGACGGGGCTGCGCTTGCGACCGTGATCCAAGGACGGTTGCGGCTGCCCCGACGGCCACTGCGCGACTTCGATCTGTGCGCCGCCGGATCTGCGGCACCCGCTCGAACGGGACCGCGACCCGAAGCATCCAGCGCTCCCGGAAACAGGAAGCGCAGGTCAGCACGTCGCAGGCCAGGAGCTGCGACACCAATGCCGCGCTCCCCGACGGCGCCGGACTCGACCGCGCCAGGCCTCTCCGGCACTCGTCCGTACGGGACCGCCGGTCGGAGAAGCGCGGACCGGCGTGCCGCGAAGCGGGGGACGGTGGCCGGGTGCCGCCAACGTCAGCGGGAGCCGGGCGGAGCTTGGGTGAGCAGGGTGCGAAGACGGTCCGCCTGGGTCTCCCAGCGCCACTCCGACTCGACCCAGGCGCGCCCCGCGGCGCCCATCCTCGCGGCGAGGGCGGGGTCCCGCAGGAGGGTCGTGATGCGGTCGGCGACGGCGGGCACGGCGCGGCCCGGGACGACGAACCCGGTCTCGCCCTCACGGACGGCGTCGGGGGCGCCGCCGGAATCGCCGGCGACGACGGGGAGGCCGGTGGCGGAGGCTTCGAGGTACACGATGCCGAGCCCCTCGACGTCGAGCCCGCGGCGGCGGGTGCGGCAGGGCATCGCGAAGACGTCGCCGGCGGCGTAGTGGGCGGGCAGTTCGGCCCACGACACGGCGCCGGTGAACACGACGTCACGCTCGACGCCGGTCTCGCGGGCCAGGCGCTCCAGGGCCGGCCGGTGCGGCCCGCCGCTGACCAGCAGCAGCGCGGCGTCGGGGACAGCGCGGCGGATGAGCGGCAGCGCCCGGATCAGCACGTCCTGGCCCTTGCGGGGCACGAGGCGGGACACGCAAACGATGACGGGCCGGTCGGTGAGATGGTGGCGGGCGCGGACCAGGTGGCGGTCGACCTGTGGTGAATACGCGTCGACGTCGACCCCTGGCGCCAGCCGCTGCAGCGACGTGAGCCCGTCGAGGACCTTGGCGAGCCGGGTGCGCGTGTACTCACCCAGGTACGTGACGACGTCGGCCCCCCGGCCGATGCGCCGCAGCAGGGTGCGGGCGCCGGGCAGCGCGGCCCAGCCGACCTCGTGCCCGTGGGTGAGCGCGACGACCCGCTCGACCCCCGCCCGGCGTCGCAGGCCATCGGCGAGCAGCCCGAGCGGCGCCGCCGCCCCGAACCAGACACTGTCGCAACCGTGCGCCCGGGCGAGCTCGGCGGCGCGCCGGGCGACACCGGCCGTGGGCAGGAGCATGCCCGTCCGCTCCCGGACCACCTCGAACGGCTGCTCCGCGTCGAACTTCTCCGCCCCCTGGAACGTCGAGCAGTAGACGACGACCGACCCGGCGGGCTGCCGCACCGCCAGGTTGTGGACGAACTGCTGGATCCCGCCGGGCCTGGGCGGGAAGTCATTCGTGATGAGCAGGGTGGTCACCGTGCACCCCGCCCTGCCGCGGACCCGCGGGACGCCGCGCCGGGTCGCCGGTCCCCACCCGGCCGGGCCGGACCGGCAGTCGTCGCGCGCGCCGTGCTCACCGCTCGCCCCGGGCCCAGGCGCGGGCCTCGGCCATGCGCTCCACGGCGGTCGGGTGGGAGCCGAACAGGAACTGCTCGACGGGGTTGGGGTCGGGGTCGCCGAGGTTGACCAGGGAGAGCCGGCCCTGCATGGCCTCGAAGCCGGCCGGGTCGGCGGTGAGCTGCAGGGCGTGCCGGTCGGCGCGGGCCTCGACGCGGCGCGACACGAACGCCTGGGCCGGGCCGGCGAGCAGGCCCGCCACGGTCGCGACGGCGATCAGCAGGGCGACCGCGCGCGGCTCGCCGATCGAGTCCACGCCCGCGCGGCGCAGCAGGGCGCCCCACGAGCCCAGCAGGTACAGCGCGCAGACGGCGGCGGCCGCGCCGAACGCGCCGAGCAGCGTGCCGGTGAGCACATCATTGTCCTTGGCGTGGCCGAGCTCGTGCGCGACGACCGACTCGACCTCCTCCGGCGGCGCCTTCTCCAGCAGGGTGTCGTAGACGACGATGCGGCGGGTCGGGCCGAGACCGGACACGTACGCGTTGACGGCCCGGGTGCGGCGGGACGCGTCGGCGATCAGCACGTCGCGGACGGGGACGCCGTCGCGCTCGGCGAGCGCCATGAGCCGGGTCCGCTGCTCCCCCTCGGGCATCGGGGTGAACTTGTTGAAGACCGGCTCGACCAGCACCGGGAAGATGAACGACAGCAGCACCGTGAGCAGGGCCGCGCCGACCGCTCCCCACGCCCACCACCAGCGGGGCACGAAGTGCGTGATGGTGAAGAAGCCGACGAGCACGACCGCGCCGATCACCGCGCCGACGGCATAGCCCTTGAGCATGTCGACCGTCCAGGCGGACCAGTCCTGCGTGGACAGCCCATAGCGCCTGAGGATGGACTGGCGCCAGGCGGCGAGCGGCAGCGCCGCCACCTCACCGACGAAGACGACGGCGAGCCCGCCGAGCAGCGCCCGGGCGAGCCAGTGGCCGCCGAACGGCCGGGACACCTGCTCGACGATCCACGCGCCGGCCGGGGTCAGGCCGAGCAGGAGCGCGACGAGCAGGCCGAGGCCGATGGACAGATACATCCCGGGGCGCAGCGCCGCGTGGAACGCCTGCCCCTTGGCGACGGCGTCGGCGGGCAGCGTGTCGAGCGCGGCGAGCTGGTCGGCTCGCGGCGCGGGCGGCGCCGACCAGGGCACCCGCAGCGCCGCGACCACCACGACCGCGACGATCAGCGCCGCGAGGGTGATCGCCGCCCATGCGCGAGGAGTCACGCCGCACCTCCTGGTCGGAAACTCCGCAAGCTTATGCGGCGCGGTGCCGTCTCGACCGGCGCGGTGCGGCCGGCTCGACGTGGGTGGGGTCGAGCACGGTGACCTCGAACCCGGCCCGCTCGAACACCTCGATGGCGCGGACCTCGGCCGCGCCGAGCTGGTGCAGGGCGGGTGGCGTGTCGAGCAGCAGGGTCACCACGCAACCGCCGCAGGCGGTGCCGCGCACTGAACAGGTCTCGCAGTCGACGAGCATCGCTCCTCCTCCGTTGACCGTCTGTAGCTCCACGGTAAGCGGGGGGTATGACAAAAATGTGTTTCCGCAGGTCAGGAGCGTGATAGCCGGCGGAGGAGGGTGTCGTTCCCCAGCGGGTACGCACCGTGACGGCGTACACCGTCGATGACCTCCTTGTCGGAGGAGATCACCACGACCGGGCGGCCGGCCGGCTCGGCCCTGACCAGGCGCCGGATCAGCTCGTCGGCGGTCTCGCCCTTCTTGGAGAACAGCACCCGCACGCCGCGCGGCGCCGGCGGCAGCCCGACGACCCGCTCGGCGCCGTCGAAGACGACGGTGACCTCGGCCCTGGTCTGGGCGACGAGACCACCGACCCCGGCGACCAGGCGGTTGCGCTGCTGTTCGAGGGAGAGCTCCCCGTAGCCCTTCTTCGTGACGTTGTACCCGTCGACGATCATGTGCGCCTTCGGCAGGCTCAGCAGCTGGTCGAGGCGGGCGGGGTCGTCGGCGTCGAGCGCCCGGGCCGCGCCGGCGCCGGGTGCGTTGTCCGGGCGGTCGGCGTCGTGCTCGGCGACGAAGTCGGCCGGCAGCCGGTCGGTGGGGTCGAGGGCCAGCTCGCGGCGCAGCCCCACGGCGGCCTGCCCGATCGTCTCCAGCAGCAGCCAGAGGCGGGCGTCGTCGACGGCGCGGGCGTCCTTGGCGCTCTGCCGCTGGGCGCCGGCCACGGTCTCCGCCTCGGCGAGCTTGGCGCGCACGCGGCGCAGCTCGGCGTCGTGGTCGGCGGTCGCCCGGGTGGCGCGGCCCTTCTCGCTGGCGAGCATGTCGGTCGCCTTGCGCTCCTTGGCCTGGCTCTCCCGCAGCGCCTTGCCCAGCGAGCGGACCTCCTCGCGGAGGCCGGCGGTCTCGTCGCGGAGGCGGGCCAGCTCGTCGCGGAGCTTGTCGGCCTCGACCCGGGCGACGGCGCGGTCGTGCTCGGCGCGGGCGAGGCGCTGCTCGACGTCGCGGATGCGGTCGGACGCGGCGGCGTCCTCGGCCTCGGTGCGGACCGTGTCGGTGGCCCGCTCGACCAGGTCGCGCCAGCCGTCGGGGCGGGCGAGGTAGGCCAGCGCGGCGACCTCGACGGGGTCGGCGGCCGGCGGCGCGACCCCTTCCAGAATCGAGGCGCCCAGGTCACCGGCGTCGTTGACGACCCTGGTCGCGAGGCGCTGGCGCAGCAGCGGGTCGCCGGACAGCTGCATCGCGATGACGGGTCCGCCGAGGCGGGCGCGCCGGTTGGGGGCGAACTTCGCGACCCGCCGCAGCGGCATCGGCAGCTCGTCGAGGGGCAGGCCGGTCATGGCGCCGGCCGCGAGGGAGATGACCCGCTGGCGGATGATCTCGGGCAGCGCGGGCTCGGCGCCGCCGTCGGAGTCCGGCAGGTCGACGTCCTCCGGCGCAGACGTCACCGCGGCCTCGTCGTCGAGGTCGTCGGGAGCATCGTGCGCGGGCATCACTCCAGTGTCGCATTGTCGACCAGATTCGCCCCGGATGGTCTCCAGGACCGGCGGCTTCCCTCGAAAGGCTAAAAGCTGACATATCCTTATTTCACCCGATTGGGTACGCCAGCGAGGAGGCACGGACATGCAGCCGCCGGTACCCGACAACGAAGCGGAACGGATCTCGACCCTGCGGGGACTGGCGGTCCTCGACACCCCGCCGGAGACAGACTTCGACGACATCGTCAGGATCGCGTCGGAGGTCTGCGGCGCCCCGATCTCCCTGGTCACCCTGGTCGACACCCAGCGACAGTGGTTCAAGGCCAAGACCGGCCTCGACGGCATCACCGAGACGCCCCGCGAAGTGGCGTTCTGCGCCCACGCGATCATGGGCCGCGACCTGATGGTCGTCCCGGACGCCACCGCGGACGCGCGGTTCGCCGACAACCCGTTCGTCAGAGCCGCGGACGGCATCCGCTTCTACGCCGGCGCGCCCCTGCTGACCAGCGAAGGCGCGGCACTCGGCACCCTGTGCGTGGTCGACCACGCGCCGCACCGGCTCAACCTGGACCAGATGCGGGCGTTGCGGGCGCTCGCCAGGCAGGTCACGGAGCTGCTCGAGCTGCGGCGCCTGGTCGACGCCGCCGCGCTCGACGGCCCGCCCGAGTCCAGGTCGGTCGACCTCACCTACCTGACCGAGGCCCGCATCCGCGAGTTGCGCCCCATCGCGGACGCCAGAAACATGGCCATCACCCTCGGAGTGACCGATGCGGCGTCGGTACAGGCGGATCCCGGCCGACTGTCGCGCGCGCTGGACTATGTGGTGTTCTCGGCGTTGAAGGTCGCGCCGCCCGGCGGACGGGTCGCGGTGCGGGTGCTGGGCACCCCGGTCCCGACGGTGGAGATCAGCCACGCGGGTGGTTCGATCGCCCCGGAGTGGCAGGCCGACCTCGACGGCACGCGGGAGGCCGACGAGCTGGTCCCACGGGCCGTGGCGGAGATCCTGCGGTCCCACGGGGCGACCGTGGCCAGGACCAACGCGGCCCTCGGCTCGCCGGACGTCCGGTTCGAGCTGCGCTTCCCGCCGCACTGAGCGATTTTTTGTCACACCCTGGTCGTAGTGTGCGCGCGTGGCCGACTACCACCAGGAAACGCTCGATGCCCTGTTCGACGACCCGCGTGCGGCGACGCTGTTCGCGTCGACGTTCGTGGTCGTCGACCTGGAGACGACCGGCGGCGCACCCGACGGCGGCGGCATCACCGAGATCGGCGCGGTCAAGGTCCGCGGCGGGGAGGTCCTGGGCGAGTTCGGCACGCTGGTCAATCCCGAGGAGCGGCTGCCGGCGTTCATCACCGTCCTGACCGGCATCACCGAGGCGATGCTGGTCGAGGCGCCGAAGATCGACACGGTGCTGCCGGCGTTCCTGGAGTTCGCCGCGGGCGCCGTGATGGTGGCGCACAACGCCCCCTATGACACCGGGTTCCTCAAGGCGGCGTGCGCCAAGCACGGCTACGCGTGGCCGAAGCCGATCGTGCTGGACACCGCCGCGATCGCCCGGCGGGCCCTGGTCGCCGACGAGGTGCCCAACAACAAGCTGTCCACCCTCGCCCGGCACTTCCACGCGAGCACCCAGCCGATCCACCGGGCCCTCGACGACGCCCGCGCCACCGTCGACGTCCTGCACGGGCTGATCGCCAGGCTGGGCAGCCACAAGGTGCACACCATCGGCGACACGATCGAGTTCGTGAAGGCGGTCAGCCCGTCCCAGCGGCGCAAGCGACACCTCGCCGAAGGCCTGCCCGACGCGCCGGGGGTCTATGTGTTCCGCGGGCACAAGGACCGCCCGCTCTACATCGGCACCAGCTCGTCGATCGCGACCCGGGTCCGCAGCTACTTCACCGCCGCCGAGAAGCGCGCCCGCATCGACGAGATGATCAACGCGGCGCAGCGGGTCGAGGCGATCGTCTGCGCCCACTCCCTGGAGGCCGAGGTCAGAGAGCTGCGGCTGATCGCCGCGCACAAGCCGCCGTACAACCGTCGCTCCAAATTCCCAGAGCGGGTGATGTGGCTCAAGCTCACCGCCGAGGCCTATCCCCGGCTGTCGATCGTGCGCGACGTGCAGCCCGACGGCGCGGCATACCTGGGGCCGTTCGCGTCCCGCCGCGGCGCCGAGCTCGCCGCCGCCGGCATCTATGACGCGCTGCCGCTGCGCCAGTGCACCCACAAGCTGTCGCTGCGCACGAAGACGCCCGCGTGCGCGCTCGCCGAGCTCGGCCGCTGCCCGGCGCCGTGCGAGCACCGCATCTCCCCCGGCGACTACGAGACCGCGGCCGCCGAGCCGTTCCGCACCGCCACGACCGGTGACCCGGGCCCCGTCGTCCGCGGGCTCATGGCCCGCATCGAGGCACTCGCGACCGCCGAGCGCTTCGAGGACGCGGCCACGATCCGCACCCGGCTGATCACGTTCCTGCGCGCCGCGATCCGCATGCAGCGGCTCGCCTCGCTGACCAGCCTGCCTGAGCTGATCGCCGCCCGGCCCTCCGCCAAGGGCGGCTGGGAGCTCGCCGTGGTGCGACACGGCCGTCTCGCCGCGGCCGGCGTGTCACCCCCGCGGGTGCATCCACAGCCGACGCTGGATGTGGTTCTCGCCACAGCCGAGACGGTCCAGCCGGGTCACGGGCCGACGCCACGCGCGTCGCCGGAGGAGACCGAGCGGATCCTCGCCTGGCTCGAGCGTCAGGAGACACGCCTGGTCAAGGCCGATATGGGTTGGTCATCTCCGGCCACGGGGGCCGGTCGGTGGCGCCCGTTCCTCGCCCGCGCGGAGGCCGCCGCGACGGTCCGGATCGACCTGGAAGGCTAAGCACATCGGACGATCGCACATACTCAAATGACCGATCGGATGCCACGAGGGAAACTAGGCTGGAACCTACCCAAACCCAGGCCCGCCCGGCCCGTCGGTGAGGAGGTGCCGCATGGAGCCCGGTCTGCATCAGTCCGGTGCGCCCCTGGATGCTGGCCCCTCCACGGTCACCGGCGCCGGCGGAGCCAACTCCGGGTCCTCGTCCGCGCACAGCGAGTTCATGTTGGACCCACTGACGCCCGGGGGCAAGCCCAACGAGCCGACGGGTTTTGCGCACCCGTTGGCGACGGGGTTCACGACCGGCGGGGCATCGCCGCCGACACCCGGCGCCACCGAAGCCCAGCAGCTCCTGGACGCGGTGGGCGAGGTGCTGCTCGGCCCGCGTGGGCTGCCGACCGCGTCGATCAACGTGCCCGAGGCCCCGCCGCGGCGCCGCCCTGCCCACCCGGCCGGCCGCCACCCGGAGCGCAACACCAGGGACAGGGTGCGGCAGGATCGGCAGCGGGTGGAGCGGACGTACGTCGACAGGACCCCCTCCGACCGCCGGGACTCGCCCTCCCCGGCCAGGTCCCCCCAGGACAGCGCGCCGCAGGACAAGCACCCAGAGGCCACGGCGCCACAAGGCACTGCCTCACAGGACAAGACGCCACAGGACCGAGCGCCACAGGACCGGGCACCGCGAGACAGCACGCCACAGGACAGCACGTCGCACGACCGGGCCTCCCACGACAGGCACCCGCACGGCGCCGCCTCGCAGAACGCCGCTCCGCAGGGCAGCGCCCCTCAGGGCAGCACCTCGCAGGATCAGGTCTCGCACGACGGGCACCCACAGGACAGCGCCCCTCAGGACGCCTCGCAGGACCGGGCCCTTCAGCACGGGCAACCGCACGGCAGCGCCTCGCAGGGCAGCGCCTCGCAGGGCAGCGCCTCGCAGGGCAGCGCCTCGCAGGACCGGGAAGCTCCGAGCAAGGGTCCGCAGGACGAGGCGGGACGCGGCCGGGTGGCGCCAGGTGAAGGAGCCCAGAACGCGGGCCACCGGGACGGTGCGGCGCAAGGGCAGGAGCCGGAGGCCGGGCAGGCCCCGGACCCGGAGGCCCAGGACGTGGTGGCCCAGGACGGTGCGGGGCGGAGCTGGGGGTCGCGGGGCGAGGGGTCTCGGGACGCGGCCTGGCAGCGTGGCGCGCGGGTAGGCCGAGACGTGGGGACTGTGGAGAGTCAGGCCGCGGTGGTGGCGCCCCCGGGCGAGGTCGTGAGCGAAGCGGCGCCCGGGCAGCGGGTGCCGGTGGATGGGAAGAGCTGGCAAGGAGCGGCCGGGGGGCAGAGCGCCACGGACGCGGGGCAGGACGGAGCGGGTGGCTCCGGGCACGACGGTGGCGTTGGCGTATGGGGCGAGCAGCGGACACCCGCGCAGAGCACGGCAGGCGGGTCCGGGCGCGACAACCCCGGCGTGCGGGACGAGCAGCAGACGCCCGCGCAGTGGACCGGGCAAGAAGCGGCAGGCGGGTCCGGGCGCGACAATCTCGGCGTACAGGGCGAACAGCAGACACCCGCGCAGTGGACCGGGCAAGAAGCGGCAGGCGGATCCGGGCGCGACAACCCCGGCGTGCGGGACGAGCAGCAGACACCCGCGCAGTGGGCGGGGCAGGGGCAGCGGCCGCAGCGGGCGGCGCAGGATCAGGGTGACGGGCGCAGGGACTGGCCGGCCAACGAGCGGCCGCCGGCGCCGCGGGGTAATCCCGGGAGTGCCGCCGGTGGGCGGGCGCGCAACGAACGGTCCGCCGGTGAGCGGGCGGGGTCGGACACGGGAGCGGGCGCCGGGGGCGAGCGGGACGTCGCGGGCAGGAGCGCCGGCGCGGAAGCGAACGGTGCCGCCGGGCAGACGGACGCGGCCGCCGGTACACGCGAGGACACGACCGCCGGGAAGGCCAAGGACAAGGCGGGCCGGAAGGGTGGCAGGGACGCGGCGGTGAAGCGGGCGGTGCCCGTGGACGACCGGTTCGCGGCGCCGAGGGCCAGGCTCACCGCGCCGCCCACCGAGGACTCGCCGGCGGTGCCGCCGCCGCCGTCGTATTCGGCGCTGGTCGGTGGGGCGGTGCCCGGGGACCCGACGTCGACGTACTCGGCGATCATCGGGTCGCGGCTGCGGGCGATGCTGCCGTGGCAGTCGGCCGAGGACCCCATGTCCAACGTGCTGCGGTCGCACCGGACGATCCACCCGATGGGCGACGTGGCGTTGCTGCGGCGGGCGTACGCGACGGCCGAGCAGATGCACCGCGGGCAGATGCGCAAGAGCGGCGAGCCGTTCATCTCGCACCCGCTCGAGGTGACGGAGATCCTCGCCGACCTGGGGATGGACACGACGACGCTGGTGGCGTCGCTGCTGCACGACACGGTCGAGGACACGGACTACACGCTGGGCGCGCTGGAGCGGGACTTCGGCGGCGAGGTGGCGCTGCTCGTCGACGGCGTGACGAAGTTCGACAAGATGTTCTACGGCGCGGACGCCGAGGCCGAGACGATCCGCAAGATGATCGTCGCCGCCGGGCGGGACGTGCGGGTGCTCGTCATCAAGCTGGCGGACCGGCTGCACAACATGCGCACGCTGGACGCGCGGTCGATCAAGTCGCAGGTGCGGATCGCGACCGCGACGCGGGAGGTGCTGATCCCGCTGTGCGAGCGGCTCGGCATCCAGGCGCTGAAGCGGGAGCTCGAGGACTGGGTGCTGCGGGCGGTCAGCCCCGGCGGGTACGCGCTGATCGACGAGTACGTGCGGCAGCGCAAGGGCTGGGACGGCTACCTCGAACGGGTCATCGCGGCCGTCAACACGGACCTGCGGAAATTCGGCATCGACGCGCAGGTGTCGCCGCGGCCGAGGCACCTGTACTCGATCTGGAAGGACACCGTCGACGGCAACTACGAGGACCCGCACGACATGCCGCGGGTCGTCATCATCGTCGACGGGCCCGAGACGGACTGCTACGCCGCGCTCGGCGCGGTGCACGGCAAGTGGCGGCCGGTGCCGGGGCGGTTCAAGGACTTCATCGCCACGCCGAAGGGCAACAACTACAAGTCGCTGCACACCACGGTGCTCGGCCCGGAGGGGCAGTCCCTGGAGGTGCTGATCCGCACCGAGGAGATGCACCAGGCCGCCGAGTACGGCATCGTCGCCAACTTCCGGTATCCGCACGTGGCGGCCCGCTTCGGCCCCGCGTCGAAGGCGGAGCAGCTGAACTGGCTGCGGCGGCTGCTGGACTGGGAGGCGGCGGCGTCGGACCCGTCGCAGTTCATCGCGTCGCTGCGGTGCGACCTGGCCGAGGACCAGATCCTGGTGCTCGCCGAGGGCGGCGGCCGGCCGGTGCTGCTGCCGCAGGACGCCACGCCGGTCGACCTCGCGTACATCCTCGGCGCGGACGTCGGCAACCGATGTATCGGCGCGAAGGTGAACGGCCGGCTGATCGCGGTGTCGTCGCCGCTCGCCGACGGTGACACGGTCGAGATCATCACACGGACCGGGCAGCGCGACGAGTTCGACTTCGACGCCGACGCCCCCGCGCGCGGGCCGTCGCCGGAGTGGCTGGAGTTCGTGAAGACGCCGCACGCCCGGCTGCACATCAGCCGGTGGTTCGAGGCGCACGAGGCGCCCGCGATCACCGTCGCCAACAAGGTGCGGCTCGGCCGGCTCGCGATCGGTCTGGCGCTGCGCCGGCAGGGCCGCGGCCTGGCCAGCGACCTGCCGCTGGTGCGGCTGTCGGCCCGGCTCGGGTACCCGGACCTGGAGACGCTGCTCGTCGCCGTCGCCGACCACAGCCGCACCGCGGACGAGGTGGTCGAGGAGTTGATCGCCCTGGTCGACCACTCGCCCCGGTAGGCCGCTAGCCTTTCGGAGATGGCGGTAAAACAACAACTGCGCATGGTGGCGTACCGGACGTTCTACCGTCTCCCGTCCCGCTGGAAACGCAGGATCGTGCGGACGTTCCAGCCGACGTACACGGTCGGCGCCGTCATCCTGGTGCGCGACCCCGAGGCGAGCCGGATCCTGCTGCTGCGGCAGCCGCCGGGCGCGGGCTGGTCGCTGCCGGCGGGGCTGATGGACCGCGGTGAGCGGCCCGTGCAGACCGCCGCGCGCGAGCTCGCCGAGGAGACCGGGATCAAGCTGCCCCTGGAGCGCTTCCGGCCGGCGAACCCGAACGCCCTCGTGCACACCCGCGGGCAGTGGATCGACATGGTGTTCGAGGTTGAGGTCGAGCCGCCCGCCGAGCTGGTCGTCGACGCCGCGGAGGTCATCGAGGCCGCCTGGCACCGGCTCGACACGCTGCCGCCGCTGACCGTGTCGACGTCGCAGCTGCTCGCGCACTACGGGATCGGGCCGTACAAGGACTACCCCGAGGTGCTGACGAAGTGACCGACATCTGTGCGGTGATCCTCGCCGCGGGTGAGGGCCGCCGGCTGCGGCCGCTGACCGAGCACCTGCCGAAGGCCCTGTGCCCCGTCGGCAACGTGGCGCTGCTCGACCGGGCCATGGCCAGGGTCGCCGCGCTCGGGATCGCCGGCCCCGCCGACCTGGCGGTCAACGCCTGCTATCTCGGGGACCAGGTCGTCGCGCACGTCGGCGACCGGGCGCACCTCTCCGTCGAGCCTGGTGATCCGTTCGGTACCGCGGGCGGCGTCGCGCTGCTGAAGGACTGGATCGGCGGCCGCGGCGTCCTGGTGGGCAACGCCGACGCGTACCTGGCGGCGGGCGAGATCCCGGAGACGTCCGGCAGAGGGGAAGGCGGCGCGGACGGTCCGGCCGCCGACATCGCGGAGCTGCTCGAGGGCTGGGACGGTTCGACGGTACGGATGCTCGGCGTGCCCGGGCCGCCGAAGGAGTTCGGCAGGCACCGGTTCGCCGGGTTCTCGCTGCTGCCGTGGGACCTCGTGGAGCGGCTGGAGGCGGTGCCGTCGGACCTGGTGAGGACCACGTGGCGGCCCGCGGAGCGGGAAGGGCGGCTGGAGGTCGTCGAGTACCGCGGGACGTACCTGGACACGGGCACGCCCCGGGACTACGTGACGGCGAATCTGCACGCCGTACACCATGAAACCCTGATCGGTGAGGGCGCCGTGGTGACCGGGAGCGTGGAGCAGGCGGTGATCGGCGCGGGGGCCGTCGTCGCCGGTCAGGTGGTCCGCGGGGTGGTGTGGCCGGGCGGGGAGGTCCTCGCGGGCGAGACGCTGCGCGACGCGGTCCGGGTCGGCCGGGAGCTCACCGTCGCGGCGGATTAGCATGACGATGTCCACATGCTGGAAGGAGCACCGCAGGTGATCACCGCGATCGTCCTCATCGACTGCGCGACCGACTCGATCCCCGAGGTGGCCGAGAACATCGCCAACCTTCCCGGGGTCAGCGAGGTGTACTCGGTCGCCGGCAACGTCGACCTGATCGCGATGGTCCGGGTGCGGCAGTACGAGGAGATCGCCGAGGTCATCGCCGGCGGCATCTCGAAGGTGGCGGGTGTGATCGACACCGACACGCACATCGCGTTCCGCGCGTATTCACAGCACGACCTGGAAGAGGCGTTCTCGATCGGTCTGCCCGACACGGACTAATTTCCAGCAAATTTGCCGCCCCTTGCAGCAAGCCGTTCGCCGCAGCTGTCGGCAAGCCGCAAGAAACCGGGAAAACCGCTGGTAAGGGCCCCGACAGTGCGCCAAATCGCATCGAACCCGGCCCGGCGACGCGGTAGCCTCGACGCCCATGAGGATCGGCATCGTCGGAGCCACGGGTCAGGTCGGCAGCGTCATGCGCCACATCCTGGCCGAGCGTCAGTTTCCGGTAGACCAGTTGCGCCTGTTCGCGTCCGCCCGCTCCGCGGGCCGGCCGATCGACTGGCAGGACCAGCAGATCACGGTGGAGGACGCGGCGACCGCCGACTACTCCGGCCTGGACATCGTGCTGTTCTCCGCGGGCAAGGGGACGTCGAAGGAGCTGGCGCCGAAGGTGGCCGCCGCCGGTGCCGTCGTCGTCGACAACTCCTCCGCCTGGCGGATGGACCCGGACGTGCCGCTGGTCGTCGCGGAGGTCAACCCGCACGCGATCGCGAACCGCCCGAAGGGCATCATCGCCAACCCCAACTGCACCACCATGGCCGCGATGCCGGTGCTGCGCCCCCTGCACGAGGAGGCCGGCCTGGTCGCCCTCGTCGCCGCCACCTACCAGGCGGTGTCCGGCGCCGGGCTCAGCGGCGTCGCCGAGCTTGACGAGCAGGTCCGCAAGGTCGCCGACGGCGCCGCCGCGCTCGCGTTCGACGGCTCGGCCGTCGAGTTCCCGGCGCCGAAGCAGTTCTCCCGGCCGATCGCCTACAACGTGCTGCCGCTCGCGGGCTCGATCGTCGACGACGGCTCGTTCGAGACCGACGAGGAGCAGAAGCTCCGCAACGAGAGCCGCAAGATCCTCGAGATCCCCGGCCTGAAGGTGTCCGGCACCTGCGTGCGCGTGCCCGTGTTCACCGGCCACTCGCTGCAGCTCAACGCCCGGTTCGAGCGGGCCGTCTCGGTCGAGCGGGCCATCGAGCTGCTCTCCGCCGCGCCCGGCGTGGTCCTGACCGACGTGCCGACGCCGCTGCAGGCCGCCGGCGCCGACCCCAGCTTCGTCGGCCGGATCCGGGTCGACGAGACCGTCGAGCACGGCCTGGCGCTGTTCGTCTCCAACGACAACCTGCGCAAGGGCGCGGCGCTGAACGCCGTCCAGATCGCCGAGCTCCTCGTCAAGTGACCAAGGTGGGGGGGGGGGGGGCGGGGGCCCCCCCCCCCCCCCCCCACCAACCCCACCCCCCCCCCCCCCCCCAAAAAAACAACGGGCAAGAACGCCCCCCCCCCCCGCCCGCGCCCCCCGCCCGGCGAGACCGGGAC
>NZ_JBEXUD010000055.1:0-25240 GCF_040614215.1 Dactylosporangium sp. NPDC006015
CCACTACGGAAGGGCGCGGCGCGACGATCTCCTTCACCGTCGACGGCGTCCACCCGCACGACGTCGGGCAATGCGACATCGACCGGGTCGTCATCGGCGGCGGCGTGGCCGCGGCGGGCGACGTCCTGCTCGCCCCGATCCGCCGCGCCCTCGCCGACCGGGACGGCATGGCGTTCCTGCGCCGCCTCCGCGTCGAGGCCAGCACCCTCGGCCGCGACGGCGGCCTCTACGGCGCCGCCGCCCTCGCCCTCGGCACCCTCACCGTCCCCGCCTGACCCCACCATGATCCGGAAGACCTGTTGCCGCCAGGGCGACGAAACGTCTTCCGGATCATCGGGGAGCGCCCGCGGCGAGGAGGCGCCCGGCGGTGGCGGGTGGGAGGCGGGGGTTGCGGGCGGCGGCCTCGGCGACGCGGGGGTCGGGGTCGTCGAGGAGGGCGAGGACGGCCGGGACGGGCAGGGCGGGGTTGGCCGCGACGTACGCCCGGGTGGTGTCGTCGGCGTGGCGGGTGAGGGTCTCGGCGACGGCCGGCGGCAGGTTCGGGGCGGTCGCGGCGACGCGGCGCAGGTCGGTGTCGTCGCCCAGGGCCATGGCCGCGAGGGCGCCGGCTGGCATGGCGGGGTGGCGGGCCAGGTCCCAGCGGGCGTGGCCGGTGCTGCGGACGAGGTCGGGCAGGATGTGGCCGGGGACGTCTGGGTGGTGCTCGGCCAGCAGCAGCCGGACGCTGTGGTCCTCGTCGGAGGCCAGCACCGCGACGGCCTCGGCGGGCAGGTCGGACGAGAACGCCACGGCCCGGCGGCACCACACGAACGGCGACCGGGCGTGCGCGGCTCGGACCGCCGGCGACGCGTGCGAGGGCCGCAGCCAGTCGGCGACATGATAGGTCTGCGGCTCGACGCCCGAGCTGATCCGCCGGCGCTCCGCGTCGGGCAGGTCGGGCCGGAGCATCACCGCCACGCGCACGTCCTCGTCCGGGTCGTCGGCGAGGGCGAGCACCGCGGCGAGCGGCACCCGCGGGTTCCCGGCCACCGCCTCGCGGACCGCCGGGTCGGCGTCCCCCACCAGCCCGGCGACGTCGACCCCCACCCCACGCGCCGGCCCGGCGCCGCCGGCCGCCGTCCCGCCCGCCGCCGGGTCGGTGGCGGGCGGCGGGAGCGCGTGCCGGGCGGCGTCCTCCCGGGTGGCGGGGTCGGCGAGCAGGCCGGTCAGCAGGTCCGCCGGCAACGCCGATGAGACGGCCGCCCGGCGCACCGCCGGGTCGGGGTCGGTGAGCAGCTGCCGCAGGACCGGCTCCGGCGGCGACGGCCAGGACCGGGCCAGGGCCTCCCGCACCCCGGCGGACGGGTCGGTGGCGAGCCACAGCCTGGCCGGTTCGGACAGGTCCCGCCGCCGGGCGAGCGCCAGCCGGACCGGGACGGCGGCGTCGGCGGCGAGCGCGAGCTGCGCGTCCCCCGGCAGCGGCAGGTCGACCGCCGGCCGGTGGTCGGTGCTGTGGCCGCGGGCGAGCGCGACCCGCACCGCCTCGTCCGGGTCGGTGGAGAGCACCCGCCACGCGTGCGGGGCGGCGGACGGGTTGCCGGCGAGCGCCCGCCGCAGCCGCGGGTCGGGGTGCCGGGCGAGCGCCGACGCCGCGGGGGCCGGCAGGTCCGCCCGGCGGGCGAGCGCGTCCAGCACCGCGGCGTCGGCGGCGGTGAGCAGGGGTGCCAGCAGCACAGGATCCAGGCCGGGGTTGGCGGCCAACCCCCGCAGGATCGCCGGTCGGGTCACCGGCACACCCTGTCACACGCCGTTCAGCGGAACACGACGGTCAGCGGAAGACGCAGGTGATCGGGGGAATGCCCGGCGTACCGTTGCCGATGAAGCCGAACGTGGCGGTGGCGCCCGGTGCGAGCGCGCCGTTCCAGGCGGCGTTGTCCGCGGTCACGGCGCTGCCGGTCTGGGTGACGGTGGCGCCCCAGGACTGCGTGATCCGTTCGCCGCCGCTGTACGTGTACCGCGCCGTCCACCCAGCCACACCCGACGTGCCGCCGTTGCGGACGGTGACCTCGCCCTGGAAGCCGCCCTGCCACTGGCCGACCACCTTGTACGTGGCCGAGCACCCCGGCACCGGCGGGACGCTGTCGGAGGGCAGCACGGACCGCGACGGCGAAGGGGAGACCGACCGGGACGGCGACGGCGACACGGACCGCGACGGCGACGCCGAGCCGGACGGCAGGGTGCCGTTCAGCGCCCGCACGACCGCGGGCAGCCAGCGGTCCGCGATCTTGCGGTCGCCGGAGGCGTTGGGGTGCACGCCGTCGCCGGTGTCGGTGGCCGTGCTGAACCCGGTCCACTGGTCCACCACGGTCACCGGCGACGCGGCGGTGGTCTTGCCCGCGGCCCAGCCGGGGATGGCCGCGTTCAGCGCCACCACCCGCTGCGCGCACTCGGCGCAGCTGGACGGGTTCATCGGGATGATCTGGGCGACGAGGACCCGCATCGCCGGGTTGCTGGCCCGCATCTGGTCGACGAGCTTGCCGTACGCGGCGAGGATCGTGTCGGTGGACCGGTTGCTCCACACGTCGTTGGTGCCGAAGTGCATGAGCACCACGTCGGGCCGGCTCGCCGCGAGCCACGCGGGCAGCTGGTTCTGGTCGGCGACGGCCGTGACGAGCGCCCCGCCGTGCCCTTCGCCGTCCCCGTCGTACGGGACCGCACAGCCCTGCGGCGGCTGGGTCCCCACGAAGTCGATGTTCGTGTTCCCGCCGTTCTGCAGGTCGTTCCACAGCAACGCCCGCCAGCACCCGGGATTGCCGGTGATCGAGTCGCCGAGCGGCATGATCCGCACCGCCGCGGCACTGGCCGGCCCGGCCGGCAACGTCAGGAACAGCACCGCACCGACGACGGCCGCGGTGAGAAGCGCGAGAAGGGTCCGCATCCGCGCAGTAGAGCAGGCTCGTTCGACACCGCTCAATGCCCGGGACCGCTCGCGCAGGTCCCGGGCACCGGCGGTTGTGAAACCTACACGGCGTACGCCTCGACCTCGTAGAGGCGGGCGGCGGCGTCGGTGTTGTTCGTCGGGGTGATGACGTTGACCCGCAGGTGGCGGGTGCTGGCCGGGGTGAACGTGGTGGTGGTGACGTTCGCCGTGTTGCCGCGGACCTGGGCCACCGTGGTCCAGGTGGTGCCGTCGGTGCTGGTCTGCACGTCGAAGTCGCGGGTGTTGAAGGCGGTGTTCTCGCCGCCCGCGCCCGCGTGCCGGATGACCACCCGGCTCACGGAGACCGCGGCGCCCAGGTCGACCCGCCACCACTTGGTGGCGCCGAGCGAGCACCACTTGTCGGCGTTGCCGCCGTTGACGGTGCCGTTGACGGCTTTCGCCGGGCCTTCGGTGGAAGCGCACTGGCTGTCGGCGGTGGCGGTCTTGTTCAGCGCGAGGTTCGTCGCCGGGGGCGTGGACCCGCCGGTCAGCAGGAAGTCGTCGACGTCGAAGAGACCGCCGGTGCCCGTACCGACGAACACCAGGAACAGCGCGCCACTGCCCGCGGTCAGGGTGGTGGTGACGTCCACGAACGTGCCGTAGCCGCCGGTGTTGCCGACGTTGACGGAGCCCAGCAGCGGGCCGGTCTGCGAGCCGGAGCGGATCTGGATGGTGCCGCCGGTGCCGCCGGACGCGACCCGCGCCGTGAAGCCCGTCTTGCCGGACACGTTCACACCCGAATAGCCGACCCAGTCGCCGTTGTCGATGTAGCCGACGCGGTTGCCGCCGTGTGCCGCGCCATCGCCGACGACCTGGACGCCGGACTGGGAGGTGAAGGACTCCGCCTCGACCCGGCCGGTGGGCGGCTGGGTGCTGCCGGGCGAGCAGTCGGCGGCGACCTTGCCGCCGGCGTAGCGGATGCCGCCGAGCAGGTGGGCCCGGAACGCGGCGTCCGAATAGGACTCCTGGGTGTGGCCGGCGCCGGTGTAGAAGGACCGTCCACTCTGGATCGTCTTGCACCAGGCGAACGGGTGGTCCGTGCCCATCGTGCCGCCGGAGTACGTGGTCTCGTCGAGGGTGGCGAGGACGTGGGCGGTCGAGCGGGGGTTGGTGCGGTAGTTGTACAGCTCGTCGGTGCGGACCCAGGTGGCGCCGAGGTGCGCGGTCGCCGGGTGGGTGCGGTCCTCGATCTTCATCGTGGCCTGCTGGATCGCCGGGTGGGAGGAGAACCAGGCGCCGACGAGGTCGCCGTAGAACGGCCAGTCGTACTCGGTGTCGGCGGCGGCGTGGACCCCGACGTAGCCGCCGCCGCCACGGATGTAGGACTCGAACGCGGTCTGCTGCGTGGCGTTGAGGACGTCGCCGGTGGTGCTGAGGAAGACGACGGCCTCGTACTGGGCGAGGTTCGCCGTGGTGAACGCGTTCGCGTCCTCGGTGGCGGTGACGGTGAAGCCGTTCGCCGCGCCGAGCTGCTGGATGGCGGTGATGCCGGCCGGGATGGAGTCGTGCCGGAACCCGGCCGTCTTGGAGAACACGAGGACGTCGAACGCGGTGTCGGCGAAGGCGGGTGCCGGCGCGGCGGCCAGGAGTGTCGCGGTGACCGCGGCGAGCGCGAGGAGCTTTCTCATGACGCGTAGACCTCGACTTCGTAGAGGCGGGCGGCGGTGTCGGCGTTGCTGGTGGGTGCGATGACGTTGACCCGCACGTACCGCACGCCGGCGGCGGCGAACGTGGAGGTGGTGACGTTGCCGGTGTTGCCCCGCACCTGGGACACGGTCGTCCAGGTGGTGCCGTCGGTGCTGGTCTGCACGTCGAAGTCGCGGGTGTTGAAGGCGGCGTTCTCCCCGCCCGCGCCGGCGTGCCGGATCACGACCCGGCCCACGCTCGTGACCGAGCCCAGGTCGACCCGCCACCACTTCGACGTGCCGAGGGAGCACCACTTGTCGGCGTTGCCGCCGTTGACGGTGCCGTTGACGGCTTTCGCCGGGCCTTCGGTGGAAGCGCACTGGCTGTCGGCGGTGGCGGTCTTGTTCAGCGCGAGGTTCGTCGCCGGGGGCGTGGATCCGCCGGTGAGGGCGAAGTCGTCGACGTCGAAGAGGCCGCCGCTGCCGGTACCGACGAATACCAGGAACAGCGCGCCACTGCCTGCGGTCAGGGTGGTGGTGACGTCGACGAACGTGCCGTAGCCGCCGGTGTTGCCGACGTTGACGGAGCCCAGCAGCGGGCCGGTCTGCGAGCCGGAGCGGATCTGGATGGTGCCGCCGGTGCCGCCGGACGCGACCCGCGCCGTGAAGCCCGTCTTGCCCGACACGTTGACGCCGGCGTAGCCGACCCAGTCGCCGCCGTCGATGTAGCCGACGCGGTTGCCGCCGTGCGCGGTGCCGTCGGCGACGACCTGCACGCCGTTCTGGGAGGTGTACGACTCGGCCTCGATCCGGCCGGCCGGCGGCTGCGTGCCACCGGTGTTGACGGTGAACGCGTCCAGGTCGAACAGCGCGCCGGCACCGCCGGTGAACACCAGGTACAGCTGCCCGGCGGTGGCGGGCGCGCCGGAGACGGTGCCGGTGACGTCGACGAACGTGTCCCAGCTGCCGGTCACCGGGACGGTGGTCGAGCCGAGCAGCGTGCCGGTCGGTGACCCGGCGCGCAGCGACAGGGTGCCGCCGGCGCCGCCCGAGGAGACGCGCGCGGTGAACGAGGTGGCGTTGTTCAGCAGGTACGGGCTGAACGCGATCCAGTCGCCGTTCTCGATCTGCCCGACGGTCTTGCCGCCCTCGGCGCCGGCCTTGTCGAAGGTCTGCACGCCCTGCTGGGTGGCGAAGTGCTCGGCCTGCCGGTGCCGCGGCTGCAACGTGTGCTGCGTGTGCGTGGTGATCCCGCCGTTGTCGGTGTACTCCGCGTCGAAGACGGCGAAGATGTTCGCGGCCGCGTCGTGCTCGCCGTCGAGCGGGATGGTGATCGAGCCGGTGCAGCCGGTCTGCGACGTGATCTGGTGGCCGTGGGTGTCGTGGCCGAGGATGTACGTCATCCGCACCCGTCCACAGTCGACGGTGCCGTCCTCGGGGTCGGTGACGGTGATCTGGTACGGCACGGTGTCGCCGAACGAGACGAGCGAACCGTTGGCGGGCGCCACGATCCGCACGACGGGCGCGGTGTTGCCGGCGGAGACGCGGACGCTGGCGCTGCCGGTGGCGCCCTGCGGGTCGCGGACGGTCAGCGTGGCGGTGTAGGTGCCGGCCGTCGCGTAGGTCTTCGTCGGGTTGGCGGCGGTGGACGTGGTGCCGTCGCCGAACGCCCAGCTGTAGGTCAGCGCCTGGCCCTCGGGGTCGTTGCTGCCGGCCGAGCTGAAGTTCACGGTCAGCGGCGCCGGGCCCGAGGTCGGGTTCGCGGCGGCGACCGCGACGGGCGCCCGGTTGCCACCGCCGGTGTACTCGATGCGGTACAGCGCCGAGTTGGCGTCGCCGTTGCCGAAGCCGGCGCCGTAGTCCAGGACGTACAGCGCGCCGTCGGGGCCGAACGCCTGGTCCATGATCTGCATGCCCGACCACGGGAAGTTCGCGATCGCGCCGGGAGAGCCGTCGCCGTTGACGTCGATCGCCTTGATCCAGCGGCGGCCGAACTCGCCGGCGAAGAAGTGCCCGTCGAGGTCGGCGGGGAACTTGACGGCCGACGGGTTCGCCGGGTCGTAGCGGTACACGGGGCCGGCCATCGGCGACTCGGAGCCGCTGCCGAACTCGGGCGGGCTGCCGGCGTCACCGGCGTAGCGGATCCAGGCGGGCTTCGCGGCGGGCAGCGTGCCCTGGCCCGTGTTGCGGAACGAGTTGTTCGTCGGCCCGCCCGCGCAGTTGTACTTGGGGCCCGTGCTGTTGGTGGCGAAGTTCCACTCGTTGTAGGTCTCGGTGCTGGTGTTCGTGCCGGTGCAGTACGGCCAGCCGTAGTTGCCGGGCGACGTGATCCGGTCGAACTCGACCTGCCCCGACGGGCCGCGGTTGGGGTCGGTGGTGCCGGCGTCGGGGCCGTAGTCGCCGACGTAGACGGCGCCGGTGGCCTTGTCGACGCTCATCCGGAACGGGTTGCGCAGCCCCATCGCGTAGATCTCGGGGCGGGTGTTCGCGGTGCCCTGCGGGAACAGGTTGCCGCCCGGGATGCTGTACGAGCCGTCGGTGTTGACCTTGATCCGCAGGATCTTGCCCCGCAGGTCGTTGGTGTTCGCCGCCGACCGCTGCGCGTCGTAGGCGGGGTTGCGGTCGGTGCGCTCGTCGATGGGCGCGTAGCCGGCGGAGTCGAACGGGTTGGAGTCGTCGCCGGTCGACAGGTACAGGTTGCCGGCCGCGTCGAAGTCGATGTCGCCGCCGACGTGGCAGCACATGCCCCGGTCGGTGCCGACCTCGAGGACCGTGCGCTCGCTCGCGGTGTTGAGCGTGTTGTCGGTGTTGAGCGTGAAGCGCGACAGCCGGTTGACGCCCTTCCACGGCGTCCAGTCCGCGCCCGCGGCCGGCGCGTCGCCGCCCGGGGTGTTCAGCGGCGGCGCGTAGTACAGGTAGATCTGCCGGTTGGTGGCGAAGCCGGGATCGGCGGCCACGCCCTGCAGGCCTTCCTCGTCGTGGGTGTAGACGGGCAGCGTCCCGATCACCGAGGTGTTGCCGGCGGCGTCGGTGCGCCGCAGCGTCCCGTTGCGCGCGGTGTGCAGCACCGACCGGTCGGGCAGCACGGCGATCGACATCGGCTCGCCGAGCTCGTTGATCCCCTTGGCGAGCTCGACCTGCTGGAACAGGGCCGGATTGATGGAGGTGTGGGCGTGCGCGGGGGTGGGCAGGGCCACCGCGGCGCTGCTGATCAGCAACGCCGCCGCGGCTCTTCTGAATGCGGGGTGCATCGGCGGGTGTCCTTCCCGAAGGGTCGGGGGGTTACGCGATGCCGGCGCAGGTGCTTGGCGGGCGCGCCGGCGGCAGGTGCGCGGGCCGCCGAAGCCCCACACATCCACACGTCGCGATGGTTGGTGAGCCGACGTTACTAACTCGCGCCGATGGATGCAAGAAATCAACGCGTCCGCCGGCAGAAATTTCCGTCAGCTCGTCGGAATGTTGTCCTGCCACGTCGACACCTTGCGGATGAGCAGCGCCAGGAGGACCGCGGCGACGATCCCGGCGACGCCGGAGACGACGGCGAAGAACGGCGGGCTGTAGACGATGATCTCGCCGCTGGCGTACTTCGAGGTCTCGGTGTAGCCGATGAAGCTGATCAGCAGCGCGACCCACCAGGCGTTGACGATCCGGTCGGAGGGCCACGTCCCGTCGGGCGCGCTGCGGCGGTGGATCTCCGCGACGACCCGGTTGGGGATGACGAGGCCGGCGAACGGGACGAACCAGCCGCCGATCGTCCAGCCCTTCTTCCACTCGACGCTGCGGTCGCCGCGCCGGTCGAAGTTGTCCCGGGCGAGGTACAGCCAGACGATGACCAGCACCAGGACCAGCAGCCTGGCCGCGCCGAGGATCCCGGAGGCGGTGTCGCCGGAGACGTACGTGCTGACGCCGAAGTTGGACGCGAAGGCCACCTCGCGGCCCGCGTCCTCGGCGGGCGCGTCGGCGCCCTTCAGGGACTCGGCGATGGTGAACGCGTGCGCCAGGCCGGCGAGGGCCAGCCCGCCGACGGCGAGCATGCCGGGGACGGCCAGGCGATGGGGTGTCGCGGTGCGAATATCGCTCATGCCTCGAACACCTTAAATGCTTTAAGCAAATCGATATTCTTGACTTTCTGCAGGTCCCGCGAGGACTATTAGGAAACTTTCCTAATAGGAGGCACGAGTGCACCCCACCAGGCTCTTCGCAGCCATCCTGCTCACCGTCTCCGCCGCGGTAGCGATACCCGGCACCGCGCACGCCGCTCCCGCGGGGCTCACCGCCGCGTTCTCCGCCGCGGACTACGGCACCTACTGGGTCGACAAGTACACAGTCAGCAACCCGACCAGTGCCTCGATCACCGGGTGGACCCTCGAGTTCGACGTGCCGGCCGGGCTGAACGTCGGCACCGGGTACAACGGCACCGTCACGCGGACCGGCAACCACGTCACGGTCGTGAACGCGCACTACAACGGGACCGTGGCGGCCGGACGCAACACCGAGCCGTACAGTTTCTGGTTCATCGCCACCGGCACCAACGCGGAACCACTGAACTGCCGCATCAACGGCAACAAGTGCGACGGCAGCCCGGACCGCGCCCCGAACGCGCCCGCCGGCCTGTCCGTCACCGGCCGCACGACGAAGACCGTGTCGCTGGCGTGGACCGCCCCCGCGGCGACCGACTTCCCGATCGCGGGCTACGACGTCTACCGCGGCTCTACGGTGGTTGCTTCCTCCACTGGTCCGTCGGCCGTGGTCACCGGGCTCACGCCGAACACCGCGTACAGCTTCACGGTGCGGGCCCGCGACACCCGCGGCAACGTGTCCGCCGACAGCGCCGCCGTCTCCGCGACCACGCTCAACCCGGCCAACGACACCACCGCGCCGCCGGCCCCGGGCAACCTGCGCAGCACGGCGAAGACCTCGGTCAGCGTCACGCTCGCCTGGAACGCGGTCACCGACCCGAGCGGCATCGCCGGCTACGACGTCTACCGCGGCGGCACGCTCGTCACGACCGCCACCGGGACGACGGCGACGGTGACCGGACTGGCGCCGCTGACGGCCTACACGTTCACGGTGAAGGCCCGCGACACCTACGACAACGCCTCACCCGCCAGCGCGGCCGTCACCGTCACCACGGACGACGCGGTCGGCGGCGGCAACTACGCCAAGGTCGGCTACTTCGTGCAGTGGGGCATCTACGGCCGCCAGTACTTCGTGAAGAACCTCGACACGTCCGGCGCGGCGGCGAAGCTCACCCACCTCAACTACGCGTTCGCCAACCTCGACCCGGTCAACCTGACCTGCCTGCAGGGCGTCACCCGCGGCACCACCGCCAACCCGCAGGACCCCGACCAGGGCACCGGCGCGGGCGACGCGGACGCCGACTACGGCCGCCCGTTCAGCGCCGCCCAGTCCGTCGACGGCGTCGCCGACACCGGCTGGGAGAACCTGCGCGGCAACTACAACCAGCTGCGCAAGCTCAAGGCGAAGTACCCGAACCTGAAGGTGCTCATCTCGCTCGGCGGCTGGACCTACTCGAAGTACTTCTCCGATGCGGCCGCCACCCCGGCCTCGCGGGAGAAGCTGGTGCGCTCCTGCATCGACATGTACCTCAAGGGCAACCTGCCGACCTACAACAACGCGGGCGGCGCGGGCTCGGCCGCCGGCATCTTCGACGGCATCGACCTGGACTGGGAGTGGCCCGGCGCCGAGGGCCACGCCGGCAACCACTGGGGCGCGCAGGACAAGGCCAACAACACGCTGCTCCTCGCGGAGTTCCGCAGGCAGATGGACGCGCTGAGCGCCACCTCCGGCAAGCGCTACCTGCTGACCGCCTTCACCCCCGCCGACCCGGCGAAGATCGCGGCCGGCTGGGACATCAGCCGCACCGACGGCACCCCGAGCGTCTTCGACTACATGGACTTCGCCAACGTCCAGGGCTACGACTTCCACGGCGCCGGCAGCGACAACTCGTGGGAGCCGAACCGCACCGGGCACCAGGGCAACCTGTACGGCGACGCCCAGGACCCGTACTCCTTCACCTTCAGCGTCCAGAACGCGGTGGCGGCCTATACCTCCGCCGGCGTCAACCCCCGCCAGCTGACCGTCGGCTTCGCCTTCTACGGCCGAGGCTGGCAGGGCGTCGCCGCCGGCTCCACCAACGGTGAGTGGCAGACGGCCACCGGGGCCGCACCCGGCCAGTTCGCCGAGGAGGCCGGCACCCGCGGCTACGCCAACCTCCTGGCGATGGTGCCCAACTGCACCGTCTACCACGACGTGCAGTCGATCGCCACGTCCTGCTACACCGGCCCCGGCGGGCAGTGGTGGACCTTCGACGACACCTGGTCCATCGCGCAGAAGACCGCCTGGGTGAAGCAGCAGAACCTGCTCGGCGGCATGATCTGGGAGATGTCCGGCGACACCACGTCCGGCACCCTGATGACCGCGCTCAACTCGGGCCTCTGACGCCCGCGACCGGCCCGCGGAGAGCGCGCTCCCCGCGGGCCGGTCGTAACACGCCGATAACGGGGCGGGGTCAGCGTGGCGCATGCCCGGACCCCGGCGTCGGTCGGCGCTGATCTCGCGGCTCGCGGGGAAGCCGGCGGGCAGCGGCCTCGGTGACTTCGAGCGGCCATGACCCGTCAGGCCGGCACCTTCGGCAGCTGCGCCACGGCGGCGGCGACCGCGTCGTCGGAGAGTTCCTTGTCGACCATGTCGCCGGCGAGGTAGCGGCCGTAGGCGGGGAGGTCGAGGTGGCCGTGGCCGCACAGGGCGGTCAGGATGACCTTCTCCTCGCCGGTCTCCTTGCAGCGCAGCGCCTCCTCGATGCAGGCGGCCAGGGCGTGGGTCGGCTCCGGGGCGGGGATGATGCCCTCGGTGCGGGCGAAGCGCACCCCTGCCTCGAAGCACTCGCGCTGGGTCTTGCTGGCGGCCTCGATGAGGCCGAGGTCGTAGACGTGCGAGATGAGCGGCGCCATGCCGTGGTACCGCAGGCCACCGGCGTGGATCGGGTCGGGGATGAAGTCGTGGCCGAGGGTGTGCATCTTCATCAGCGGCGTCATGCCGGCGGTGTCGCCGAAGTCGTAGGCGTAGACGCCCTTCGTCAGCGACGGGCACGCGGCGGGTTCGACGGCGCGGATGACGGGGGCCATCCGGCCGGCCAGCTTCTCGCGCAGGAACGGGAAGGCGAGGCCGGCGAAGTTGGAGCCGCCGCCGGTACACCCGACGATGACGTCCGGCGTGGCACCGACCTTCGCCAGTTGGAGCAGCGCCTCCTCGCCGATGATCGTCTGGTGCAGGAGCACGTGGTTGAGGACGCTGCCGAGGGCGTAGTTGGTGTCGGGGCGGGCGGCGGCGACCTCGACCGCCTCGCTGATCGCGATGCCGAGGGAGCCGGGCGAGCCGGGGTCGGCGGCGAGGACGCGGCGGCCCGCCTCGGTGCGGTCCGAGGGGGACGGGTGGATCGTGCCGCCGAACGTCTCGATCATCATCTTGCGGTAGGGCTTCTGGTCGTACGACGCGCGCACCTGCCAGATCTCCACGTCGAGGCCGAACTGCGCGCCCGCGAACGCCAGAGCCGTGCCCCACTGGCCGGCGCCGGTCTCGGTGGTGAGCCGGCGGATGCCCGCGGCCGCGTTGTAGTACGCCTGCGGGACGGCGGTGTTCGGCTTGTGCGAGCCGGCCGGCGACACGCCCTCGTACTTGTAGTAGATCCGGGCCGGCGTGCCGAGCGCCTTCTCCAGGCGGTGCGCGCGGAACAGTGGCGACGGGCGCCAGAGGCGGTACACCTCCAGCACGTCGTCGGGGATGTCGACGTACCGCTCCTGGGTGACCTCCTGCTCGATCAGCGCCATGGGGAACAGCGGCGCCAGGTCCTGCGGGCCGACCGGCTCCAGCGTGCCGGGGTGCAGGACCGGCGGGGGCGGCGCCGGCAGGTCGGCCATGAGGTTGTACCAGCGACGCGGCATCTCGTCCTCGTCCAGCATGATCTTCGTGGCGGTCATGCCGTCGAAGCTAAACCGCACCGCCGGCGCCGAGGGCCGCTTTCACCCGGCCGTCACCCGGGGCAGGCGCGGCATCAGAGATGACACGATGTAGCCTGTCAACCGCTGTCGCCGTAAACTCTGCGAAGTCTGTGCAGTGTCCTGTCGCGTCGCGGCGGCCCGGGTGCGCCGAGGCAGAATCCTGGGATGGTGACGACGCTGACGATCGACTGCGGGGGCGGTGGGCTCAAGGCCGCCGTGGTCGACGACACCGACACGCTGTGCTGCGAGCCGGTGCGGGTGCCGACGCCGTACCCGCTGCCGCCCGCCCGCCTCGTCGAGGTGCTGCTCGGCATCGCGGAGGGCCTGCCGGCGGCGGACCGGGTCACCGTCGGGCTGCCGGGGATGATCCGGCACGGGGTCGTCGTCGCCACCCCGCACTACGTCAACGAGGCCGGCCCGCACACCCCGGTCGACCCGGAGCTGTTCGCGCTGTGGAAGGGGTTCGACGCGCGGGCCGAGCTCGGGCGCGCCTTCGCCCGGCCGGTCCTGGTCCTCAACGACGCCGAGGTGCACGGCGCGGCGCTCGTCGAGGGGCGCGGCCTGGAGCTGGTGCTCACGCTCGGCACCGGGCTCGGCAGCGCGCTGTTCGACGAGGGGCGGTTGGCGCCGCACCTGGAGCTGTCGCACGCGCCGTACTCGAGGGGCCGCACCTACGACGACTTCCTCGGCGAGCTGGAGCGCCGGCGGCTCGGCGACCGGCGGTGGTCGCGGCGGGTGCTGCGGATCGTCGACGGGCTGCGGCCGGTGTTCCGCTGGGACCGGCTGTACCTCGGCGGCGGCAACGCCGAGCGTCTCGTCGTGGCGATGCCGGACGACGTGCGGCTGGTCGCCAACCAGGCGGGGGTCCGCGGCGGGTCCCGCGCCTGGACGCTCATCGGCGTGTAATGCCGGTTATGTCCGAAAGGTACCGTACTGTGATGCGGTGACCACGGTATGTGACGATGTGCTGGAGACCGCCCGGGGCGCCGTGTCGGCGCTGCGCGCGCTGCCGCCGCCGGCCGCCGACACCGGCGTCCCCGTCGTCCTGTGCCCGGGGCTGATCGGCTCCAAGGAGGACTTCCTCCCGCTGCTGCCGGCTCTGGCCACCGCCGGCTACCGCGCCTACGCGTACGACTACCGCGGCCACTACAGTGCCGACCGCACTAACGACCGCACGGACGACCGCACCGACGACCACAGCATCCGCCGGCACGCCGAGGACCTGATCGCCGTCCTGGACGCCGTCGGCGGCGCCGAACCGCCGCACGTCGTCGGGCACTCGTACGGCGGGTTCGTGGTCCGCGCCGCCGCGCTCGCCCAGCCGCGCCGGCTCGGCTCCGCCGCGTTCATCGGCAGCGGCCCCGGCATGGACGGCCCGAAGCACCGCAAGATCCTCGGCGGCTTCGACCACACGCTGTCGCTGGAAGGCAACGCCGTCATGTGGCCGGTCGTGCTGCGGCTCATCCCAGAGGACGACGTCGCCCGGCGCGAGTTCTGGCGGACCCGGCTGCGGCTGATGCGCCCCGCGTTCGTCCGCGGCGCCCTCGCCGCCCTGGCCGGGGAGTCCGACCGCGCCGGCGAGCTGCGCGCCACCCGGCTGTCGCTGCTGGTCATGCACGGGCACCGGGACCGGAAGCTGTGGTCGGCGGCCGAGTTCGCCGGCTACGCCGAACGGGCCGGCGCGACCCTCGCGGTCATCGACGGCGCCTCGCACAGCCCCAACCTCGAGCGGCCCGGCGTCACCGCCGAGGCGCTGCTGCGGTTCTGGGCCGGGACCGACCGGCGGCGCGCCCTGCGGACGTTCGTGGACCTGGTCCGCCCGTCCGCGCACGCCGACCCGTACCCGGCCTACGAGCGCCTGCGCCGGGTCGCCCCGGTCCTGCCCGTGCAGCTGCCCGGCAAGACGGAGGCGGTGGTGCTCACCCGGTACGCCGACTGCGCCCGCCTCCTGCAGGACGCCGCGTTCGTCAGCGCCGGCGAGGCGCCCGAGCTGCTCACCCCCACCTGGCGCGACCACCGGCTCGTCCGCTGCCTCTACCAGTCGTTCGGCTGGCGGGAAGGCCCCGCGCACCTGCCGCTGCGGACCGCCCTCGCCCGGCGGCTCACCCCGCGCCGCTGTCCCGTGCAGCAGGCCGACGTCGTCGCCGTCGCCGCGTCGGTACTGGACGACTTCGCCGCACAGTTGGCGGGCGGGGCGACGGTCAACCTCGCCGACGCGGTCGCGGTGCCGTTCGCCTCGCTGGTCACGGGGCGGCTGCTGGGCATTCCGGACGCCGACGCGCTGCGCCTCGGGGCCGCCGCCCGCGCCGGGAGCGCCGCGTTCGAGCCGTTCATGACGCCCCGGCAGCGCGCCGCGATGGCCGCGGCCGGCGACACGATCATCGACACCCTGTCGTCGCTCGCCGGCGACGGGCTCCCCGGGCCGGCCCACGAGCAAGGGCTTCCCGGGTCGGTCCGCGAGCAAGGACTTCCCGGGTCGGCCCACGAGCAAGGCCTCCTCGGGCTGGTTCGCGAGCACCGGCCGGGCGGCGGGGAGCAGTACCAGGGCGACCTCGCCCTGCTCTACGGCGCCGCCTACGACTCCCCGGCGAGCCTCATCACGCTCGGCGCGCGGCTGCTGCTGGAGCACCCCGCGCAGGCGGCGGCGCTGCGCGACGACCCGGCGCTCGCCGACCGGGCCGTGGAGGAGATCCTGCGCTTCGACCCCCCGGTGCAGGTGGCGGTGCGGATCGCGACCGAGCCGTGCGAGTTCGGCGGCGTGCCCGTCCCGCCCGGCACGGCGCTGCTCGGCATCCTCGGGGCGGCCAACCGCGACCCCTCGTACACCGGGAACCCCGACGCGTTCGACATCACCCGGCGCACCGCCCGGCCGCCGCTGTCGTTCGGGACCGGACGGCACTACTGCCCCGGCTCGGCCCTCGCCCGCACGCACGCCCGGGTGCTGTTCCCCATGCTGCTGCGCCGCTTCCCGGGCCTGCGCCTGGCCGGCCCGCCGCGCTTCCGCGCGCCCGGCACGATGCTGCGCGGCATCGAAGATCTCCCCGTCGTGAACCGAGAGGCATGCTGATGCGGGTGCTGTTCACCATCAACCCGGCGCCCGGGCACCTGTACGCGCTGGCGCCCCTGGCGTGGGCGATGCACCTGCGCGGCCACGACGTCCTCGTCGCCGCGCCCCAGTCGATGGGCCAGCAGATCCGCCGGGCCGGGCTCAGTCACGTCGTCGTCGGCGGCGACGCGTCGTTCTTCGAGCTGTGGCCGCCGCACCTGCGCCTCGGCGGCAACGACACCCTCGACCTCGCCGTCTTCGCCGCCATCGCCGAACGCACCGGCCCCGACGTCGTCGCCCTCGCCCGCGCGTGGCGGCCCGACCTCATCGTCACCGAGCCCGTCGAATACGCCGCGCCCCTCGCCGCCACGTTGCTGCGCATCCCGTGGGTGCTGCACCACTGGGGGCTGCCCGTCCCCGACGCGGTCCACCGCGCCGCGCTCGCCGACATCGCCGACCCGCTGCTGCGCCTCGCCGACACCCTCGGCGTGGCCCAGCCGACCGACGCGCCCCTGGCGACCGTGGACACCTGCCCGCCGTCGCTGGGCCCGTCGTCGGCGGATCCCGGTGTACGGCTGCCGATGCGGTACATCCCGTACAACAGCGCCAGCACGCTGCCGGAGTGGCTCTTCGCGCCGCGCGTGCGCCCCCGCGTCTGCGTCTCGATGGGCACCGTGCCGATCCCGGAGGGCGTCGACGGGCTCACCGCCGCCGTCGAAGGCATGCGGGACCTCGACATCGAGGTCGTCGTCAGCGGCGCCGGCGTGCACGGCATCGAGGACCTGCCGGCCAACGCCCGCCGCGCCGGCTGGCTGCCGCATCACGTGCTGCTGCCGACCTGCGACCTGTTCGTGCACCACGGCGGCTCGGGCAGCTCGATGGCCGCGCTCGGTGCGGGCCGTCCGCAGCTGGTGCTGCCGCAGATGTGCGACCAGTTCAGCATCGCCGACCGGCTGACGGCCGCCGGGGTCGCGCGCACCGTCGCCTTCGCCGACCGGTCCCCGGCCGCGGTCCGCGCCGCCGTCCGGGCGCTGCTCGCCGACTCCGCCGTCACCCGCCGCGCCGGGCGGATCCGCGACGAGATCGCCGCCATGCCCGCGCCGCCGGACGTCGCCGCGACCCTGGCGGGTCTGACGGCCGGCCCGCGACCTGGCATGGTGGAGGCATGTGCAGGAACATCCGGGTACTGAACAACTTCGAGCCGCCGGCGACCGAGGACGAGATCGAGGCCGCCGCCATCCAGTACGTGCGCAAGGTCGCCGGCATGACCCGCCCCTCGCAGGCGAACCAGGCCGCGTTCGACGCCGCCGTCGCCGCCGTCACGGCCGCGACCCGCGAGCTGCTGGGCCAGCTCGTCACCAACTCGCCGCCGCGCGACCGCAAGATCGAGGCCGCGAAGGCGAAGGTCCGCGCCGCCGAGCGCTACGGCCCCCGCTGAATCCTGTTCGACCGGCCGCTTTGGCCGGTCGTGCGGCAGTTCCAACGTTGACATAGGGGCGTCGCAAAATTTCATAGGGCAGTCAGCATCTTGCGGTGAAGGATCGACCAAGTTACGGTTCGATCCTTCATCGTTGCCGTTCCCCGCCAGGAGCGTGTCATGCGTCGTGCCCTCATCCGCCTTCTGCCGGCAGCGCTGACGCTGTCCGCATTGGTGGTCATCGCGCCCCAACCGTCCAATGCCGACATCACCACCGTCTCGGTCGACAACCTGCGCACCGGCTGGGACAGCAACGAGCCCGGCCTGGCGCCGTCGGCCGTGTCCGCCTCCGACTTCGGGCAGCTGTTCTCGGCCACCGTCAACGGTCAGGTGTACGCGCAGCCGATCGTCGCCGGTGGCACCCTGATCACCGTCACGGAGAACAACTGGGTCTACGGGCTCAACCCGGCGACCGGCGCCGTGAACTGGTCGCGCAGCGTCGGGCCGGCGTGGCCCGCGTCGGCGATCGGCTGCGGCGACCTGGTGCCCAACATCGGCATCACGAGCACGCCCGTCTACGACCCGGCGACCAACGCCGTGTTCTTCATGGCGAAGGTCAACGACGGCCCCGACGCCGACCACCCGCACTTCTACCTGCACTCGGTCAACCCGGCGACCGGCGTCGAGCGGGCCGGCTGGCCGGTGACGATCCAGGGCTCGCCGACCAACGACCCGGGCAACACGTTCAACCCGAAGACCGCCGCGCAGCGCCCCGGCCTGCTGCTGCTGGACGGCGTCGTCTACGCCGGGTTCGCCAGCCACTGCGACTACGGCCCGTACGTCGGCTACATCGCGGGCGTGCGCACCACGACGCCGCAGATGACGACGCTGTGGTCCACCGAGGCGGGCCGCAGCAACGGCATGGCCGGCATCTGGCAGTCCGGCGGCGGCCTCGTCTCCGACGGCCCCGGCCGGATCATCGTCTCCACCGGCAACGGCGTCTCGCCCGCGCCCGGCCCCGGCACCAGCCCGCCCGGCACCCTCGCCGAGTCGATCATCCGGCTGCAGGTGAACGGCGACGGCTCGCTCACCGCGAAGGACTTCTTCAGCCCGTTCAACAACAGCCGCCTCGACCAGGACGACACCGACTTCGGCTCCGGCGGCCCGATGGCGCTGCCCGCCGGCTTCGGCACCCCGGCCCACCCCAAGCTGCTGGTGCAGACCGGCAAGGACGGCCGCGTGTACCTGCTGGACCGCGACAACCTGGGCGGCAACGCGCAGGGGCCGGGCGGCGGCGACGCGTCCGTCGGCCCGCCGGCCGGGCCGTACAACGGCGTCTGGGGGCACCCCGCGTTCTGGGGCGGTGACGGCGGCTACGTGTACCAGGTCGAGAACCAGGGCTTCCTGCGCGCGTTCAAGTACGGGGTCAACGGCGCCGGCCTGCCCGTGCTCACCTCCGCCGGGACCAGCGCGTCGACCTTCGGCTACACCTCGGGCTCACCGGTCGTGACGTCCACCGGTACCACCTCCGGAAGCGCCGTCGTGTGGGCCGTCTACAGCGACGGGTCCAGCGGCGCCAACGGTCAGCTGCGCGCCTACGACGCGCTGCCGGTCAACGGCCGGCTCAACCTGCGCTACAGCGCGCCGATCGGGGTCGCGACCAAGTTCGTCACCCCGGCGACCGACGGCGGGCGGGTCTTCGTCGGCACCCGCGACGGGCACGTCATCGGCTTCGGCCGGCCGACCACGGCGGCGCTGACCAGCGGGCCCACCGACTTCGGCAGCGTCGAGGTCGGCAGCACCGCCACCGCGACCGTCACCGTCACCGCGACCCGCGCCGTCTCGATCACCGCGATCTCGACCGCCGCGCCCTTCGCCGCGACGGTGCCCACGCTGCCGGTGAACCTCACGACCGGCCAGACCCTGGCGGTGCCGGTGCGCTTCACGCCGACCGCGACCGGCGGCGTCAACGGCAGCCTGACCTTCACCACGAACGCCGGCACGGTCCCGTTCGACCTGCACGGCGTCGGCACCCGGACCGGGCTCGGCGCGACCCCGTCGACGCTGTCCTTCGGCACCGTGCCGACCGGGGCCAACAAGACCCTCGGCGTCAGCGTGACCAACACCGGCACGTCCGCGGTGACGATCACCGGCTTCACGCCGCCGGCCGCGCCGTTCACCGCCACCGGCGTCCCCGCCACCGGCACGACCCTCGCCGCGGGCGCCTCCGTGTCGGTCTCCGTCCGGTACGCGCCTGTTGCTTCTGGGGCGGCCAACAGCTCGTTCATCGTCACCAGCAGCGCCGGCTCCGTCACCGTCCCGGTCACCGGCACCGCCGTCACCGGCGCGCCGCAGCTGACGATCACGCCCAACCCGGTCCAGTTCGGTCAGGTGCCGGTAGGGCAGACGGCGACCGCGGTCTTCGACATCGCGAACACCGGCAACATCACGCTGACCCTGACGAAGGCGGCGCCGCCGGTCGGCGCGTTCAACACCACCACGCCCGTGTCCGAGGGGCAGCAGCTGTCGCCCGGCGACATCATCCACCAGACGGTGACGTTCACGCCGTCGTCGGCCGGACCGCAGTCGGCGGTGTACTCGATCACCGGCGACGACGGGCAGGGCGCGGTCCTCGTGCAGCTCACCGGCACCGGCGTCACCGCCGGCACCACGAACCTGGCGCTGGGCAAGCCGGTGACCTCGTCGAGCGCGCAGGGCGGCTACCCGGCGACCAACGCGGTCGACGGCGACGTCAACTCGTACTGGGAGAGCGCCAACAACGCGTTCCCGCAGTGGATCCAGGTCGACCTCGGCACCACCGCGACGGTCGGGAAGGTGACGCTTCGTCTTCCGCCCGCCGCCGCGTGGGCTGCCCGGCGGCAGACGGTCGCGGTCCTCGACGGCGCCACCGGTGCGATCCTCCGGCCCGCGGCTGACGTGGTGTTCGACCCCGCTTCTGGGAATATGGCGGACATTCCGGTCACCGCCTCGGTGCGCTACCTGCGGCTGCAGGTCACCGGGAACACCGGCTGGCCGGCCGGGCAGGTGTCGAGCCTGGAGGTGTACGGATCCGGCGGCGGGACCCCCGCGCTGACGCTCAGCCCGACGTCGCTGTCGTTCGAGGACACCGCGGTCAACGACAACAGCGACTGGCAGACGGTGCTGGTCACCAACACCGGCACCGGCCCGGCGACGGTCTCCGGGATCACCGCCACCGGCGACTTCACCCGGACGACCACGTGCGGCACGGTCATCGCCGCCGGCGCCAACTGCACGGTCACCGTCACCTTCCACCCGGCCGCGGCCGGCAACCGGACCGGTTCGCTGACCGTCGCGTACGGCGGCTCGTCGGCCTCGGTGGCGCTGTCCGGCAAGGGCGTGTCGGCGGGCACGGCGACGCTGACCGCGAACCCCGCGTCGCTCAGCTTCGCCGCCACGACCGTCGGCTCGTTCAGTGGGGCGCAGGCCGTGACGATCAGCAACACCGGCACCGCCGCGGCGTCCGTCGCCTCGATCACCGTCG
Source organism: Dactylosporangium sp. NPDC006015 (assembly GCF_040614215.1). Taxonomy (NCBI): domain Bacteria; kingdom Bacillati; phylum Actinomycetota; class Actinomycetes; order Micromonosporales; family Micromonosporaceae; genus Dactylosporangium; species Dactylosporangium sp. NPDC006015. Next base: position 20,592 of record NZ_JBEXUD010000055.1, read on the forward strand.
CCGGCGACTACACGATCGCGAGCGGCTGCGGCACGTCGATCGCGGCCGGGGCGAACTGCACCGTCAACGTCACCTTCCGGCCCACCGCGACCGGCACCCGGACCGGCTCGCTGACCGTCACCTACGGCACGTCCACGCTGAGCGTGGTCCTGTCCGGGCAGGGCGCCTCGGCGAGCGGGCAGAACCTGGCGCTGGGCCGGCCGACCACGCAGTCGTCCAACACCCAGGCGTACGGCTCCGCCAACGCCGTCGACGGCAACGCCAACACCTACTGGGAGAGCGTCAACAACGCCTTCCCGCAGTGGATCCAGGTCGACCTCGGCTCGTCCGTGTCCGTCGGCAAGGTCACGCTGCGCCTGCCCCCGTCGACGGCGTGGGCGGCCCGTACGCAGACGGTGACGATCACCGACGGCGCGACCGGCGCGATCCTCCGGAGCTCGGCGGTCGTCGCCTTCGACCCGGCGACCGGAAACACCGCGATCCTCTCCTTCCCGGCGGGGAACGTGCGGTACCTGCGGATCACCATCACCGCGAACAGCGGCTGGCCCGCCGGCCAACTGTCCGAAGTAGAGGCATACAGCCTTTAGCCCACTGCTGTTTGCCATCTGGCACGAATAGCCCGAGGTCGTGGTCTGACCTCGGGCTATTCGGCGGATCGAACCATACTTTGGGTTGTGATATAAGTCATCCGTGCGTCCTGGGTTATCCCCCGGATGACGCAGTTGATCGAACCGGACGTTCATCACCAAACGACTTCCGTGAGCACTAGGTTCACTCGACAACATGAGTGACCCGGATTCGCCCGCCAGCGAGGCCACGGAGGTTCGACGTGTGGAAGGGCCGCCTGGCCATCATCTCGCTGCTCGTCGTGTCATTGCTCGCGTCACTGTCGATGTTCACCGTCGGCGGTGCGAGCGACGACCAGCTCGAGGTCTACTCATGGTGGACCGGACCCGGTGAGGAGGAGGGCCTGGCCGCGATGGCCGAGGCCTTCGAGGCTTCCAACCCCGGCATCCGCTTCGTCAACGCCGCCGTCTCCGGCGGCGCCGGCTCCAACGCCAAGGCGATTCTGGCCAGCCGGCTGCTCGCCAACGACCCGCCCGACTCCTATCAGCGCCACGCCGGGCTGGAGCTGCTCGACGACGTCCGGTCCGGCAAGGTCCAGGACCTGACAACGTTGTACGAGGAGCAGGGCTGGCGGAAGGTGTTCCCGAAGGGCCTGCTGGACAACCTGACCATCGACGGCAAGATCTACGCCGTCCCGGTCAACATCCACCGCGCGAACCTCATCTGGTTCAACCCGCGCGTCCTTCGCGAGCTCGGCCTGGCGGGTCCGCCGAAGACGTGGTCGGACTTCCTGACCCAGGCCGCCGTCATCAAGGGCAAGGGCAAGGTGCCGCTCGCCGTCGGTCCCGAGTGGACCCAGAAGCACCTCATGGAGACCGTCCTGCTCGGCGAGCTCGGCGCCGACTCCTACGAGCGGCTCTTCTCCGGCGACCTCAGGTGGACCTCGCCCCAGGTGACGTCGGCGCTCGACATGTTCGGCAAGGTCCTCGCCAACTCCGACGTCCGCTCCGCGGCCGGCGAGTGGCAGCCGCAGCTCGACAGGGTCATCGAAGGCTCCGCCGTCTACGCCGTCATGGGGGACTGGAGCTCCTCCTACCTGGAGCAGTCGAAGAAGCTGCAGTGGCGCGAGGGCTACGACGTGGCCACCTCGCCCGGCACCGAAGGCGTCTACGACTTCCTCTCCGACTCCTTCACCCTCCCCACCGGCGTCCGCAGCCCTTCGTTGTCACGCAAGTGGCTCATCGAGTGCGGCTCCGCCGACGGGCAGAACCTGTTCAACCCCCTCAAGGGCTCCATCCCCGCCCGCACCGACGCCTCGGCCGATCTCTACAAGGGCTACCTCGGCTGGACCCTGCAGCAGTGGCGCGACCCGAAGACCCGCATCGTCGGCTCCCTCGCCCACGGCGTCGTGGCAAACAACGCCTACAACGCGGAGATCGACTCGGCGCTCGGCCTGTTCGTCCAGCACGGCGACCTCGGCAAGTTCGCCAGCACCGTGCAGCAGCAGTTCCAGGAGACGCGATGACCGCCCCCGTCCACGTGCCGCGGCACTCCAACGCACCGCCGCACGTCCCCTTCGTCCCGCCGCCGATCCGCCGCCGCAAGCACCGCGGCCCCGCGTGGCTGGCCGGGCTGCTCCTCGTCTCGCCGTCCCTGATCCTCATCGGCATCTTCGTCTACGGCTTCCTGGGCTGGAACGTCCGCGTCTCCTTCACCAACTGGCGCGGCCTCTCGCCCTCCTACCACTTCGTCGGCCTGTCCAACTACTCACGGTTGCTCCGCGACGAGCGCTGGCACGCCGACGTGCGCAACCTCGTCGTCTTCACCGTCGTCTTCGTCGGCGGCTCCCTCCTGCTCGGCTTCCTCATGGCCATGCTCCTGGACAAGGGTGTGCGCGGCGAAGGCTTCCTCCGCGGTGTCTTCCTCTTCCCGATGGCCATCTCCTTCATCGCCACCGCCATCGTCTGGCGCTGGCTGCTCGACAACGGCTCCGGCGGCGACACGGCCGGCCTCAACAAGCTCTTCACCGTCATCGGCCTCGACTTCCTGCGCAGCGACTGGCACAAGTCCGACTCCGTCTGGGCCATCGCGGCCGTCGCCCTCCCCGCCGGCTGGGCCCTCTCCGGCTACGTCATGGCCCTCTTCCTGGCCGGCATGCGCGGCGTCCCCGAGGCCCTCCGCGAGTCCGCCCGCCTCGACGGCGCCAGCGAGACCCAGGTCTTCTGGCACGTCGTCCGCCCCGCGCTGCGGCCCGTCACCTTCAGCGCCCTGCTCATCATGGTCCACATCTCGCTGAAGACCTTCGACCTGCTGTACGCCCTCGACCAGGGCAACCTCCGCATCGACACCCCGTCGCTCTACATGTGGTTCACCACCTTCGACGGCGGCTTCTACGACCGCGGCGCCACCATCGCCACCGTCCTCCTCGTCGGCGTCACCCTCGTGGTCGGCCCCTACGTCTGGTACGCCCTCCGCACGGAACGGCGGTGACTTCCATGCCAACCACCGCTCTGGGGCACGTCGTCCTGCTCCTCGTCCCGCTTCACGTCCCGCCTCTTGTCCCGCTTCACGTCCTGCCTTTGGAACGGGGGTAGTCCGCATGGTCCGCGCCACCGCCACGGTGCCCCGGCACGTGGTCTCCGACCCGATCCCGCCCGCCACGTCGAAGGCCGCCGCCGGCAGCCGCAGCGTCGTGCGGTACGTCGTGCTGTGGGCCCTCGCGTGCTTCTTCCTGCTCCCCGTCTACGTTCTGGTGGTCACGTCCTTCAAGGACCCCGTCGACGTGTCGGCGACGCGGATCTGGGAGCTGCCGACGAGCCTGTCGCTCGACAACTTCGGCCTCGTCTGGCCCAAGCTCGCCTCTGGCTTCCGCAACAGCCTCTCCCTCGCCATCCCCGCCAGCCTGCTCTCCGCCCTCCTAGGCTGCGCCAACGGCTTCGTCCTGTCGAAGATCCGCTTCCCCTTCGCCAACGTCGTCTTCCCGCTGATCCTGTTCGGGATCTTCGTGCCCTACCAGGCCGTGATCATCCCCGTCTCGCAGACCATGACGGCGGTCGGCCTCCGCGGCGGCAACGACCCGACCGGCGGCCTCGCCGGCCTCATGCTCATCCACATCATTTACGGCCTGCCGATCACCACCCTCATCTTCCGCAACCACTTCGTCGCCATGTCCAACACGCTCCTCGAGTCCGCCCGCCTCGACGGCGCCGGCATCCTGCGCAGCTTCGTCGACATAGGCGTCCCCCTCGCCAAACCCGCCTTCGCCGTGGCGATCATCTGGCAGTTCACCTCCTCCTGGAACGACTTCATGTTCGGCGCCATGATGACCAGCCGCGACTCCTGGCCGGTGACGATCGCCCTCAACAACATCGCCGGCGGCCAGTCCGTCCCCTTCGGCCAGGCAATGGCCGGCGCCCTGCTCGTGAGCCTGCCCACACTCGCCCTCTACGTCATGCTCGGCCGCTTCTTCATGCGGGGCCTGCTCGCCGGCACCCTCCAGGACTGAACATGGGTGCCCCCGCCGCAGTTCCCTAGGCAGAATTCCCGATGCGCCACCCCCCGCCCAGCCGCGATGCTTGCCTCCGACCGGTTTCCGACCCAAGGAGGTCCCGAGATGAACGCCACCACACGCGGCTGGGCAGGCCCAAGCCTCACCACCGCCCCTGGGTGACCACGCTTCACCCCCGGCCGCGCCCCGGTCGACACACCCTTCGCCCCCGCGCCGCCAGGCCATCTCCGTGCCGCGGCCTGACCGGTGCGGCGCTAGAACCACGGCGCCAGTCCGGCTCATGTCGCGGCCCGGCCGGTGCGGCGCCCGGACCACGGCGCCAGGCCAACACTCACCACGGCCTCGCCGGACCACGGCCGCGCCCCGGGGGTATGGCGTCTGGATCGTGGCGGCAGGCCGACTCATGTGGCGCCCGCGCCGGTATGGCGCCTGTGCCACGGTCGCGGCCCGGGTCTGACGTCTGGGCCGCGACCGTAGTCCGACTCGTGTCGCGACCCCGGCTGGCGGGGCGTCTGGATCGCGGTGGCAGGCCGCTTGCCTGTCGCGGGCCCCGGCCGGCATGACGTCATCCCGC
>NZ_JBEXUD010000055.1:25337-84412 GCF_040614215.1 Dactylosporangium sp. NPDC006015
CGCGGTCGCGACGCCAGGTCTGGCATCTGGATCGCGGTGGCAGGCCGTTAGCTCGTCGCGGGCCCCGGCCGGCATGACGTCATCCCGCGGTCGCGACGCCAGGTCTGGCATCTGGATCGCGGTGGCAGGCCGTTAGCTCGTCGCGGGCCCCGGCCGGCATGACGCCATCCCGCGGTCGCGACCCCAGGACTGGCGCCTGGATCGCGGTGGCAGGCCGACTCTCGTCATGCCCCGGCCGGAATGGCGTCCCGACCCGCGGTGGCAAACCACCCCCGTCGCGGCCCGCGGTGGCAGACTCACCTCCTTCCGACCGCGGTGGCGGGCCTACCCCCGTTGCGGCCCGCGGTGGCAGACTCACCTCCTTCCGACCGCGGTGGCGGGCCTACCCCCGTTGCGGCCCGCGGTGGCAGGCCCATCCCCGTTCCGGCTGCGGTGGCGGGCCCATCCCGTCGCGGCCTGGTCGGCATGGCACCTGGCCGCGGGCGCTGCCGACTCCCTCGCGGCGCGGCGCGGCCGGCACGGCGCCCCGACCGCGGTCGCAGCTCCACGGCCGGCCGGTCGCCGACGCCCGCGGTGCTCAGGTGAGCTGGCGGGACTGGGCCGCATGACCGCACTCGCAACGGAACCCGAAGATCGCGCCTCCCACGCCGCCGAACTCGCCCGTCTGGAGCTGCCCGACGAACCACATCGGCCGGCCACAGCAGTCCGGCCACTGTGGTGACGCCTGCGACCACGCGGGCCGCCCACCGAGCCGCCCCACGTCGTCCCACCGGCGCTCGCCGGCCGGGGCGAGCCGCAACCGCGGCGGCTCCGGACAGCCGTCGGGCGGATAGCCGGGGCACGACTCGACGCGCTCCTCGTCGAACCTCCCGGACGCCCAGCCGTAGCCGGCCCGCACGTCCTCGTCGGCGTCACACTCCGAGCAGAGGCTCATCACGAACGCGTGCCCGCCGCCCCGCACGGCCGCCGGCAGCAGCGCGTCGCTCACCAGCAGTGGCACCGAGAGCGGCAGCGCGCAGCCAAGCCCGCGCGGATCCCCGAACACCGCTCCCGGATCGACGAACGCCTCCAACCGCGGATCCGCCGTGCGGGCCGTCACGATCGTCCGTGCCTGCGGCAGGTAGCGCCGCCTCGCCGGGCCGTCCGCCGGCACCCACACGCCCCGCGCCCCGCACATCTGGCGAACCGCGCCCGACGACCGGGCCAGCTGCCCCAGACGCGCCAGCGACCGGTCCGTGTCGGCCCCGAGCAGCAGCTCCACGCGCGCTGCGTCGAGGTCGGCGCGCGGCCGGTGCCGCCACGGCTCGACCGGCGGCGACCCGGCGACCCTGTCGGCGAGCCGGTCCACGAGCTCGTCGGGGGCGTGCTCCGAGGTCCGCCAGAACCCGGCCCGGTCGGCGGCGACGAGCCGGGCGACGGCCGCATCGGTGAAGTCCTCCAGCACCGCGCCGCGGTAACGCCCGCTCATGCCACGAACCCGATCTCCGGATACCGCGGCGACGCCGCGTCGAGCAGCCCGCAGTCAGCGCCGGATCCGCGCAGGTGCAGGTCGAAGAACGCGCCCACGTATGCCCTGACGACCGCGGCCACCCGCGGCCCGTCGATCGTCCCGTAGGCGTCGCCGGTCTGCGCGCCCGGCAGCGCCGCGAGCGTCGGGATCATCAGCACCGAGTCGTGGAACGCCAGGTGCCGCGCGCCGGGCATCCTCAGCTCGCGGTGCCAGCCGCGCAGGTGGTCGGCGAACACACCCCAGCCCGGCGTGTTGCCGCGGTCGGTGTCACCTGCCGCGAACAGCAGAAACGGCCGATCGAGTCCCGCTGCGGCGTCTGTACCGTAGAAGGCGCCGTCGAGATTGACTCCCGCGCGGATCCGACGGTCGTCGTGCATCGCCTGGGCGGCGGTGGCGCCGCCGAGCGAGTGGCCGAGGGCACCGACGTGCGTCAGGCGCAACGAGCCGCGGGTCCCGGCCGGGAGGCGGCGCCGCTCGACGTCGGGATTGCCGCCGTCGTCGAGGGTCGCCAGACGGTCCAGCACGAACCGCAGGTCAGCGGAGCGGACCGCGACCATCTTCGCCGCGAACGTGTCGAACTGGGCCGGGTCCTCGATCTGCGCGATCAACGCCGTGATCGTGTTGGGCTCGACGCGGCCGCCGGGGAACTCGACGGCGATCGGGTCGTGGGTGTGGTCGACGGTCACCACGACGTGGCCGCGGCTGGCGAGGTCCTCCACCAGTGCCGCGCTGGAGTTGCGCCCGGCGCCATACCCGGGTGAGAACAGCACCACCGGCCAGCCGCCACGCCGCGCGGCGATCGGTGCGCCCGTGTGCGCGTGGGTGCGGACCGCTGCCAGGCCGGGCAGGTCCCGCTGGACGCCGCTGACCGTCTCGGCGAGGTCCCGGCCGACCGGCCCTGCCTCGGCCGGGGTCAGCCATGGTGCCGGTGGGCCGGCCGGATATGCGGCCGGATACCACAGCTGCACCATGAGCTCCCTGGGCCGGGCGGGCGCCATCCAGGGGTCGGTCCTCGCCGGGTCGACGAGATGCAGCGGCACCGTCCCGATCGGGTGCGGGCCGGTCGGCGCGGGCAGCCGGAACGCGGGCTTGGCGCCTCGCGGCGCGGCGACGGCGGGCATCGCGGGCAACACGGTCAGGCCGGCGCCCGCGGCGGCAGCCCCCAGCAGTCGGCGGCGGGACAAGTACAGGTGGCGCATGGCGAATCCTCTCGCTCGGTGCCGCCGAAGTTAGCCCCGCCCGCGCCGCCGTGTCGTCCTCCCGCGGGCCGACCCGAAACTGCCCGTGTCCGACCTGAGTAGGACAGCCATGGTGTGCTTGACGACGACGACGCGGCACCCGCGCCGCGCCTACCTTGCCTCCCATGACAACGACGCTCGCGGTCGAAGTGACCGACCTCGTGAAGGTGTATGGAACAGGCGACACCACGGTGCGCGCCCTGGACGGCGTCGGCGTCGCGTTTCCCGCCGGCGAGTTCACCGCGATCATGGGCCCGTCCGGGTCCGGCAAGTCCACGCTGATGCACTGCCTCGCGGGGCTGGACACCGCGACGTCCGGCTCGGTCCGGCTGGGTGGCACGGAGCTGACGGGCCTGTCCGACAAGGCACTGACGCTGCTGCGCCGGGAGCGGGTCGGGTTCATCTTCCAGTCCTTCAACCTGCTGCCGACGCTGACCGCCGAGCAGAACATCCTGCTGCCGTTCGACCTCGCGGGCCGCAGGCCCGACCAGCGGCGGTTCGCGCAGGTGGTGTCGGTGCTCGGCCTCGGCGAGCGGCTGCGGCACACGCCCAGTCAGCTGTCCGGCGGTCAGCAGCAGCGGGTGGCGTGCGCCCGGGCGCTGCTCGGCCGGCCCGACGTGGTCTTCGCCGACGAGCCGACCGGCAACCTCGACTCCCGCGCCGGGGCCGACGTCCTGTCCGTCATGCGCCGCAGCGTCCGGGAGCTGGGTCAGACGGTGGTCATGGTGACCCACGACCCCGTCGCCGCCTCCTACGCCGACCGGGTCGTCATGCTCGCCGACGGCCGCATCGTCGACGAGCTGCGCGGCCCCACGCCCGAGGCCGTGCTGGACCTGCTCAAGCGGCTGGGGGCCTGACATGCGACGCACCGCACTGTCCGGGCTGCGACCGCGCCGCCTCGTGCCCACCGCGCTGGCCATCGTGCTCGCCGTCGGGTTCGTCGCCGGCATCATGATCTTCGGCGACACGACCCGCGCCGCGTTGCTCGACGAATACGCCCGCTCCGCCCGCAACGTCGACCTCGCCGTCACCGCCGCCGACCGCACCCGCCTACCACTGTCCACAGTGGAGGAGATCGGCCGGCTGGACGGCGTCACAGCCGTCGAAGGCCGTATGGCGGAGCAGGCACCGCTCATCGACCGCGACGGCCGTCTCGTCACCGAGTTCGGCGTGCCCGGCCACGCCGTCGACGTCGGTGACCGCGCCGAGCTGCGCCCCTTCGACCTGCGCACGGGCGGGTTGCCACAGGGCGACGGCGACGCGGCGCTCGACGCCCGCAGCGCCCGGCGCACCGGCTACCAGGTCGGCGACACCATCGCGCTGGTGGGCGCCGACGAGCAGCGGCACGAGTTCCGGCTCGTCGGCATCGTCGACATCACCGGCGTCGACGGCGGCAACGCGTCCACGGTCGTGCTCACCCGGCCGGCGCTCGTGCGGCTCACCGGCGCCACCGGCTTCCGCGAGGTCGTCGCGACCGTCGCCGACGGCACCGCACCCGCCGCCGTCCGCTCGCACGTCACGGCGCCGGGGAAGGTGCGCACCGGCGACCAGCTGCGGCGCGACCTGGCCCGGGAGGCGTTCAGCCAGATCGACGGCCTGCTCATCGGGTTGCAGCTCTTCGCGGTCGTCGCGGTGCTCGTCGCCGCGCTCGTCATCGCCAACACATTCAACATCCTGCTCGCCCAGCGCATGCGGGAGACGGCGCTGCTGCGGTGCGTCGGCGCCACCCGCGCGCAGGTGTTCCGGCGGGTCATCGCCGAGGCCGCCGCGGTCGGGTTCACGGGCGCCGCGCTCGGGATCGGTGTCGGCCTCGCGATCGGCTTCGGACTGTCCCGCGGTGGGGCACTGCCGGGCATCGGGCTGCCCACCGGTCGACTGGTTGTCGGTGTTTCGCCGGTACTGGTGGCGCTGCTCCTCGGTGTGGTCCTCACGACCGTGTCGGCGCTGGTGCCCGCGATCCGGGCGACCCGGGTGCCGCCGATCGCGGCGCTGCGGATCACGCCGTTCGGGCGCGGTGGCAGCCGGCGTGGGCGGGTCGTGCTGGTCGTGTCCGCGGCGCTGCTCATCGTCGCGGGGGTCGCGCTGACCGTGGCCGGGATGCGCACCGGTGATCCGCTGACCGCGATGGTGATCGTCATGGTGGGTGGCACGAGCGTGTTCCTCGCGGTGCTGCTGCTCCTGCCGCTGTTCATCGGGCCGCTGGTGTCCGCGGTCGGATGGCTGCCGGGCCGCCTCGCCGGCGCGCCGGTCCGCCTGGCCGTCGCCAACGCCAGGCGCAACCCGGGCCGCACGGCGGCGACCACGGCCGCGCTGCTCGTGGGGGTCGCGTTGATGGCCGGCGGCAGCACCATCGCCGCGACCGTCAACCGCACCGCCGAAGCTCAGCTCGACAAGGCGTTCCCCGTCGACTACCTGCTCACGCCCGCGGTCACCGGCGGCGACCGGCCGGCGACGGTCCCGGCGGCGGTGACCGCGGGACTGCGCGCCGACCCCGCCTTCGACCTCGTCGTCGCGGTCAGGCAGGACAATGCGAAGAGCACCGGCGGCGGGCTGCTCGTCGGGACCATCGACGAGGCGGCGATCGGCACGGCGTTCCGGCCCGTCGTCTCCGCCGGGCGGCTGACGGACCTGCGGCCCGGGACCGCCGTCGTGGCCAGCGGCTCCGACGCCCTCGCCGGGCGGCGGGTCGGCGACCAGCTCCGGCTGACCGGTCCCGGCGGCCACTCGATCACGGTGACGGTCGCCGCGACGGTCCAGAGCGCGACGCTCGTCGGCGACGTCATGGTCACCGACACCGACTACAGGGCGCTGTTCCCGGCGGCCGTCGGGGCCTCGCTCGTCATGGTCCGCGCCGCTGGTGGCGTACCGGCGACGACCGCACGCCACCAGATCGACGCCGCCCTCGCGGCGCACCCGCTGATCCAGGTCGGCGACCTCAAGGAGTTCCGCGACGAACGCAACAACGCGATCGACCAGATCGTCGCCGTGATCGCCGTCCTCCTCGCGCTGGCGCTGATCATCGCGCTCGTCGGCATCGCCAACACGCTGTCGCTGTCGGTACTGGAGCGGACCCGCGAGTCCGCGTTGCTGCGGGCGCTCGGCCTGACCCGCGGGCAGCTCCGCGTGACGCTGCTCGCCGAGGCGGTGCTGATGGCCGCGGCCGGCGCCGTCGTCGGGGTGGCGTTCGGCCTCGTCTACGGGTTGCTCACCGCGGATGCGGGGTTCGGGGAGGTCGACACCTTGATCGCGGTCCCGGTCGGGCAGCTGGGAGCGTTCGTCGGGCTCGCGGCGCTTGCGGGCACACTCGCCGCAGTCCTCCCGTCACGCAGAGCGGCAAACGTCGCAGTCGTCGTAGCACTGGCAGATTGAAGACCTATCGTGGACGACGTGTGGAACGGCGAACACCTCCGGCGCATCAGGACCTGGCTGTTCGACGGGGGCCTCGCAGGATCCGTGCTGTACGTGACGGTGATGGAGCGCGGGCTGGAGCCGCCCGTCGTCGCGATCGGGCTCGTCATGGCGGTCGCCATGCTGGCCCGTCGCCGCTATCCGTTGGTCGTCGCCTGCATCGTCTACACGGCGGCGCCGCTGCACCTGCTGTTCGACGACGCGATGCGTCTCTATGACATGGCGGTGCTGATGTCCATGTTCGCCGTCGTCAAGTACCGGCCCCAGCTGTTCTGGGGCATCCTCGCCGGCGTCGGCGCGGGCATCGGCGTCGTCATCGGCGCCGCCGTCGAGGCCCGCAGGACCGACAACTTCGGCACCATCACGTGGATCATCGGCACGCTGACCATCGCTGTGTGGTTCTCCGCGTACGGGGTGAGGACCCGGCTGCTGTACGTGGCGAGCCTCGAGGAGCGGGCCGCCACCCTCGAACGCGAGCGCGACCACCTCGCCCGCCTCGCCGCCGCCGACGAGCGCGCCGCGATCGCCCGAGAGCTGCACGACGTCGTCGCCCACAGCCTGAGCGTGATGATCGTCCAGGCGGACGGCGCCGGGTACACCCTCGACCCGTCCGCGTCGCGGGCCCGCCACGCCCTCGACACGATCGCCGCCACCGGCCGCGACGCCCTCGAGGACATGCGCCGGGTGGTGAGCGTCCTGCGGGGCGCGACTCCCGGCGCGGGGGACGTGTCCAGGCGGCGCGTCGGCCTGGCGGAGCTCGACCGGCTCGTCGAGCGGGCCGGCCTGCGGGTCGAGCTGGAGACGGTGGGCACCCCGGCGGGGTTGAGCGTGGCGGAGGAGCTGACCGCGTACCGCATCGTGCAGGAGTCCCTGACCAACACCCTCCGGCACGCGGGCCCGGACGCGAAGGTGACCCTGCGACTGGAGTACGCGCCCGAGCACATCGTGATCGAGGCCACGGACGACGGCGGCGGCCGGCTGCCCGCCGCCGCGAAAGGCTCGGGCGGTCACGGCCTGATCGGCATGCGGGAGCGGGTCGCGCTGCACGGCGGGACGGTGAGCGCCGGTCCGCGGTTCGACGGAGGGTGGACCGTCACCGCCACGATTCCCAGGACGCCACCGCCGGCCGTTCCACTGGGCGAGTCGCCAACGCCTCCAGCAGGCGCGGCCGACGGCGACAGCGCTCCGGCAACCGATGCCCCGGCGACCGCAGCACGAGCGGCCGGCACCGCAGGGGAGACGGCCCGCGCCGATGGACGTCAGGCGGATGCGGCGCGCGCGGATGGGGCCGGGACGGACGTAGTGCGTGCGGATGGCGTTGCGGTGGACGCGGCCCGCGCGGACGGAGCTGGTGCGATGCGCGCGGGTTGGGTCGAGGCAGATGCAGTGCGAGTGGATGGCATCGTGGTGGACGCAGCGCGTGCGGACGGAGCTGGATCGGACGCGGGGCGCGCGGATGAGGTCGGGATGGGCGTTGTTGGAGACGGTCACCGAGGAGACGGGCGCGGTGGTCGGCAGGGCCGGGGCGGCGGGCTGGGTGTGCTGAAGGTGGGCGCGGTGGGTGGGGGAGGCGCGGTCGGGATGGTGGCCGGGGGCGGGTGGGGCCGGTGATCCGGGTGGTGATCGTCGACGATCAGGAGCTGATCGTCGCTGGGTTCAGGATGGTGCTGTCGGCGCAGGAAGACATGGTGGTGGTGGGGGAGGCGGGTGACGGGGCCGAGGCGTTGCGGTTGCTGCGGCGGGTGGAGGCGGATGTCGTGGTGATGGACATCCGCATGCCGGTGATGGACGGGATCGCGGCGACCGAGGCGCTGTGTGCGCGGCCGGGTGGGCCGCGGGTGCTGATTTTGACGACGTTCGACACGGATGAGGACGCGTTTGCGGCGTTGCAGGCGGGGGCGAGCGGGTTTCAGCTGAAGAACGCGCCGCCGGGGGATCTGCTGGCGGCGATCAGGGCCGTCGCGGGTGGTGAGGCGATGGTGGCGCCCAGGGCGACGCGGAGCCTGCTGGACCGGTTCGCGGGGAAGTTCGTGACGGCGCCGCCGGCGGTTGAGGACCCCGAGGCGTTGCGGCGGCTGGCGAGCCTGACGGACCGGGAGCGGCAGGTGCTGCTGCTGGTGGCCGAAGGGCTGTCCAACCCGGAGATCGGGGAGCGGCTCAACGTGGCGGAGACGACCGTGAAGACGCACGTGGGCCGGGTCCTGCTGAAGCTGGAGGTGCGTGACCGGGTGCAGGCGGTCGTGTTCGCGTACGAGGTCGGGTTGGTCCGGCCGCCCTGATCGGGCGGGGAGGGCCGGGTGCGCCCGAGGTCGGCCCCGCCGACCCGATCGGAGCGGAGAAGGCCGGGTGCGGGCGAGGTCGGGGCGGAGAGGGCCGGGTGCGGGCGTGGTCGGGGCGGAGAGGGCCGGGTGCGGGCGTGGTCGGGGCGGTTGACCTGACCGGGCGGGAGGGCTGGATGCGGGCGAGGTCGGGTTGTTCCGAGCCGCCCTGATCGGGCAGGGAAAGCCGGGTGCGCCCGAGGTGGACGCACCCGGTCGGAGCGGGGATCAGGCCGGCAGGCTAGGGGCGGGCGGCCCAGCGTTGGGCGCCGGTGCCGTTGCAGGTCCAGAGCTGGACCTTGGTGCCGTTGGCGGTGCCTGAGGCGTTCACGTCGACGCACTTGCCGGAGCCGGTGCCGGTGATGGAGCCGTTGGCGTTGAAGGTGAACTTCTGGGCGGCGGTGCCGTTGCAGTCCCAGATCTGGATCTTCGTCCCGTCGGCGGTGCCGTTGCCGTTGACGTCGAGGCAGCGGTTGCCGTACACGCGGATCTCGCCGGCGGCGGTGCGGGTCCACTTCTGGTTGGTGCCGCCGTGGCAGTCCCAGATGTGGACCTGGGCGCCGGCGGTGGTGCTGGCGCCGGCGACGTCCATGCAGCGGTTCGACTGCGGGTTGACCAGTGAGACGGCGGTGCCGACCGGTGGGATGGTCGGGGTGAGGCTGCCGGGGACGGACTGGAGGGCGGAGAACCAGCGCGCCCCCATCTTGTCGTAACCGGTGGCGTTCGGGTGCACGCCGTCGGCGAGGTCGGCGGTGGTGATGGCGGAGTGCATGTCGACCAGGTGCGTCATCGGACCCTTGCCGGCGACGATGCCGGGGATCGCGGCGTTGTAGGCCTGGACGCGGGCCTCCTGCGTCGCGTTGGTCTCGGGGGTGATCTGGGCGACGAAGAGCTCGACCGACGGCGCGTTCGCACGGATCTTGTCGATGAGAGCGGACAGCCGGGCCGGGGCGTTGGCGACGTCGTAGTTCTGGTTCATGTCGTTGGTGCCGATGTGCAGGAGGATGGTGCGCGGCGAGGTCGCCTGCAGCCAGCCGACGATGTTGGCGTCGAGCTGGTCGATCCGCCAGCCTGAGTGGCCCTCGTGGTCGTGGTCGCCGAGGGACGCCGGGCCGTTGAAGCCCGACCCGACGAAGTCGACGGTGTACCCGCCGGCGGCGAGCCGCTGCCACAGGTTGATCCGGTAGCCGCCGGGCACGTTGAACCCGTCGGTGATCGAGTCGCCGAGCGGCATGACGCGGACGCCGCCGTTCGACTCGGCCTGGGCCGGGGCCGCGGGGGACAGGACGAGGCTCGCGAACAGGCCGAGCGCGAGGCCGGCGGCAAGAGCGAGTTTGCGTCGCATGTACTGGTTCCTCTCGTCTGCCGTCCGAGGGCGGTCCACAGCACGGGATGAACCGGGCCGAGCTGCGGCAGCGGACGGTCGCATCGAGTGTTGGCGATGTGGTGACGGTCAGGGGAGCCCAGTGGCGCGGTGGAGCGCCGAGCGGTCGCGCGGCAAAGCCAAGCGGAACGTGAGCGGATGGGTGCTCAAGCCTTGCAAGAACACGTTCGAAAACAGCAAAGATGTGTCTGGATATTGCGCAGCGGTGTTGGTGGAGTTACGGTCCCTCTTGCACCGCCCCGCCAACCGGTGTACAAAAACCCACCCCGCCGTTCGATCGTCACCACCAGCGCCGACCAGCCCGACACCGCCAACTCGCGGCCGGCCGGCTGATGCTTGCGCGGCACGGCCCCGTCGAAAGCGAGCAACACATGTTCCGGTCCACTCGAGGTGCCAGGCGGAAGGGGCGTTTCGTTGCCCTGACCGCGGGCACCACCCTCGCTGCCGCGGGCGTCGTCGTCGGTCTGACGATGTCGCCGGCCGCGGCGGCCGCGACCGGCGGCGTCGGTGCGACGCTGCCCTTTGTCGAGGTGCAGGCGGAGAACGCCGCCACCAACGGCACCGTCATCGGCCCGAGCGCCGCCTACAACACCCTCGCCGGTGAGGCGTCCTACCGCAAAGCCGTCACGCTGCAGGGCAGTGGCAAGTACGTCGAGTTCACCACGCCGGTCGCGACGAACTCGATGGTGTTCCGCTACAGCATCCCGGACTCCAGCAACGGCTCGGTGTACACGGCGCCGATCTCGCTGTACATCAACGGGGTCCGGTCCAACAACTTCACGCTGACCAACGCGTACAGCCACTACTACAGCAGCTACCCGTTTAGCAACCAGCCGGGCAGCAACCACCACCACTACTACGACGAGGTCAACCGCCTCTTCCCGCAGGTCTACCCGCAGGGGACGAAGTTCCGCCTGCAGGTCGACGCCGACTCGACCGCCTCGTCGTACACCATTGACCTCGCGGACTTCGAGAACGTCGCCGGTCCGCTGTCGCAGCCGGCCGGCTCGGTGTCGATCACGAGCAAGGGTGCCGACCCGAACGGTGTCAACGACTCCACGCCCGCGATGAACCAGGCGATCGCGTCCGCGGGCGCGGGCGGCACGGTGTGGATCCCGCCGGGCACGTTCAAGATCCAGGGCCACATCGCGGTCAACAACATCACGATCAAGGGTGCCGGCATGTGGCACTCGAAGACGACCGGTGACCGGATCGGGTTCTACGGCAACTACGCGCCGACGCCCAGCTCCAACGTGCACCTGTCGGACTTCTCGATCTTCGGCAACGTGCAGGAGCGCAACGACGCCGACCAGGTCAACGGCATCGGCGGTTCGCTGAGCAACTCCACCGTCACCCG
Organism: Dactylosporangium sp. NPDC006015; assembly: GCF_040614215.1. Lineage (NCBI taxonomy): Bacteria > Bacillati > Actinomycetota > Actinomycetes > Micromonosporales > Micromonosporaceae > Dactylosporangium > Dactylosporangium sp. NPDC006015. Next base: position 36,553 of record NZ_JBEXUD010000055.1, read on the forward strand.
GGTGTGGATCGAGCACACCAAGGTCGGCGCCTGGATGGACGGGCCGTTCACCAACCTGGTGTTCGACCAGATGCGGCTGCGCAACTACAACGCCGACGCGATCAACTTCCACAACGGCGTGACGAACTCGAAGGTCACCAACAGCCACGTCCGCAACCCCGGCGACGACGGCCTGGCAATGTGGGCCGAGCAGAACGCCGACGTGAACAACTCGTTCGACCACAACACGGTCGAGCTGCCCATCCTCGCCAACGGCATCGCGATCTACGGCGGCCACGACAACTTCGTGACCGACAACAGGGTCATCGACGCCGGCCTCAGCCAGGGCGGCGGCATCCACGTCGGGCAGCGCTTCGCGTCCACCCCGATCGGCCGCACCGACGTGCTGCGCAACACCATCATCCGGTCCGGCAACCTCGACCCGAACTGGCAGTTCGGCGTCGGCGCGCTGTGGTTCGACGCCCGTGACGGCGTGATGAACGGCCTGACCAACGTCGACAACATCCTGATCCAGCAGAGCCCGTACGAGGCGATCCAGTTCGTCTCGGGCTCGCAGATCAACAACGTGAAGATCAACAACGCGACGATCCAGAACACCGGCACGTTCGTGGCGCAGCTCCAGGTCGCCGGCGCGGCGACGATCACGAACAGCACCGCCACCGGCACCCAGGGCCCCGCGCCGATCTACAACTGCGGCGCCGGGTTCAACCTCACCGACGGCGGCGGCAACTCCGGCATCTTCGGCTCGACCGCCTGCACGATGCCGACGCCGACGTTCCCGCCGTACCTGCCCGACAACGGCTCCAACATCACCGTCAGCCCGAACGCGCTCGGCTTCGGCTCGGTCGCGACCGGTGGCGCCAGCGCGGCCCAGGCCGTGACCGTCACCAACAGCGGCACCGCGTCGGCCCCGGTCGGCACGATCGCCGCCAGCGGCGACTTCACCCAGACGAACACCTGCGGCACCAGCATCGCCGCCGGCTCGTCCTGCACCGTGAGCGTGACGTTCCGGCCGTCGGCGGCGGGCACCCGCACCGGCAACCTGAGCGTGACCGCCGCAGGCGTCACCAGCACCGTCCCGCTGTCCGGCACGGGTGTGGCACCCGGACCGGTCATCAACGCCGACCCGGGCTCGCTGTCCTTCGCCGGTACGGTGGTGGGCGCGTCCGCCCCGACCCAGACGGTGACCTTCACCAACTCCGGTACCACGGCGGCCACGGTCTCCGGGGTCACCACCAGCGGTGACTACAGCCAGACCAACAACTGCGGCTCCCTCGCGGTCAGCGCCTCCTGCACGGTCACCGTGAAGTTCACCCCGACCGCCTCGGGTGCCCGCACCGGCACGCTGACGGTCGCCAGCAACGCCAACAACAGCCCGGCCACGGTCGGCCTGTCCGGCTCCGGCATCGGCACCAACACGAACATCGCCCTCAACCGGCCCGCCACCGCCAGCAGCCAGGTCAACGGCACGCAGGCGGCGACCACGGTCACCGACGGCAACGCCGCCACCTACTGGGAGAGCACCAACAACGCGTTCCCGCAGTGGGTCCAGGTGGACCTGGGCGCGACCACCAGCATCGGCAAGGTCACGCTGAAGCTCCCGCCGGACGCCGCGTGGGCGACCCGCCAGCAGACGCTGTCGGTCCAGGGCAGCACCGACGGCTCCAGCTTCAGCACGATCGTCGGCTCCGCCGCCCAGACGTTCAACCCGGCCAGCGGCAACACGGTCAACCTGACCTTCGGGGCGACGAACACCCGGTACGTCCGCGTCAACATCAGCGCGAACACCGGCTGGCCCGCCGGCCAGGTCGCGGAGCTCGAGGTCTACCCGAGCGGCGGCACCACGCCGACCGCGCCGGTCCTCAGCGCCAACCCGACCGGCCTGACCTTCGCGTCGCAGGCGCTGAACACCACCAGCGGCTCGCAGGCGGTCACGATCAGCAACACGGGCACCGCGGCGGCCACCGTCTCAGGCGTGACCGCCACTGGTGACTACCAGCAGACGAACAACTGTAGCTCGATCGCGGTCGGCGCGTCCTGCGTCGTCAACGTGACCTTCCGGCCCACCGCGTCCGGCACGCGGACCGGCACGCTCACGGTCACCAGCAACGCGCAGAACAGCCCGACCACGGTCTCGCTGACCGGCACCGGCGCCGGGGGCACCACCCCGACCAACCTCGCCGCGGGCAAGCCGACCAGCGAGTCCAGCCACGTCCAGGTGTACGGCTCCGGCAACGTCACCGACGGCGACCAGAACTCCTACTGGGAGAGCAACAACAACGCCTTCCCGCAGTGGGTCCAGGTCGACCTCGGCTCCGCGCAGAGCATCAGCAAGGTGGTCCTGCAGCTGCCCACCTCGTGGGGCGCCCGCAACCAGACCATCCAGGTCGTCGGCAGCACCAACGGCTCGAGCTTCTCGACGCTGAAGGACACCGCGTCCTACGCCTTCACCGGCGGGGCGGGCAACACCGTCACGATCACGTTCCCGGCGCAGACCCAGCGCTACGTCCGGCTGAACATCACCGCCAACTCCGGCTGGCCGGCGGGGCAGATCTCGTCCTTCCAGGTCTGGAACATCTGATCCGCCCGTAGTTCAAAGAGGGGGTGCCGCCGGTCCGGCGGCACCCCCTGCTATTTGCGCTCGCGCAGGAAGCGGTCGAGGTCGGACCGCGACGCCGGGGCGCCCTGCCAGCCGTAGTCCATGACCGCCAGGACCGTGTCGCCGCGCCGGACCAGCGCGATGAGGAACGTCTGCTCGCCGAGGTCCGTCTGGTACGTGCGGCTCAGCAGCACCGACTCGTCGCCGCCGAGCTCGCCGGTCGAGACCAGCCGGTACCGCAGCGTCAGCGGCGCGGAGCCGGGGCCGGCGCGCTCGACCGACGGGCAGCGGGCCAGCATCGCCCGGACCTCGGCGAGGTACTCGCTCGCCCCGCCGGGGCGGTAGGCCGACTCCGTCACGCCGGCCCGGGTGGTCGTGGGCGGCGGCGGGACGTACAACGTGAACACCTGAAGCCCGCTGCTGCGGCCGATCAGCTTCGCCTCGCTGGGGTGGCGCGTGTCGGGGCACGGCGCGGGCAGCCGCTCGGCGTAGACGCTCACCTCCGGCGGGAAGCAGCCGGCGAGGTGGATCTCGCATGGCTCCCTCGGGACCGCCGTCCGGGAGTCGGCCGGGGTCGGCGGCGGCGCCTGGCCCGCCGGCCGAAGCGCGACGGCGGTGCCGCCGAGCACCGCGAGGACGGCAAGGGTCACCGCGGCGAGTCGCCTGCGGTTGCGGCGGGTACCGGCGCGGCGAAGGTCCGCCGGGTCGGCGAGGACCACCCGGTCGGCGTCCGCACCGAGCGCCGCCAGCCGGTCGATGATCTGGTCATGCATCGCGCTCACCACTCTCCACGGTCAGGGCAAGGGCGGAGCGCCCCCGGGACAGCCACGACTTGACCGTCCCGACCGGCACCCCGGTCTCCGCCGCGATCTCGTCCACCGGCCGGTCCAGCAGGTAGTGCAGGACCAGCGCCCGCCGCTGCGCCGCCGGCAGCTCCCGCAGCATCGCGACGACGAGCAGCGTGTCCTCGCTCGGCGCCGGCGCCACCCCGGCCGGCGGCACCTTCGCCGCGAACAGCCGCCGCACCGCTAGCCGCCGCCACCGGTCCGTGGCCAGCCGGTAGATCACCGAGCGCAGCCAGGCCTCCGCCGAGTCGTACTCGCGCAGGCGGTGCCACCGCTGCCAGGCGCGCACATACGCCTCCTGGGTCAGGTCCTGGGCGTCGCCGAGGTCACCCGTCAGGCCGAACGCGTAGCGCATCGTGCGGCGCGAGGTCCCGCGGTAGAAGTCGTCGTACGCCTGCCGGGCGTCGCTGCTCATGCCAGTGAACACGGCCGGGCCTGCGGGAAGGTTGCATCGCCTACAGTGCGGTGATGAGGCTCGTCCCGGTCGTGGAGATGGCGACGTCGCAGGCCACGTATCTCAACCTCGACCACGCGACCCTGGTCGCGCCCGTGCACCTCGACACGAAGGCCCGCATGCTCCGCCGCGACCAGGAGACCTGGGCGGTCACCTTCGTGGTCACGGTCGGCGACACGGCGACGGTCTACGCGACGCGCCGTTCGTTCGCTGCCGAACAGGACGCGCTCGCGTGGATCGCCGCCGTGACCGATGTCGTGCGCTGAGCCGGCGCCGCGGCCACCGGTTGCCGGCCGGCACCGCAGCTGACCGGTGCCGCCCGGCAACGCCGCTAGCCGGTGCCGGCCGGTAACCAGGTCGCCTCGGCGACGGCGCGGGTCGCGGCGTCGGTGTAGACCGCCGTCGCCAGCCACGCCTGGGCGAACGCGCTGCCGTCGTCGCCCGACAGCCGGCCGAACGCGTCCCGGGGCCGGGTGCACGCCGCCTCCGTCAACCGGTCGAGCAGCGCCGCCCCGGCGTCGAACCTGGCCCGCCGCAGCCTCGTCGCGTCGGACGGTCCCCGCCCCGCCGCGAACGTGTGCACGGTCCGCCCGCCCGACACCGTCCGCTCCACCTGCGCCGCCAACAGCCGGAGCACGGGATCACTGTTGGTGTTCGCGGCAGGTGTACGACCGGCGCCCGCCTCCGGAAGCAGCGGGTGGGACTGGGGAAGGTGACTGCTGTGGAGCCGGTCGAACGCCAGGTCCACGTGCCCGCCCTGGCCCGCAGGCAGGTTCCAGCCGGTGCCGTCGACCGGGGCGACCGCGAGCGGCAGCACCGTCCCCGGCCGCGACGGGTCGGGCCGCGCCACCACGAGCAGCTCGAGGCCGGCGGCGCGGCCGAGCAGCCGCAGGTTGTCGCGGTACCCGAGCGCCGGCGAGTCGTCCGCGACCCGCAGCGTCAACGCCGTGCCGTCGGAGGCCGCTGCGCCGCCGGAGGCCGCCGTGCCGCCCGTGGTCGTGGCGTGCACGGCGTCGCCGTCGGTGCCCTCGACGCGGACCGTCAGGAACACCAGGTCGTCGCCGGCCCGGCGGTCCGTCACCGGCTGGCCGAGCGCCGCGAACGCGCGGTGCACCTGCTCGGCGAGCGGCACCGCCCACAGCCCCGCGAGGGGCTCCTCGTGCCAGCCGCACCCGGTCGCCGTCACCGCCCGCACCGACCTGCCCGCACCCAGCTGCCGGGTCGCCGACGCCGTCGCCCCCGACACCACGAGCCCCGCCCGGGTCAGCGCCCGGTGGCTCAGCGCGGTCTCGCCGAGTGCGACGGTCGCGTTGCCCGCCTTGGCGGCCCGTTTGGCGTCGCCGGGCATCAGGTCGGCGATCATCCAGAGCCCGCCGTCGCGGTCCACGACGTACGTCACGACCCCCGCATACCCCGAGTCGGCGAGCACCGCCGTCGTGCACAGCCCGTGCAACCTGAGGCTGCCCTGCAGGTCGTACGCGCGCCGCGCCGCCCCGAGCAGCCCTTCCGACGGTGCGCCCTCCGACCGCAGGCGTTGCAGGACCCCGATCAGCTCCTGCAATGCGGCCGTCAGGTCGCCGAGCCGGAAGTCGGGGTCGCCGGTCCGCGCCGCCTGGAGCATCGTGGCGACGACCCGCGCGGCGGCCGCCGGCCGGTACACCTTGCACGCCTGCCCCTCGTGCGCCGCCCGCAGCAACGCCGTCCGCGCGACCGTCCCCGACCCGGTGAGCCCGGCGGCGAGCACGTCGACGGCGGCCCGCCACAGGTGCTCGACCGCAGCCCGCTGCTGCACCGTCAACGCCTCGCCCGGCTCCTCCACCTCCGGCACGACCACCGCCTGCGCCGCGACGGCCTGCCCGGCGACGGCCTGTTCTGCGTCGGCCCGCCCCGAGACCGTCTGCCCCGCGACGGGCTGTTCTGCGTCAGCCTGCCCCGCGACCGCCTGCGCCGCGACGGGCTGTGCCGCGTCGGCGTCGGGCGCCGCTTCGCCGGCCGGGGCCGGATCTCCTTCCACGTGGGCGGGAGCCAGCGCCAGCACGGCCGCCCGGTGCAGGCAGTTGGGGGCGAGCAGGCAGCTGCACGTCGCCCCTTCCGCCGACCGGACGACCCCGCCGTCGGTGACCAGGGTGACGGCGGTCGAGTCGTCGACGGCGACGACGAACGTTCCGTCCGCCTCGGTCACCGGAAGCGCCGCGAAGCGGGTCACCGCCTCGTCGACCTTCTTGCGCAGCCTGGCCGGCAGCGCGTCGACCGCCGCCACCAGCACCGCCTCCGCCACCGGCGGCAGTCCGCCGCTCGCCGTGGTCATGCGCGCACCTTCTCCCCGACCCAGCGGGCCAGCTCCAGGGGGCTCAACGCGGCGACCGGCATGCCGCACGCGACCAGCTGCGACGCCACCGACACCGAGTACCGGGGCCGGCCCGCGTCGTCGAGGCTCGCGCAACCCAGCACGGTCGCCCCCGACTCGACCAGCGAACGCGTCTCCGCGAGCAGCCCGCCGAGCGGGTACCCCTCCTCGAAGTCGCTGACGACCACGACCAGCGTGCGCGACGGCACGGTCACCAGGGACCGCGCGTGCCGCAGCCCGGCCGCGATGTGGGTGCCGCCGCCGACCTGGACCTCGAGCAGCAGCCCCAGCGGGTCGGTGACCCGGTCCGTGAGGTCGACGACCTCGGTCGAGAACGCCACGAAGTGCGTCGTCAACGCCGGCACCCCGGCGAGGATCGCCCCGGTCAGCGCCGACCAGATGACCGACGCCTCCATCGACCCGGACACGTCGACCACGAGGACGAGCCGCCAGTCGACGCCGCGGCGCGCCTTGGTGCGGAACACCGGCCGCTCCGGGATGACCTGCACCCGGCCGTCCTCGTCGCGGCGGGTCGTGGCCAGGTTGGCCCGCAGGGTCCGCGGCAGGTCGAGCGGCCCGCCAGGCCGGCGGGTCGGCCGCGGCGTCGTGATCCCCGCCAGCGCCGGCCGCAGCCGCGTCGCCAGCTGGCGCGTGAGCTCCTCGACGATCCGCGCGACCAGCGGCCGCAGCCGCGCCACCGACGACTCGGGCATCGCGCCGACCAGCGACAGCACGGTCTGCAGCAGCTCGACCGACGGCGTCACCGCGTCGGGGTCGAGCAGCAGCGCCGCCTCCCGCCGCCCGGACTCCGCGGCACGGGCGAGGACCTCCTCACGGATGCCCGGCCCGAACAACGCCGTCAGCTCCTCCGCCCACTCCCGCACACCGGGGAACGGCGCCTCCCGCCCCGCCCGCCCAGCGGCATCGGCCCGCGCCCCTTCGCCGGTACCGGCACCGTAGAGCTCGTCGAGCGCGGTGGCGTACCGCGCGGCCCCGTGCCCGAGCGCCTCCGACCGCCGCCCGAGCAGCAACCGCCACCGGTCCACTGTGGACAGCGTGCGCCCGCTGTGCTCCGCGGCCTGCCCCGTCTCGACGCTGCCCGGGTCCGTGGGCTCCGTGCCCTGCCCCGTCTCGGCACCGCCGGCCGTCTCAAGCTGCCCCGTTTCGAGGCTGCCCGTCTCCTCGGGCCGCCCCGTTTCGAGGCTGCCGGTGTCCGCGGGCTGCCCCGTGTCGGACTTCGGGGGCTCCGTGTCCTGCGCCGGTTCGGTGCTGCCGGACTTCGCGGGCTCCGAGGCCGGCGCCGCGGTGGGGACCGTCAGCCCGTACGCGGCGAGCGCTGCCGCTCCAGCCCGGTCGGCGAGCAGCCGTACCAGCAGATCCTCGGCGGACGCGTCGCCGATGTCGCGGGCCGACCCCGCGTCGCCGAGGCGCTGCTCGACGACGGCCAGGAGCCGGTCCCGCCCCGCGGGGCTGACCGCCTGGAAGCCGCCGCGCAACGCCGGCAGCCGGGACAGGAAGTCGTCGTCGGGCAGGGTCTCCACCCGGTCGAGCAGCCCGCCGAGGATCTCCTCACCCGCTTGCAGCAGCGGCTCGGCCGCGGTGAGCAGCCCGCGGAGATGCCCGAGCAGCCTGCGGCGGCCTTCGTCGGCACGAGCGGCGTCGACCCACGAGGCCAGCCGGACCCCCAGCGCCGGCGGCTCCTCGAGGCCGAGCATCACCTGTACCGCACCCGCCGCCGCCGACATGACCGGGCTGCCGTCAGCGACGAGCCGCTCGACCGCGCCGGCGAGCCGCAGCCCCACCCCGGCCGAGTCGGCCCGCTGGGCCAGCGCCACGAGTGCCCGCACGTCGTCGACGGACTCCGAGCCGGCGAGGCCGTCGACCTGGCGTACCGCGGCGGACTCCAGCGACTCGATCACCTGCCCGAGCCCGTCGAGCAGGCCGGCGGGCATGCCCGGGACGTGCCCCCGGTCGAGCCGGTCGACGAGCGCGAGCGCCGCCATCAGCTCGTCCAGGCTCGCCGCGGCCGGGACCTCCGCCGCGACCTCCGCCACCCGCTCCCGCGCGAGCGCGACCAGCCCGCACCCGGCCGCGACCGCCAGCCCGTCGATCAGCTGCGCCGACGTGGGCCCGTTGTCGTCCTGCTCGGTGCGGCGCCGGTGCCGCAGCGTGCCCTCGGCCGCCTGCGCGAGGGTGACGCCCCGCATGCCGGCGAGCTCCAGCATCGCCTCGGTCCCGGGCACCCACTGCACCGTCCACCGGGTCGTCAGCGCGTCGGCGCCGCCGGCCCCTTCGACGGCGACCCGTTCCCCGTACGGCACCCGGCACACCTCGAGCTGCCGCAGCGTCACCTCCCGCCGCCGGTCGAGGTCGGACCGCAGCGAGTCGAGCCGCATGTCCCGCGCCTTCTCACCCGCGGCCGGCAGCCGGAGCTCCTTGACGAGCGCCTCCACCGCCGGCCGCAGCCCCGACCTCGGCGTCCCGGGCGCGAGCACCCCCCGCTCGTCGCCGACGAGCACCTGCTCCATCGCCGTCGCGACGACCCGTCCCCGCCCGAGCACCTCCCCGTGCGCGATGACGCTCTGCAGCGCCTCGACGATCTCGCCCCGGCCCGGCGCCGGCAGCGCCCGCAGCCGCGCGAGGTCCGTCGCGAGCCGGAACGCCTCCCGCGCCTCCGCCGGCCCGCTCGGGTGCCCCGCCGCCCGTACCCTGGCGCAGACCTCGACGATCGCACTCAACGCCGCGTGCTCCACCGCCTCGGGCCGCCCGCCCGCCGCGACGACCGCCTGCTGCCACCGAGGGTCCCGGATCCCGGCCGGATAGCCGGATCTGGCGTCCAGCAACGAGAACGCGTACGGCACCAGCGACGTGACGACCTCACGGCCCTTGCCCACCCGCCGCGCGCGAGGAACCGCATCGACGCCGGGCGCCTCCACGGAAGCGCTCCGTGGAGTGCCGTCGGGGACGGCCCGAGGCGTGTCCGAGCCTTCGGCGGGGGTGGCCCGAAGCGTGTCCGAGCCGTCGATGTGGACGGTCCGGGACGGGACCGAGCCGTCGAGGGTCCGGGTGTGGCCCGGGTCGTCGCCGGACTTGTCGACGTCGAGCAGCGCCCACGCGTGGAACGACCCGACCACCGCGGCGACCCGACGTCCTTCGAGCGCCACGAGGTGCCGGCGCATCCACGCTTCCCGCCGCAGGTCGAGCGGCGTCACGTCGCTGCCGGTGTCGTGCCGCATCGCCCACCCGACGAGCAGCGCGGCACGCCGCACCGCCTCGGGCGCCGCGCCGGGGGACCGGGCCTCGACGACCCGGTCCCACATGTCCTCGTCAGGCCGCCCCGTCGCGGCCCGCCGAAGGGCATCCCCGAGGAATCGCATCCCTTCGGGCGCGACAGCGGCGACCACCGGCCGTCCACCCGCAGCAGCCCCGCTCGGAGCCACCCCATCGATGGTCGCCCCGTCCGCAGTCGCTCCGTCCGGAGCAGCCCCGTCGAGGGTCGCCCCGCCTGGAGCCGTCCCGTTTGGAGCTGTCGCAGGTGGAGCGGACTCGGGCGGAGGTGGGCCTTCCGAGGCGGGAGCGTCCAGACCGGGGACCTCGGGGGCAGGGTCGTTGCCCGGGAGGTCCTCGTGCCAGGCGCGGTCGGCGAGGGGCAGGTCGCAGGGGATGACCTCGACGCCGTTGCGGGCCGCCCAGCGCACCGCGACCAGCTCCGGCGAGAAGTCCGCGAACGGGTAGAACGCCGCCGACCCGCTCGGCCCCGCGACCCCGGCCAGGGCGACCGGCGCCGTGGTGGCCGGGTCGGCCAGCCACGGCAGCCAGTCCGCGAACTCCGCCGGCAGCTCCAGCAGCAGCACCTCCGGCCGGGCCGCGTCCAGGAGGTCGTCCATCACGGCGGACAGCGCCGGCGAGTGGTGCCGCACCCCGATGAGGTACGGCGCCGTCGACTCGGCAAGCGCCCGCAACGCCCCGTCCGGCGCCCCGTCCGGCGCCCCGTCCGGCGCCCCGTCCGAAAGCCCGTGCTCCGGAAGCCCGGCCGCGACGCCCTCGCCCGGAAGCCCGCCGCCGTCCGGAAGCGCGCCGCTGCCCGGGAGGCCGTCGTTGGGAAGACGGTCAGGACTGGAGGACATCGCGGAGCTCCCAGAGCTGGGTCCACAGCCGGGACCCCTCCTCGGCGCGGCGGCGGACGGCGCCGTCCCAGTACCCGAGGAGCTTCGCGCCGTCGGCCGGGTCGTCCTTGCACACGACGCCCTGCAGGTGGGCGGGGAGCAGGGACAGGACGTCGCGGTCGCCCGGGAAGTAGGCGGCGGCGAGGCCCAGGGAGGTGGCGACGGCGACCGCCTCGGCGGTGCTCATGACGGTGGAGGGCCGCTCGACCTCCCAGCCCTCCACCGACCGCCCGGCCCGCAGGTCGCGGAACGCGGTGACCAGCGCCTCGAGGACCGCCTCGTCGACGGCGAACGGCGTGCGCACCCGGTCGAGGGCGGCCCTCGCCTGGCGGCCGACGAGCGCGGTCTCCGCGGCCAGGTCGGGGATCGGGCCGACCGTCTCGAAGTTGAAGCGGCGCTTGAGCGCGGCGGACATCTCCGACACGCCGCGGTCGCGGAGGTTCGCGGTCGCGATGAGGGTGAAGCCGGGCGCGGCGTGGATGGTGGCTCCGGCGGTGCCGGACAGCTCGGGCACCGCGATCCGCCGGTCCGACAGGATCGACACCATCGCGTCCTGGACCTCGGGCAGGCAGCGGGTGATCTCCTCGACGCGGGCGACGGCGCCGGCCCGCATCGCGGTGAGGATCGGTGACGGCACGAGCGCCTCGGGGCTGGGGCCGCCGGCGAGTAGGAGCGCGTAGTTCCACCCGTAGCGGAGCTGGTCCTCGGTGGTGCCCGCGGTGCCCTGCACGACCAGCTCGCTGGTGCCGCAGACCGCCGCGGACAGCAGCTCCGACAGCATCGACTTGGCCGTGCCGGGCTCGCCGACGAGCAGCAGCCCACGCTCGCCGGCGAGGGTGACGACGCAGCGCTCGACGAGCGCCCGGTCACCGACGAACTTCCGGGCGATCGCCAGCTTCGCGGGCAGCCCGTCACCGCGGGCGCCCTTGGGCAGCGTGAGCTCCTTGCCGTCGCTGCCGACGATGAACGTGACCACGGCCCGCGGCGTCAGCCGCCAGCCGGGCGGCCGGGCGCCGTCGTCGTGTGCCGCCAGGAACGCCAGCTCGCCCGCGTGCGCGTGCTCGGCCGGGTCGACCTGCCGGGCGGGACCTGCACCGAGCCCCGCGGGGGCCCCGGTCTCCAACGTGGTGCTCATCGACGCCCTCTCGTGGTGAGTTCTTCGAAGCGGGGGTGGTCGCCGCCGGTGACCCTGGACCAGGCGACGGCGAACAGGTCCGGCGCCGGGGCGACGGGGATGATCGCGCCCAGGCCGGTGACGTCGTCGCCGTCGCGGATGAACAGCGGCAGCTTCCACAGCTCGAACGGCAGGTGCGGGCTGGACAGCGCGACCCAGCCGCCCGGCAGGAACAGCGACCGCCCGGCCCGCGCCCGCTTGGCCTCCACGACCAGGTCGGTCGCGGCGAGCTCGGCGCGGGCCTTCTTCAGGCGGGCCGGCTTCCAGCCCGTCCAGGCCGCGACGTTGCGGTCGGTCGGGTCGGGCAGGGCCAGCAGCTGCAGGTAGAGCGTGGCCGCGTCGGCGCCGAGCCCGTGCTTCGCGGCGACCTCGGCGACCAGGTCGGGCGCGGAGCGGGACGGGTCGTGGTCCGCCTCGGCGCCTTCGGTGACGGTCGACACCGCCGCCGTGGCCCACGCGTCGAGCTGCCCCTTGAGGATCGCGCGCATCGCGACGATGAAGCGCGGCGAGCTGCCGAGCTCGGCGAGCAGCGCCGCCAGCCGCGGGTCGTCGGGGCCGGCGAGCCGCGCCGGCCGCAGCAGGATCCGCGGCCAGTGCCGGTCCTGGACGATCGTGTAGAGGCCGGCGTCGCGGACCGTGCCGTCGGTGGTGACCGGCAGCCCGATCTTGGCGATGAACTCGGTCAGGTCGTCCTCGTAGACGGTGCCGAGCGGCACCTCCAGGGCCGGGTCGGCGAGGCGTTGCTTGACGAGGTGGAGCACCCGGGGCAGGTTGACGCGCAGGGCGTGCCCGGCGGGGAGCCGCCGCACCAGCCACGGGATGCTGCGGGTGACGGCCTTGAGCAGGTCGTCGAGGCTGACCTCGTCGGCGGCGCCCTGCAGCCAGCGGCACGTCTCGGGGTTGGCGAGCCCGTGCACGAACGCCGACGCGCGGACGCCGGAGGTGATCCGGGCCTTGCGCACCTCGACGATGAGCGCGTCGTCGAGCGGGGTCCGGGTGCCGTGCCGCGCCACGTGCCACGCGCCGATCGACTCGACCGACGGCCCCTCGGCCCACAGCAGGGACGGGTCCGAGGGCAGCATCGCCATGGCGAGCGTGCGGCGCTCGGCGCGGGAGAGGGCGTCGCGGTCGCTGACGGCACCCTCCATCGCGTCGTCGGTCAGGGCCGGGTCGATCTCCCACTCGGCCGGCTGGTCCTCCTGCCAGTACTTGGCCGAGATCGGGTCGGCGAGCAGGACCGCCGCGTCGGCGAGGGTGATGCCGGCCGCCGCGGACACCGCCGGGACGAGCTCGGGACGCCACGGCAGCCGGCCGCGCTCCCGGGCCGTCGCGACGAACGCGGTGAGCCGCTCGGTGTCCCACCCGCCCGGGTCGAGCACGTGCTCGGCGGTGATGGCGTGGCCGGCGACCGCGCCGAACCGTCCGCCGGGGGAGTACTCGACCGCCTGGACCTCACCGTCGGAGGTGTCGGTGCGCAGCACGACCAGCCGCCGGTCGCCGGAGTCGATGACGTCGCCGACCTTCGGCATCGCGGCGCGGTCGTCGGCCTTCAGCCAGAGCCGCCGCAGCCGCCCGCCGGGTGCGAGCAGCCCCGACTCGGCGATCACGTCGAGCAGGCCGAGCAGGTGGGTGTGGCGCTCGGCGGAGATCAGCGGCGCCACGGCGCGGTACAGGACGGCGGGCAGCGCCCCGACGACGTAGAACCAGTCGAGGTCGGCCTGCTGCGCGATCGGTGCGATCGGCCGCTGCGGCTCCCGGCCGACGAGCACGGCGCCGACGTTGCTGAACAGGTTGGCCGCGACGTGGCTGTAGTCGTAGCAGCTGGGGATCAGGCCATACAGCGCCGCGTTGAGCGTGCGGTCGTCGGGCAGGTGGGCGTCGGGGTCCTCCTGCACCGGCTGGCCGGCGATCGCCGCGGTCGCGGTCGTCAGCTCGACGAGCCGTGCCGTGGAGCGGGCCGCCTGCTTGACGATCCCGGCGATCCCGGCGACGAGCTGCGCCGCGGCCACCTCTGGGAAGGCCTCGCCGACGAGCTTGCGCGCCGCGTCGGCGTCGACCTTCGCGTCGGGGGCGACGAGGTCGACGACGGCGGCGAGGAGCCGCGCCGCCTGCTCGTCGGTGACGGCCCGCAGCGCCGCCGAGCCGGCCTCGTCGCGGACCCGCAGGTAGTGCCAGTAGGTCGGCGGGGGCATCAGGCGGGTGCCCTCCCGGAACGGGTCCTGCTTCAGGTTGGTCTTCAGGGTGGCGATCTCCGCGCCGTCCTGGGCGCAGAGCACGATCCTGTTGTCCCGCCACGACTCCTGGTACACCATGCCGTAGACGGTGTCGGAGCCCGGGAACCGGATCGCGCCGACCTGCCGGCCGTGCCGCCGGTTGCCCCGCTCGAACTTCTCGGGCAGCGTGAACGTGCGGCCGTCGACGCCCGTGCCGACCTCCGTGCCGGTCCCGGTGGTGCGCACGCGCCAGCCGACGAGGCCGTCGCGCTGCCCGAGCGGGCTGGACGCGGCCTGCGGCGGAGCCGGCATCAGCCGGGACCGGCCGTGCTGCAGGGACTGGCCGTCGACGGCGTCGGCCTCGAAGAACGCCGGCAGCGACTGCCGGCCGACGGCGCCGGTGGCCGGGTCGAACTCGTGCCAGCGCCAGCTCTCGTCGGCGACCTGGGCGAGCGTCCAGTAGTGCTGGCCGTCGCCGCAGATCCCCGACCGCTCCTGCGCGGACCGGTCGCCGACCCGCAACGGCCGGCCACCGGCGGTGCGTCCGCCGCCGGGCAGGGCGAGCGACAGGTACGTGTTGGCGTTGAACGCCTCGTCGGGCGTGGTGAACACGTCGTCGGCGGTGCCGCTCCAGTAGCCGGCGCGCTCCTCGCCCTTGTCCCAGCTGACCAGCAGCTGGCCGTCGACGAAGCGCAGGACCGTGCTCCACTCGTAGCGCCGCTGGTCGGCGGGGATGCGCAGCGTGTGCTCCAGCTCGACGCCGTCGGGGCCGACGACGGCGATCTGGTCACCGGCGCGGACCACCAGCTGCGGCCACTGGCGCAGCAGGCGCACCTTCGCGTCATACGTGTCGTCGTCGGACTCGATCGCGCTGTCGCCGATCAGCGACTCGACGGCGGCCTCCAGGGCGGGCCAGCCGAACTCGTCGAAGACCCCGGCGCGCAGCGTGGCGGCGAGGACGGGGCCGAGGTCGTGCTCGGTGATGCGGCGCACCGCCTCCGGGTTGACCGCGAGACCTTCCGGGCAGGCGACCAGCGAGAGCCGCTTGAGCTGGTCGTCGATGCCGGGCAGGCCCTGCTCGACGACGCTGTCGGCGAGCCCGTCCATCCACCAGTGCAGTGCGGTGCGCAGCCCCGGCACGGCCACGACCGCCGCGACCTCCTCGGGCTGCGTGGTGCTGCTGCGCCAGCTCGGGCGCAGGTGGTCCTCGATGCTGGCCGCGACCTTCGGCAGCAGGTCGGGGTGCGCGACGACGTGGGTGAGGTCGCGGCGGCCCGCGGCGTCGTCCTTGAGCCACTGCTCGACGGCGCAGCGGGCGTTGGCGGTGACCTCGCCGAGCGGCACCCCGAGCTCCAGGCACAGGTCGGCGACGTCAAGGTCGACATAGTGCGAGGAGAGCAGGTCGACCGGGGCGCCGTCGGCCTTGAGCCGCTCCGCCATCCGGGTCACGAGCGCGGCCTGCGCCGCCAGCCGCTTGCGGCGCCAGCCGGAGCGGTGCCGGTCGAGCCGGGTCAGCCAGCCGGCCGGACCGTCGGCGGGCTCGGCCTCGGCCGGCGTGCTGCCGGCGGGGCCCGTGAGCGCCTCGGTCGCGCCGGACTCGTCGAGGATCTCCAGCCAGGTCTCGTCGGGGCAGTTGCCGGGGAACATCGTCAGCAGCTGGCCGCGGACCGCCGGGTCCTGCCGGGCGACGGAGACGAGCGTCGCACGGTACGCCGTCCAGAAGCCGCCGGGCGCGCGGACGATCGACGTGGCGGTGAGCAGGATCCGCAGCAGCGCCTCCTCCTCGTCCTGGCCGAGCTTCGCCGCCTTCGCGAGGCGCCGCAGGTCGGTGTGCATCGACGCATAGGGCGGCATGCCGCCGAGGGTCCGCTCCACGCACAGGCGGCGGAAGCGCTCATACGCCGTCGCCGCGTCGGCGCGCGCCGCGAGGTCGCGGGCATAGGCCGACAGGGCCTTCGCGGTCAGCGCGCCGGCGAGCGCGAACTCCAGGAAGACCGTGTGCTGCCGGTCCTCGTCGATCTTCAGGGCGAACGCCCGCTCGGCGTCGCGGGCCTTGCCGAACATCGACGCCGCATAGGTGGGGCTGTCGGCGGCGAGGAACGCCCGCGCGGCCTCCTCGTAGAACGTCGGCAGGAAGTGCGGCACCGAGCGGGCGAGACGGTCGCCGAGCTCGACGAAGCCGTCGCGGGCCGGGCCGATCCGCGACTTCGCGATCCGCACGAGCCGCTCGATGTCCTTCACGAGGGCCAGGGCGTGGTGCCCGTTGGCGGGGTCGTTGACGAGCGCCCACGCGGGGAACCCGAGCGCCTGCTGGCGCACGACGCCGACCTCGGCGACGGACTCGGGCGCGGCGAACCCGAGGAACTCCATGGTCAGGTCCTCGGCCGCGCCGAGCGTGCCCGGGACCAGCCGCACCACGGTCCGGTCGCCGAGCACGGGGTGCCGGTAGGCCCGGGTGGTCAGTGTGTCGATCGTGTCCTGCGCCGCGCCCGCCGCGGAGGGCAGCACCGCGCCGGCATCCAGCAGAGCCTCGTCGGTCATGCCGTCACCTCCGCTTCGCTCCGGCGCCGGCCTGACCCAACACCGCATCCATGATTCGCGGCTCCTCCGCTGCGCTCCGGCCCGCTCATGACTGCTCCTCTTCCTTGGTCTCCTCGACGACCCGGCCCGCATACAGCGCCGCGGCCATGCGCATGCCCTCGGACCAGGCGACCGGCCCGACCTCACCGAGCGGCACCGACGTGCCGTCCTCCCGGACGAACACCAGGTCGCCGGTCTCGGTCTCGTAGTAGGGGTCGTCGGAGCCGACCCAGCTGCGCGCCTCCACCGTGCGCCCGCCCTCGAACACGCGGCAGATCGCGGAGCCGCCCTTCACCGGATAGCCCAGCGAGGAGGACCGCGCCGTCAGGTGCCGCAGCTCGGCGAACTTCCCGCCGGCATAGTCGGAGACCCGGGTCGCGGTCGGCTCGACGTCGGCGCCGCGCTGCCACGTCTGGCGGAACAGCTGGTCGACCGACTGCTTCACGCCCAGGTCGGCGGCGAACTCGCGCAGGTCGTCGAGGTCGGCGAGGGTCACCGGGTGGGGGATCGCAACCCGCGTCGCGGGCAGGCGCACCGTCTCACCGTCGAGGTTGACGATGCCGATCGTGCCGCCGCCGTCCCCGGACGCGTCGCGCAGGAAGCCGACCTCGTCGGGGTCGAAGGCGCCCTCGTCGTCGAGGACGGCGACGACGAGGTCGGTCAGCGCGGCCCGCCACACCTCGTCGGCCCAGACCCGCGCCAGCACCTCGGCGGGCACAGGCAGTGACCGGACCATCCACCGGTCGACCTGCTCGCGCACCTGCGCCTCGTGCCGGCCGAGCCACTCCTGCAGCTGCTTGAGCCCGAACACCACGGCGTCGTCCTTCAACGCCGGCGGAACGGATTTGAGCAGCTTGCCCTTGGCATTGCGGCACGCTATGCGCCCGCCATCGAGGGTGACCTCATAGCCACCGCCGGCGGTCAGCCACGTCATGCGATCCCTGCCTCATCGGGGTCCGAATGTCCCTGCGTCATCTTGACCCCCGGCACGTTAGTCACCGGGTGCGACATTTTTTGCGTCCGTGGGACCGGCCGGTGACCGGGTATGACCGGGACGTCCGGATAGATACCTGAAAGTTCCCCGCAAGAGTCCACAGTGGACGAACGAAAAGCGTGTAGATTTCGCCGGGAGCCACCGGCCGAACAAGTTCTGTCAAGAGCTGACAAATACCGAAGCTGCATACCGGTTTGGGGCGATAGTTTCAGTAAGTCCTTGACAGAACACGCGAGTCCGATGAGGATTCCGCCGTGGTGGCCCAGCGCATCGACCCTCACACCCTCTGGCACCCCGACACCGGCGGCGCCGGCCGGAGGGTGGCCGAGACGCTGCGCCTGTACGGGCCACGCACCCGCGCGGAGCTCGTCCACCTCAGCGGCCTGTCCCGCCCGACGGTCTCCTCGGCCCTCGCCGACCTCGGCGGCGCCGACCTCGTCAGCGAGCAGGTGGGCGCCGCGGCCAAACCCGTCGGCGGCAGGCCGGCCTCCGTGGTGCGGCTGACCCGCCGGGCGGGGATCGCGGTCGGCGTCGACGTCGGCCGCCGGCACGTCCGGGTCGCGCTCGCCGACCTCGGCCACGCCGTGCTCACCGAGCGGCAGTCCCGCACCGACTTCGACATCGACGACCGCCCCCGCGAGGCGCTCGACCTCGGCACCACGCTCGTCGACGCGGCTCTCGACGGCATCGGCGCCACCAGGGCCGACGTGGTGGGCGTCGGGCTCGGGGTGCCGGCGCCGATCACCCGCGACTGGCGCATAGGGTCCCCCGGCATGCTGCCGGGATGGGCGGACGTGCTGCCCGCCGACGAGCTCACCGATCGCCTTTCGCTGCCGGTACGGGTGGACAACGACGCCAACCTCGCCGCGCTCGGCGAATACGTGTGGGGCGCCGGCCGCGGCTGCGCGGACCTCGTCTACGTCAAGCTCGCCACCGGCATCGGCGCGGGCATCGTGCTGGACGGCCGGCTCTACCGGGGCGCCGCCGGGACGGCGGGGGAGCTCGGCCACGTGACCCTCGACGCCCGCGGGCCGGTCTGCCGGTGCGGCAACCGCGGCTGCGTCGAGCTGTCCGTCGGCGGGCGGGCGCTGCTCAGCCACGCCCGGCTGTCGCACCCGGAGCTGACCGACCTCGCCGGGCTCATCGCGCTCGCGCAGGCCGGCGACCCGGGTTGCCGCAGGCTCCTCGCCGACGCCGGCACCCAGCTCGGGTACGCGCTGGGCAACCTCGTCAACCTCATCAACCCGCAGCGGGTCCTGCTCGGCGACGAGCTCGGCGCGGCGACCGACATCCTGCGCGAGCCGCTCCAGCGCGGCCTGGCCGAGACCGCGTTCACGGCCGCCGCGGCGTCGGTCGAGGTCGCCCAGAGTGCGCTGTCGTTGCGCGCCGCCGCCCTCGGCGGGGTCGCGCTCGCCCTGGGCGTCGACACCGTCCCCTTCGCCGCGGCAGCACCCGCCCTCTGAAGTCCGACAAGCCGGACGCGGCTGACGAAAGCCGACAACGCCGCGCCGTCAAGCAGGAAACCGTCGCAGCTGAAGGCAAGTGATCCAAAGCACGAAGCCGCCTCCGGAAACCTTCTTTAGCGGTAACGTCCAAGCTCGTGGTAACGAGCACACTGGCCGACGCCCCTGTCAGCAAGGCCCCCAAGGTCCTGGTGCCGCTCGGCGTGATGTTCCTGTTCGTGGGCCTGTCCACGTCGATCGTCGGCCCGTTCGTGTCGCTGTTCCTCAGCACCGCCGTCAAGGCCGACCCGGTGCACGTCGCAGCCTTCCTCGTCGCCGGCCCGGTGTCGATGATCGTGTCCTCGACGGTCATCGGCCGCCTCTCGGACAGGAAGGCCGTGCGGCGGCAGGTCCTCGCCGTCGCGGCCGCCGCCGGCGGGGTCAGCGCCACCGCCACCGCGTTCGCCCGCGACTACTGGGTGCTGCTCGCGCTGACGGTGACGGTGACCGCGATCAGCGGCTCGCTCTTCCCGCAGGCGTTCGCCTACGCCCGGGAGGCCCTGGAGCAGCGCGGCTCCACCCGTGCCGCGATGACGATCAGCACGCTGCGGATGCTGTTCTCGATCGCGTGGGTCGCCGGCCCTCCCGCCGCCGCGTTCCTCGTCGAGCTCGGCGGCTTCCGCGTCCTGTACCTGAGCGCGGCCACCATGTACGCCGCCGCCGTCCTCGTCGCCGTGTTCGTGCTGGGCGACGTCGTGCCGACGCCGAAACCGCAACGCGAGGCGCCGGAGCACGCGCCGTCCAGGGTGCTCCAGGTCGTCGCCGCGCTCACCCTGCTGCAGGCCGCCGGCGTGCTCGGGGTCCAGGCGCTGCCGCTGTTCCTCAGCCACGACCTGCGCGGCTCGGTGCGCGACGCCGGCCTCGTCCTCGGGCTGTGCGCGGCGCTGGAGATCCCGCTGATGCTCGGGTTCGGCGCGCTGTCGACGAGGTGGCCGCTGCGCCGCCTGATCGTCATCGGCGCCGGCCTCGGCGTGCTCTACTACGCGCTCGTCACGGCGTCCGCCCACACCTGGCAGATCGCCGCCGCCCAGCTGGTCAACGCCAGCTTCATCGCCGCCGTGCAGGGCCTCGGCATCTCGTACGTGCAGGAGATGCTGCCCGGTGAGCCCGGCCGCGCCGCGACCCTCGCCGGCAACGCCTACCCGATCGCCGCGATCCTCGTCGGCCCGCTGTTCGGCCTCGCCCAGCACTTCGGCTACCGCTACGCCTACGCCGCCGCCACGACCCTCTGCCTCACCGGCGCCGTGCTGCTCCTGACCGCCCACCGCAAACCGCAAACCGACCGCAAATCGCAAACCGACCGCACACCGCAAACCGACCCCGCACCGCAAACCGACCCCGCACCGCAAACCGACCCCGCACCGCAAACCTGACAGCGCACCGAAATCCTGACGCCTGACGGCACACTTGAAGTAATGACCACCATGCGGTTCGACGGCTGGATCGCCGGCGTCGGCACCGGCGGTGGCACCCGGCTCGTCCTCGGGCACTGGCCCCGCTCCCCGTTCGGCCCGGTCAGCGACGTCATGGTGGAGCGCCCCGACGGTCACCGGGTCCTGCTGGCCGGCACCGCGGACCTCGCCGCGTTCGTCGCCGGAACCTACCGGTTCGACGACGTCCAGGTCGTTCCCGTCGCCGTTCTCCGCGTCGGTACGACCTGGGCCGCCGACGCCGGACCGCTCACCCTCCGGTTCACGACCGGGGGACGCGGGTGGCTCGGCACGCTCCTGCGCTGCGTCCCGCCGGCCCTCGCCCGGCACCCGCGCT
Source organism: Dactylosporangium sp. NPDC006015 (assembly GCF_040614215.1). Lineage (NCBI taxonomy): Bacteria > Bacillati > Actinomycetota > Actinomycetes > Micromonosporales > Micromonosporaceae > Dactylosporangium > Dactylosporangium sp. NPDC006015. Next base: position 57,194 of record NZ_JBEXUD010000055.1, read on the forward strand.
GGGTCGCCGCGATCGACCGCCCCGCGCGCCTGCTCCAGCCGGGCGTGCGAACTCACGGCAGCGCCGGCAACGACCGGCACGAGTGGTACGGCGTCCAGGACCTCCACCGCATCGTCGCCGCCACCGCCACCTGGGACGGCGCCGACCTGGGCCCTTTGACGGCCGTCGACCCACCGGTGCGCTTCGGCTTCGGCTCCACGCCCAGGACACCTTCGCTGGCCAGAGTGACGACGACGGTCACGACGACGGTCGGCCCAGCTTCGCCAGGTCGTAGCCGTCGGGGTAGGACTTCGTGACGATCCCGTCCGCGAAGAGCGGCGTCGTGCGCGGTCCCGCCAGCCGCAGCAGCAGCGCCCGCGACCGCAGCACCGCGTGCAGCCCGATCCGCGCCCACGCCGGCGGGTCCGGCACCGCGTACGCGCGGCGCAACGGCGGATCGTAGAGGCTCGCGATCAACGCGTCCGCCACCCCCCGCAACGGCTTCGGGATCCGGCCGCGCAGCAGCTCCCGGGTGACGCGCTCGATCCGCTCCGCCTCCGGGGTGTGCCGCAGGTGGGCCGCCTCGTACGCGTCGAACCACGCCTCGAACGCGGCGTAGCCGGCCGGGATGTCGCGGATCCCCATCCGCAGTCCGACCTCGCGGTAGTACCGGGCGGCCGCCTCGCGCTCCTGCCCGGCGGGGGCGCGCCAGCCGTACCGCCGAAGCCACCGCATCGGGACGACCACCAGCGCGGCCAGGACGTAGACGCTGTCGTCGTTGCCGGCGGGGACCTGCCGGTGCGCCTCGTTGAGCAGCCGCAGCGCCAGCCGGCCGCGGGGGTGCTCGAAGCCGTGCATGAGGATCTCGTACATGATGATGCCGGTGTCGTCGGCGCGCCGGCGCGGCTCGGTCAGGACCCGCCCGGTCCGCACGAGCTCCGCGGCGACGCGGGGGAGGGCGAACGACCGGTTGAACGCCAGGTTGAACGCCATCCGCATGTCCCAGGGGAACTCCTCGCGGAGCGTGAGCTGGTGGATCAGCAGGTAGTCGGCCTCCGGGTCGCTGCCTTCGATGCGCCGCAGGTTGTCATATCGACCTCTCCTGATCCCCCGCATGGTCGAGCAGTCTAGGAGACTCCGCCGCGGCGGGTTCGAGCCGGTCCAGCATCTCGGCGAGCACACCGGGGCCGGTGGCGAAGTTGAGCCGGACGAACCCGGCGGTGTCCACGGCCGTGCCCGCGGAGAAGTCGGCGCCCGGGCTCAGCCTGACCTTCGCGGCCCGCTCCAGGTGCCCGGCCGGATCGGTGCCGCCCCAGGGGATCCAGCTCAGATAGGTGGCCTCGGGCGCGCGGTGCGGGAGGCGGGCGGCGACGGTGTCACGGTTGCGCCGCAGCAGCTCCCTGGTGCGGTTCAGCCAGGTGTACGACTCCCGCCACGCCGCGACCGTCGCGACCCTCCCCGCGATGCCGGGCGTGCCGTAGAGGTCGATCGGCTGCGCGTCGAGCGACCGCCACACCGCCGGCGGGCCGACGTGCGCGACGGCGAGCCGCAGCGCGGCCAGGTTGAACGCCTTCGTCGCCGACGTCGCGGTCACCGTGCGGGCGGCGGTCTCCTCGCTCAGCGACGCGAACGGGGTGTGGCGGTGCGGCTCGTACGCCAGGTCGGCGTGGATCTCGTCGGTGAGCACGACAAGATCCAGGCGCTCCGCCACCTCCGCGACGGCCGCCAGCTCGGCCCGGTCGAACACCCGGCCGGTCGGGTTGTGCGGGTTGACGAGCACCAGCAGCCGGCAGCCGGCGAGCCGTTCGGCGAGCCGCCCGGTGTCGAACGTCCACCGCGCGCCGTCGTCGAGCATCGGCAGCGGCACGATCCGCCGCCCGGCCCGCTGGATGCTGGCGAGGAACGGCGGATACGCCGGGACGTGGATCGCCACCCCGTCGCCGGGCGCGGTCGTGTGCTCGACCATCACCTGCAGGATCTGCAGCACGTCGGTGAAGACCCGGGTCCGGCCGGGGCGCGGGCTCCAGCCGTGCCGCTGCCGCATCCAGTCCTCGAACGCGGTGACGACCGGGTCCTCGCCGCGCCAGAACGGGTAGCCGAAGTCCTCGCGGTGCACGAGGTCCAGCAGGCCGTCGCGGATCGCGGGGGCGACGCCGAGGTCCATGTCGGCGACCCACGCGGCGATGGTGTCCGGCGCGGTGGAGCCCCACTTGACGCCGCTGCCTCTGATGGCGTCCGGGCGTCGCGGTGCGATGCAGTCGCGCAGAATCTCCATCTGGCCGTGGTGCTGGGCGAGCTCCTCGAAGACGTGCTGGAGCGCGGCGCCCTGGGTGCCGACCCGGTCCGGCCCCTGGAACCCGGCGGGTGGCGTGCCGCGGATCGGCTCGCCCGGCGCGGCGGCGCGCACGTCCTCGGCGAACTGTCCGCGGACCGCCTCGACCCTCTGGAGGAGGTCCTCGACCCGGCCCTCCGCGGTGAACTCGGCGTCGCGGTCGCGCTGCGACGGGCGGCCCGCGACGAGCGTCCCGGCCCAGAACTCGACCACGCCCAGGCAGTGCGTCAGCAGTGCGAACGGCGAGTTGGCGCCGGGCAGCGGCCGCCGGCCCGCCCGCTCGTCGCCGAGCTCGGTGACGATGCGGACCATGCCGTCCAGCGCGCGGTCGGTGTAGTACAGGTACTCCTCGGCGCTGATCATGCCCGTCCCTCTCGCGTCACCTGCTTGACCGGTGACGCCAACCTTGCGCCGGGGGCGCGTCACCTGTCAAGGTGGTGACGTGACGTTCGTGTTCGTCAGCGGTGACCTCGCGCTCGACTTCGCCGGCACGCTGAAGTGGCGCCGCTCGGCCGCCCCGGAGGAGCTCCTCACCGGGCCGGCCGAGGCGGCTCGATGGGCGGTGGCGGCCGGTGTACTGTCCACCGCACCCCGACTGTCCACTGTGGATTTCACGGGCCTGCTGGAGCTGCGGGAGGCGGTCTACCGGCTCGCCGTGGCGGGGCTGGCGGGGCAGCCGTGGCCGCCGGCGGACCTGCGTGCGCTCAATGCCGCGGCCGCGGCGCCGCCGCCGCGGGTGACGCTCACCGCGGGCGGGGTCCGGCGGGCGGGGCCGCCGTCGGCGGCGGGCGCGTCGATCGGGGCCGCCGTCGCGGTCGCCGCGGTCGAGCTGCTCGGCTCCCTCGGGTCCCTCACCGTGCGGGAGTGCGCCCTCGACGAGTGCACGAGGTTGTTCGTGGACCGGTCCAGGGCCGGCAACCGCACCTGGTGCGGCATGGAGGAGTGCGGCAACAGGGTCAAGGCGGCCTCGTACCGCGCCCGCCGGGCCACCGGCGCCGACGCTGCTGGCGCTGGCGCTGGCGCTGGCGCTGGCGCTGGCGCTGGCGGTGGCGGTGGCGGTGGCGGTGGCGGTGGCGGTGGCGCGGGTGGTGCCGACGGTGGCGCGGGTGGCGCCCGGGGTGGCGTTGGTCGGGGCGCGGGTGGCGCCCGTGGTGGCGCTGATCGCGTTGGTGGTGGCGCGGGTGGTGGTCAGGCGGTCGGCGGGATGGCGGTGTCGGCGTCGCGCCAGGCGATGCGGTCGTAGCCGAAGGCGAGGCAGGCGTCCCGGGTGCGGCCCGGCACCGTCTGGGCCTCGGCGCGCAGGACGATCTCGCCGTCGACGTTGTAGAGGGACAGCAGGACCGTCGGGCCCGGCGGCGGGGGCTGGACCGGCACCTCGACGCGGGCGTGGCCGTGGGTGCTGATCAGCAGGGTGCCGGCCCAGTAGGGGCCGGGGTCGGCGGTGGGGATGCCGAAGATGATGAGCCGCCGCAGGTGCCGGCCGTGCAGCAGGTCCAGGCGGAGCCGCTGGTGCCCGGCCCGGCGGTCCATGGTGAGCGGGCCGAAGGTCTCGCCGGGCCTGAGGACCGACGACGTGCCTGAGTCCAGCTGAAACGCGCAGCCCAGCGCGAACCCCTCGTCCGGCGACCACGCGGCCTCGAAGGTCAGCGCGCCGATCCCGGACTGGAGCCGGCTCAGCATGACCGACGGGTGCCGCGGCCCCAGCACCGTCGGCGCCGACGGGTTCGTCCGCGGCGGGGTGAACGCCGTCGCGGGCGGGGGAGCGGCCGGCACGGGCGTCCGTGGCGCGGCTGGCCCGGACAGGTCGAGCGACGTCCCCCCGTGCTGCACGGACGGCGGCGGCGCGCCGCCACCGGACAGGTCGAGGGAGGTGCTGCCGGAGCGCGCGGCCGGGGGTGGCGTCGGTCCGGACAGGTCGAGCGAGGTGCCGCCGGACTGCGCGGCCGGGGGCGGCGTCGGCCCGGACAGGTCCAGCGACGTGCTGCCGGACGGCGGGGGCGGCGGCGCGGCGGGCGCTGACAGGTCGAGCGAGGTGTTCCCGGGCGGCGCGGGCGGTGCGGCCGGCCCGGACAGGTCCAGCGACGTGCTGCCGGACTGCGGCGGCGCGGCGGGGCCGGACAGGTCCAGCGAGGTGCTGCCGCCGTCCCTGGCGGGCGCCGGGGGAGGCGTGGCCGGTCCGGAGAGGTCCAGGGACGTGCTGCCCGACGGGGCGGGAGCGGCCAGGTCCACGGTCGGGGCGGCGGCCGGGGCGGCGGTCGCGGGGAGGCGGCGGTGGCGGATCCAGGACAGGTCTTCGGTGGCGCCGGTCCGGGCGGGAACGGCGCGGTGGCGGATCCAGGACAAGTCGTCCGAGCCGGTCACAACCGGATCCCGTAGTCGGCCGCGAGCGCGGTGACGCCGTTGGCGTAGCCGTCGCCGAGGACCTTGAACTTCCAGCCGCCGCTGTGCCGGTACAGCTCGCCGAGCGCCAGGCCCATCTCCAGGTCCAGCGCGGGGGCGAGGTTCTCCGACCGGATCAGCTCCGCGTTGCCGTCGAGGTTGAGGACCCGGATGACGCAGGTCTTCAACCGGCCGAGGGTGCGGCGGACCGCGTTGCCCTCGTTGACGTACATGACGATGACGATCCGCGTGACCTCGGCCGGCGCGGCCGACAGGTCGACCTCGATCTGGTCGTGGTCCTCGCCGACGACCTCGCGCAGCTGCTGCACCGACAGGTCCGGCGAGGAGAGCTGGTTGAAGTACACGAAGTGCCGGTCGGAGACGGCGTCCCCGTCGCCCCGGCACAGGATCGCGGCCACCACGATGTTGTCGGTGAGGACGTGCTCGAGGCCCGCGCTGAACTGCACACCCAGCACCACCCCGCGCAGGTCGGGGATCTCACGCGTCAGGGTGACGTTGGCGCCCCGCTTCATCTCCTTGGTCATGGCAGGTCCAGGTCGGAGCCGGAGAACTTGGTGCGCAGGAAGTTGCCCTGGGTGGTGAGCGCGTCGCGGTCCTGGGCGCGCACGGCGACCAGGATGTTGGACGTCGCCTCCTGCAGCAGGTCGAGCTGCGCGAGCAGCTCGGGCACCGGGGCGGGCCGGTCGCGCATCGACGCCTCCAGGGTCAGGTAGCTGCGAAGGGTGGTCGGCAGGAAGTCCTCGACGGTGTTGCGGACCAGCAGCACCGCGTGGATGTCGAGCGGCCGGGTCGCCGACGTGTCCAGGATCTCCCGGAGCGTGTCGGTGAGCCAGCGCGACCGCACCACGGCGGCCGCCGGCAGCCTGGCCGCCTGCTGGTTGACGAAGTGCTCGGCGTCGGTGATCCGCTTGAGGATCTGGGTGGTGTCGCCGACCGGGTCCCCGGAGGGGTCCGCGGTGGGGGCGGCGGCAGGGGGCGGCGCCTCGTCGTCGTCCCCCCACCAACGTAGCCAGCGCACGGTGGGCTCAGCCGGTCTGCTGGCCGCGCAGCGTGCGCTCGAGATACGGCTTGGCCCGCTCGATCTGCCCCTCCAGGGCGTGGACCGTCTGCGCCATCGAGTCGACCGCCTGCGCGCGGAAGGTGTCGACCGCGTCCATGGTGGCGAAGACGTTGTCGAACGCCGCCTGGAGCTTGTTGATGTCGATGGTGGCCGACGCGGCCTGCTGGTTGATCGCCGCACCCTGCGTCTTGAGCTGCTGGGACGTCGCCTCGATGAGGTTCGAGGTCACCGTGTTGAGCTGGGTGATCTGGTCCAGCACGAGCTTCTGCCGGGCCAGGGCCTGCGACACGATCACCGCGATGCGCAGCGCCGCGACGGTGGTCGTCTGCGCCCGGTCGACGCCCCGGATGAGCTCCAGGTTGTTGCGCCGGACCAGGTCGAGGGCCATGTAGCCCTGCACGTTGACCGCCATCTGGGTCATGATGTCCTGCCGGCGCTGCCGGACCGGGAACAGCGCGTCGGAGCGCAGCGTCGCCGCGGCCTCCGTCTGACCCGAGGCCTCCAGGGCCGACACCTTCGCCGCGATCGCCTCGTCGAGGGCCGCGGCGAGCTCGTTGTACTCCGCGAGGCGGCCCATCGTGGTCCACATGTTGACCTTTTCGGTCTCGATGGCCGCGTTGTCCTTGCGAAGGTCGTTCTGACCGGACTCCAGCGCGACGATGATCGCGTTGAGGTGCGACTGGGCCGACTTGTACTTGGCGAAGTACCGGTCGATCTTGTCGCCACCCGGCAGCCACTTCAGGACCTTCTGCACCCCGGTCAGGTCGGCCCGGTTGGGGTCCAGCTCGGTGATCGTGCTGCGCAGGTCGACGAGGGTGTTGGCGACCCTGACCTGGGCGTCGTCGGTGGCGGCGCGGCCGCGGCCGCGGCCCATCGCGGCGGCGGGACGCTCCAACATGCGGTTGGACATCCCGGCCGCCGCGCGCATGTCCTGCTCGCCCATCGAGGTGATCGAGGCGACCTTCTGCTGGAAGGCGGGCGAGTTGGTGTCGATCGCGGCGAGCTCCTCGACGAAGGCGGCCGCCTTCTGCCGGAGCTCGAGCTGCTTCTCCGTCTGGACGGGCACGGCACCGGCCGCCTGCTGCGGCTCCACCACCACGACGGGCGCGGGGGGCGTCAGCACCAGTGCGCCCTGTTGCGGGGCGCCACCGAGATCGAGTTCGGACATCGCAGGAACCCTTCCCATCAACTCGCGTTGGAGCAGCTCAGCCGACGTTGACGCCGAAGTCGCGGGCGATCCCGGCGAGGCCCGAGGCATACCCCTGACCGACGGCCCGGAACTTCCACTCGCCACCGTGCCGGTACAGCTCGCCGAAGATCATCGCGGTCTCGGAGGAGGCGTCCTCGGTCAGGTCGTAGCGGGTCAGCTCGGCGCCGCCGTCCTGGTTGACCACCCGGATGAAGGCGTTGCGGACCTGGCCGAACGACTGGCCGCGCTGCGGGGCCTCGTAGATGGAGACCGGGAACACGATCTTGTGGCACTGGGCGGGCACCGCCGCGAGGTCCACGAGGATCTTCTCGTCGTCGCCGTCGCCACCGCCGGTGAGGTTGTCGCCGGTGTGCTCGACCGAACCCTCGGGGCTCTTCAGGTTGTTGAAGAAGACGAAGTGCTGGTCGGACAGGATCTTGCCGTTCTCACCGAGCATCAGGGCGCTGGCATCCAGGTCGAACTCGGCGCCGGTGGTGGCCCGCTCGTCCCAGCCGAGGCCGATCATCACCGCGCGGAGATTCGGCGCCTGCTTGGTGAGCGAGACATTGCCGCCCTTGGTGAGGGTGACGGACATGGAACTCTCCTCGCGCTCTCGTTATGGTCGTCAACCATGTCCGATCGGCCTGTCGGATATATTCATCCGGCTGATCGACGACACCGGAGCCGCCTTCAAAGCTAACGCGCTTCCGGCTACTGTCGAACATTGATCGAACAAGCCGGAGCCTACCCCAACCCTTCAAGCGGACGCGCCCGTAGGAACGGTGAACGCCGGCCCTTGCTGGCGGGCGGGCGATACTGTCGGGCGGGCAACATCATGATCAGCCCTTGGCGCCGCCTGACGCCGGGGGAACCGCAGGCAAACCTGTAGTCAACACTGAATGACTGGGAGATCGGTATGGGCATCAGCCTGACCAAAGGTGGCAACGTCTCACTGACCAAGCAGGCGGGTCCCGCCGGTCTGACGGCGGTGACCGTCGGCCTCGGTTGGGATGTCCGCACGACGACCGGCACGGAGTTCGACCTCGACGCCTCCGCGATCGCCACGAACGCCGAGGGCCGGGTCTACTCCGACAAGCACTTCGTCTTCTACGGCAACCTCGCCACCCCGGACGGCCACATCCAGCACACCGGTGACAGCCTGACCGGTGAGGGCAGCGGCGACGACGAGCAGATCAAGGTCAACCTGGCCGGCCTGCCCGCCGATGTCGACAAGATCGTCTTCCCGGTGTCCATCTACGACGCCGACACCCGCTCGCAGTCCTTCGGCCAGGTCCGCAACGCCTTCATCCGCGTGTTCAACAGCGCCGACGGCGTCGAGCTCGCGCGGTACGATCTCAGCGAGGACGCTTCCACCGAGACCGCGATGGTGTTCGGCGAATTGTACCGCAATGGCGAGGAATGGAAGTTCCGCGCCGTCGGTCAGGGATACGCATCCGGCCTGCGGGGCATCGCCGGGGACTTCGGCGTCAACGTCGGATAGTAAGGTCGGCGCACCGCAACTTCCCTGATGAGCCCGAAACGGTGTGACAGATGTTCCTGAAGACATTCGGCTGGTCGCTGGCGGTCACCGTGGCGACACTCATTGCCGCCTTCTTCCTCGGCGGGCCCTCCGCGTTCCTGATCGTCGCGATCCTGTGTGTGCTGGAGATCTCGGTGTCGTTCGACAACGCCGTGGTCAACGCGACCGTCCTCGGGCGGATGAACGCCTGGTGGCAACGGCTGTTCCTCACCGTGGGTGTGCTCATCGCCGTCTTCGGCATGCGGCTGGTCTTCCCGCTGCTGCTGGTCGGCATCACCGCCCAGCTCAACCCGGTCGACGTCGTCCGGCTCGCCCTCGAGGGCGGGTCGGTCGACGAGCCCGGCACCTATGCCGCGCTGCTGCACGAGGCGCACCCGAGCATCGCCGCCTTCGGCGGCATGTTCCTGCTCGTGCTCTTCCTCGACTTCATCTTCGAGACCCGCGAGCACACCTGGCTGACCTGGCTGGAGAAGCCGCTCGCGAAGATCGGCAAGCTGGACCAGCTGTCCGTGGTCATCTCCCTGGCCGTCCTCGTCATCGTGGCGGAGACCCTCGCCAAGGACGTCGGCACGGTCATGGTCTCCGGCGTGCTCGGTATCGCCGTGTACATCCTGGTCAACAGCCTCGGTGAGCTCTTCGAGAACGCGGGCGGCCTCGGCGACGACGAGGAAGAGGACGAGAACGAGAAGGCCGCCGCGGGTATCCACGGCGACGCCGGCGACATCGACAAGGGCAAGTCCGGCGGCCCGAACGCCGTCGTGCAGGTGGCCGGCAAGGCCGCGTTCTTCCTGTTCCTCTACCTCGAGGTGCTCGACGCGTCGTTCTCCTTCGACGGTGTCATCGGCGCCTTCGCCATCAGCCAGAACATCTTCGTCATCGCCGCCGGCCTCGGCGTCGGTGCGATGTACATCCGGTCGCTGACGGTCTACCTGGTCCGCAAGGGCACCCTGAGCGAGTACGTGTTCCTCGAGCACGGCGCGCACTGGGCGATCGGCGCCCTCGCCGCGATCCTGCTGGTCGGGATCAAGTTCGAGGTGCCCGAGGTCATCACCGGCCTGATCGGTGTCGGCTTCATCCTCGCCGCGTTCCTGTCCTCGGTGGTCCTCAACCGGCGCAACAGCGCCGCCGAGGCGGCCGAGGAGCGGGCCGAGAGCCTCGCCGGCCGTTCGTAACCCCCCGCAACTCAAACCCGCGTACCCCGTCCGGGAAAGGCAGGCAACGCCGTGACGAATCCGAACAACCCGGTCTCGCTGTCCAAGGTCACGCTGACCAAGGCGGCGCCGGCCGTCTCGCTTGCCAAGCAGGGCGGGGCCGCGGGCATCCTCCGGGTCAACCTCAACTGGGCGCAGCCCGCCGCCAAGGGCGGGCTGTTCAGCCGCAAGCCGAAGGGCGTCGACCTCGACCTCGGCTGCCTCTACGAGTACAGCGACGGCTCCAAGGGCGTGGTCCAGGCCCTCGGCGACTCGCTGCGTGACGTGCACACCCTGGGCCGCGACCCGATCTGCCGCCTCGACGGCGACGACCGGAGCGGCACCAGCACCGGCGGGGAGAACCTCTTCGTCGACCTGCGGTATGCGGCGAACATCCGCCGCATCCTGGTGTTCGCGTTCATCTACGAGGGCACCCCCAACTGGGCCGCGGCCCAGGCCGTGGTGACCTTGTTCCCGGTCGCCGGCCCTCAGCTGGAGATTCACCTCGACGAGCCGGACCCGGCCGCCATGATGTGCGCGATCGCCATGATCGAGGGCAACGGCAACGACGTGTCGGTGCGCCGTGAGGTCCGCTACATCCGCGGCGGCCAGCGCCTGCTCGACGAGACCTACGGCTGGGGCATGCGCTGGGCGGCCGGACGGAAATGACAGCTTCGCCGACAGCAATCGGGAAGGCATACGTATGGGTGTGAGTCTGAGCAAGGGCCAGTCCGTCTCCCTCGTGAAGGGTGGCGGTGGCACGCTCACCAAGGTCCGCATGGGCCTGGGCTGGGACGCGATGAAGAAGAAGGGCCTGTTCGGCGGGTTGAAGACCCAGTCGATCGACCTGGACGCGTCCTGCCTGCTGTTCGACAGCGCCAACCAGCTCGTCGACCAGGTGTGGTTCCGCCAGCTGCGCAGCAACGACGGCGCCGTCCAGCACACCGGCGACAACGTCACCGGCGCGGGCGAGGGCGACGACGAGAGCATCATCGTCGACCTGGTCGCGCTGTCGCTGAACGTCCGCACGCTGGTGTTCGTGGTCAACTCGTTCACCGGGCAGAGCTTCGCCCAGATCGAGAACGCGTACTGCCGGCTGGTCGACGAGACGAACGGCGCCGAGCTGGCCCGCTTCGACCTCAGCGGCTCGGGCCCGCACACCGCGCAGGTCATGGCCAAGGTCACCCGCGACCAGCAGGGCTGGACGATGACCGCGCTCGGCACCCAGGCCTCGGGGCGCACGTTCCGCGACCTGCTCCCCGCGGTCGCCGGCCACCTCTGATCGAAACCGTCACGACGCCCGTTCCGCGAGACCGCGGGGCGGGCGTCGTGCGTTTTCCGGATACCCCGCCGGAGGCCGGAAACGCCCGGAAACGGCGCTGCCCGTGCACGGCGGAATCCGTACACGGGCGGCGGCGGAAATGCGACAGGGAAAGCGATTCAGCCCCGCACCGGGGACGGCCCGGAAACCGTGATCTGCTCGGAATCCGGGGCCGGCTCGGAAAGGCGGCGGGCGGCGATCACGTGCACCGCGAACAACAGGTAGCCGACGAGCAGCGGGGCCGTCACGGGAATCATCGCGCCGATCACGGCGGCGATGGATGACACCCCGGCCACCATCGCCGCCGTGAGCGGTTGCCGCCACACGGTGCCCGCCGCCCAACGCAGCGCACCTGACCATGAACCGTGGTGGGCCAGATGCACGACGCCGAGAGCGCCGGCGGCGAGCAGTGCGGCGGCGACGGCGCCGGTCGCCACGAGCACGGGCAACCCGCCCGGGACCCGGCCTGAGGCGACGGCGCCGAGATTGAACAACAGGAGCCACGCGAGGGTGGCGGCCGCGACCGTGCAGACGGCGCCGGGCAGCAGCGAGCGCACGAACACCCGCCACAGCCGGGACGGCCGCACGGCGGAGCCCTCGATGACGTCGCGGACGGCGACCGAGCCCGCGTGCACGGCCGCGCCGGCGGTGAGCACCGGCAGGCTGCACACCGTGACGGCGATGCCGACCAGGGCGAGGTCGGCCGCCACCGTGACCGTCTCCGTGAACCCGCGACGCGCCACGGCGCTCACCCCTTCAGGCCGGAGGTGTTGATGCCCTCGACGAGCATCTTCTGGAAGGCGAGGAAGAACAGGAAGACCGGCAGCAGCGACAGGACCGACATCGCGAACATCGGCCCGATCTCCGACTGGCCCTGCGAGTCGATGAAGAGCCGCAGCGCGACCGGCACCGTGTACTTCGGCAGGTCCGACACGTACACCAGCTGGCGGAAGAAGTCGTTCCAGGTCCAGATGAACGAGAAGATCGCCGTGGTCACGAGGGCCGGGCGGCTCAGCGGCAGGATCACGTTGCGGAACACCCCGAACGTGGTGCAGCCGTCGATCTTCGCGGCCTCGTCGAGCTCGCGGGGGATGCCGCGCATGAACTGGACCATCAGGAAGACGAAGAACGCCTCGGTGGCCAGGAAGTGCGGCAGGATCAGCGGCAGGTACGGGAACTTGCCGCCGACCAGGTCGAGCTGCCGGAACACGATGAACTGCGGGACGATCAGCACGTGGCCCGGCAGCAGCAGCGTGCCGACCATGACCGCGAACCAGGTGGCCCGCCCGCGGAAGCGCAGCCGGGCGAAGGCGAAGGCGGCGAGCAGGCAGGACAGCGCGTTGCCGACCACGACCAGCAGCGACACGATCGTGCTGTTGAGGAAGAACCGGCCGAAGCTGGTGTCGAGGTGCGACCAGCCCTTCGGGTAGTTGCCGGGGGTGAACGACTCCGGGATGACCCCGGCGTTGCTCAGCATCTCCGGCTGGCTCTTGAGCGAGCTGCCGAGCACCCAGAACAGCGGGTAGAGGATGACCCCGAGCAGCGCGAGGATCACCACCGTGCGCAGGATCGACTTCATCGCTCATCCCCGTAGTGCACCCAGAACCGGCCCGTGCTGAACAGCACGACGGTGAGCAGGCCGACGGCGAGCAGGAACACCCACGCGAGCGCGGAGGCGTAGCCCATCTCGTAGTCGGTGAAGCCCTTGATGTACAGGTAGAGCGTGTACATCAGGGTCGAGTCGACGGGCCCACCGGTGCCGCCGCTGATGACGAACGCCGACGTGAAGCCCTGGAAGCCGTGGATCGTCTCCAGCACGAGGTTGAAGAAGATGACCGGCGACAGGATCGGCAGCGTGATGGACCGGAACTTGCGGAACGCGCCCGCGCCGTCGACCGACGCCGCCTCGTACAGCTCCACCGGGACCTGCTTCAGGCCGGCCAGGAAGATGACCATCGGCGCGCCGAACTGCCAGATCGCCAGCAGGATCAGCGTGCCGAGCGCGTAGTCGGGGTCGTTGACCCAGCCGGGCCCGGCGATGCCGAACACCGACAGCAGCTCGTTGAACGAGCCGTCCCGGCTGAACATCGACACCCAGACGATCGCGAGGGCGACGCTGCCGCCGAGCAGCGACGGCAGGTAGAACAGGCTGCGGTACAGCCCGACGCCGCGGACGGCCTTGTTGAGCAGCAGCGCGACGCCGAGCGCGGCGCCGAGCTTCAGCGGCGTCGCGATGACCGCGAACAGCACCGTGACCTGCACGGCGTGCCAGAACGTCGGATCCTCGGTGAACATCCGCTGGTAGTTGTCGAACCCGACCCAGTTGAGCTCGGACCAGTCCGACAGGATGTCGTAGTCGGTGAAGCTCAGCACCAGCGACATCAGCATCGGGATGGCCGTGATGGTGGCCAGCCCGACGAGCCACGGTGTCAGGAAGAGATAGCCGGCGAGCCCTTCACGACGGGGGCCCCGCGGTTCGATGCGGGGCCCCTTCGCCGCTCGGTGCAAAGGTGCCGGCGCGGTGGTCAGCGCCACTGGAAGAGCCTCACTTCGAGATCGCGGACTTCGCGGCCGTGATGAAGGCCTCGGCGGCCTGCGCGGGGGTGGCCTTGCCGGCCTGCACCGACTCGGCGGCCTTGATGAGCTCGGAGCGCAGCGTGCTGTGCCCCTTCAGCGGGACCTGCGGCGAGGGCCCGAACGTCTTGCCGAGCGTGTTCTCCACCTCGATGGAGGTCTTCATCGACGCGTCGGTGACGGTGCCCAGCACCGAGGCGCGGATGTCGAGGTTCGGCGGCAGGCCGCGGTCGGTGCCGAGGACCTTGCCGACCTCCGGGTCGTTGGCGAGGAAGTTGATGACGTCGACCGCCACGTCCTTCTTGTCACTGCCCCGGTAGACGGAGAAGTAGAGCGCCGCGCGGGCCCACTGCGCCTTGGGGTCGCCGGGGTACGCCACGACGCCGAGCTCGTCCTTCGTGTTCTTCTGCAGCTCGGGCAGCTGGTTCACCCACACCCAGGAGGTAAGCGCTTTCCCGGTCACGACGAGTTGCTTGGTGATGTCTGTGGCGTTGCCCTCGCGGATCACGTCGGCGGTCGGTGTGGCCTTGCGGTCCCGGGCGCCCTTCCACAGGTCGAACCAGGCGGTCACGTCCTGCGCCGTGAAGCCGAGCTCCTTGTCCTTGTACAGGTCCTTGTTCTGCTGGCGCAGCCAGATCCAGAACGCCTTGTAGTCCGCGCTCGGGTCCTGCGTGCCGGGGACCTTCGTGGCCGTGGTCGCCGTCGCGGCCCAGTCGACGAACGCCTCCCACGTCATGCCGGTGGTCGGCAGCGGCTGGTTCGCCGCGGCGAGCTTGGTCTTGTTGAACACCAGGCCCTGCGTGTTCTCGCCGAACGCGACGCCGGCGAGCTTGCCGTCCACGACGCCGTACTTCCACAGGCTCTCGGGGAACTTCGACGTGTCGAGCTTGTTCGACTTCTGGTACGACGTCAGGTCCAGCGTGACGTTGCGCGACGCGTACTCGGTGAGGAAGTTGTCGTCGATCTGGAAGATGTCGGGTGCGTCGTTGCCCGCGGTGAGGGTGGCGAGCTTGTCGAAGTACCCCTGGTTGGCCTGCCACGTCTTCTTGAACGTGACGTTGGGGTGCTTCTTGGTGTAGAGCGCGAGCGCCTCTTCGGTGAGCTTGGCACGGGCGTCGCCGCCCCACCAGAAGATGCTCAGCTCGACGGGCTTGGTCGAGTCGACCGCTGGTGCCTCGCCGCCGTCGTCGCCGCAGGCGGCGAGCGGAGCGAGCAACACGGCTGCGACGGCGGTTGCCAGAAGTCTACGGCGGGGTGTTCCGGACATGGGGTGTCACTCCCTGACGGTGGAAGTCTCGGGATCAATGTGGGTTGGGCCCGGTCGAGTCGCGCACGATGAGCTCCGTCTGGAGCGTCACCAGCGCGTTCGTGCGGCGTTCGTCGTCGTGCTGCAGGAGCATGTCGACGGCCGCCCGCCCGGCGGCCGCGGTCGGGGTGGAGACCGTGGTCAGCTTGGGGCGGATCAGACGGCTGAGCGAGATGTCGTCGATGCCGACGACGCTGAGCTCACCCGGGACGCTGACGCCCCGGTCGTGGAGGGCTTCGAGCAGTCCGATCGCCATGAGGTCGTTGTAGGCCAGCACGGCGGTCGCTCCGGTGGCCAGCACGGCGTCGCACGCGGCGGCGCCGGCGGCCTCGGTCGGTTGGTGCGGTCCGAGCACGTTCAGGTTGGCCCCGGCGGCCTTCGCCGCGGCCGTCGCGGAGCGCCGGATCTCCCGGTTGGTCCATGAGCCACGCGGCCCGCCGAGCAGGGCGAGGTCGGTGTGGCCGAGACCGACGAGGTGCTCGATCGCGGCCTTCGCGCCGTTCGACACGTCCATCACCACCGCGGGGAGCCCGTCGACGGCCCGGTTCACCACGACCAGCGGCACCTCGCGGCGCAGCTTCTCGATCAGGTCGTTGCTCATGCGCGGGCTGCACAGCAGCACGCCGTCGACCTGCTTGGCGAGGGCCTGGACGAGCTGCTCCTCCATGACCGGGTCCTCGTTGGTGTCGGCGACGAAGAGGTGGTAGTCCCGCTGCCGGGCCTGCGACTCCGCCGCCTTGATCAGTGGTGGGAAGAACGGGTTGGCGATGTCGGCGACGATCAGGCCGATGTTGTGCGTCCGCCCGGTGATGAGCGCGCGGGCCGCACGGTTGGGCCGGTAGCCGAGGCTCTCCGCGGTGGACAGCACCCTGCTCCGGGTGTCGGGGTTGACCAGATGCGGTGCTGAGAACGTGCGCGACACGGTGGAGACATGGACGCCGGAGGCGCGGGCTACATCTCGAATAGTGGCGGGCACGGAGTCATTAATGCAAACGGTTGCTGCCATGTCAACGCCTGTGAATGCAGAAAATCCAGGGGTATTGACCCGACGTGCGGCGGTGGAGCACAGTATCGCTGCAACCCTTTGCAGTCGCCTGCAGCAGTTCCAGGGAGCGACAACCGATGCACACCCGCTACGCGATCGTCGGCACCGGATCGCGCGCTGAGATGTTCACGCGCGCACTCACCGGGCCGCATCGCGACACCTGCGCGCTCGTCGCGCTCGCCGATCCGGAGCCGCACCGCCTCGCCGTGCACAACGCGCGGCTGCCGGCGCCGGTCCCCACCTACCCAGCCACCGAGTTCCGCCGCATGCTGCACGAGGAGAAGGTCGACGTCGCGATCGTCACCACCGTGGACCGGTTCCACGACGAGTACATCGTGGCCGCTCTGGAGTCCGGCTGCGACGTGCTCACCGAGAAGCCGATGACGGTCGACGCGCAGCGCTGCGCCAGAATCCTCGACGCGGTGCGGCGAACGGGCCGCCGCGTCCGGGTGACCTTCAACTACCGGTACAACCCACTCCATGAAACTTTCAAGCGACTGATCGCGTCGGGCGAGATCGGCGAGGTCGGATCCGTGCACTTCGAGTGGCTGCTCGACGTGCGGCACGGCGCCGACTACTTCCGCCGCTGGCACCGCGACAAGGCCAACTCCGGCGGCCTGCTCGTGCACAAGTCCGGGCACCACTTCGACCTGGTCAACTGGTGGCTCGACGACGAGCCCGCCGAGGTCTACGCGCAGGGCCGGCTGTTCTTCTACGGCGAGGCCGGCGCCGGCGCCGGCGCGCCCCGGGACCGGTTCGCGCTCGGCAGTGACCCGCACCGCGACGAGCTGTACACCGGCACCAGCGACGGATACCAACGCGACCAGGACGTCTTCGCGCCGGGCGTCACCATCGAGGACGACCTCGCCGTCCTCGTCCGCTACGCGCGCGGCGCCACGATGACCTATCACCTGACCGCCTACGCCCCCTGGGAGGGCTACCGGGTGATGTTCAACGGCAGCAAGGGCCGCCTCGAGCTGGAGGTGGTCGAGAGCGACCACGTCGCGGCCGGGGCCACCGGGCTCATCAAGGGCGACGAGCCGGGCCGGGCCACGCTGCGCGTCCATCCACATTGGAGCGAGCCGCGCGAGATCCCGATCCCTTACGAGCGGGAGGGCCACGGCGGCGGCGACGCCCGCATGCTCGCCGACCTGCTCGGTAGGCCCGACAGCAACGATCAGGGGCACGGCGTCGCCGCAGCCGAGGCCGAGGACGGCGCCCGCGCGCTGCGCATCGGCCTGGCCGCCAACGAGTCCATCGCCCTCGGACTGCCCGTCAGGATTCGCAATGACTAAAACGCTGCTGCACGACGACCAGCTGCTGCCCGCCGAGCCCGGCCTCCGGTCGATCGCGCGGGAGCTGTACCGGCACGCGAAGGACCTCCCGCTCATCAGCCCGCACGGCCACGTCGACCCGGCGATCATCGCCGACGACCGGCCGTTCCCCGACCCGGCCAGGCTCATCGTCGTGCCCGACCACTACGTGACCCGGATGCTCGCCAGCCAGGGCATCGCCCCGCACGAGCTCGGCGTGCCGACCGTCGACGGCAGCCCCACCCAGACCGACGGGCGCACCATCTGGCGGCTCCTCGCCGCCAACTGGCACCTGTTCCGCGGCACCCCGTCGCGGCTGTGGACCGAACGGGTCCTCTGCGACGTCTTCGGCGTCACCGTGCCGCTGCGCGTCGACACCGCCGACCTCGTCTACGACCTGCTGTCCGAGCGTCTCGCCGACCCCGCGTTCCGGCCGCGGGCGCTGTTCGAGCGGTTCAACCTCGAGGTCCTCGCCACCACCGAGTCGCCGCTGTCGGACCTCACCGCGCACGCCAAGCTCGAGGCCGACGGCTGGGGCGGGCCGGGCGGGCGGGTCATCACCACGTTCCGCCCCGACGACGTCGTCGACTTCGAGTGGCCCGGCTGGGCCGGCCGGATCGAGCAGCTCGGCGTGACCACGTTCCCGCAGTTCCTGGAGCGGCTGCGGGAGCGGCGGCAGGCGTTCATCGCGGCCGGCGCCACCTCCAGCGACCACGGCCACCCGACCGCGGCGACCCTGGCGCTACCGGTCGCGCACGCCGCCGCGTTGTTCAACAAAGCCCTCACCGGCAAGGCCGACAGCCGCGACGCCGAGCGCTTCCGCGCGCACATGCTCGTCGAGTTCGCGCGGATGTCCGTCGAGGACGGCCTCGTCATGCAGCTGCACCCGGGCGCGGTCCGCAACCACAACACCGCCCTGTTCGCCCGGCACGGCCGCGACGTCGGCGGTGACATCCCCTCGCCGACGGAGTACGTGCGGTCGCTGAAGCCGCTGCTGGACGCGTTCGGCAATGACCCGCGCTTCCGGGTCGTGCTGTACACGCTGGACGAGACGGTGTTCACGAGGGAGCTCGCGCCGCTCGCCGGCGGCTACTCCGCGGTGTTCCTCGGCGCGCCCTGGTGGTTCCTGGACAGCCCCGAGGGGCTGCGCCGCTTCCGGGAGACGGTCACCGAGACGGCCGGCTTCGCCAACACCGCCGGGTTCGTCGACGACACCCGCGCGTTCTGCTCCATCCCCGTCCGGCACGACGTCGCCCGCCGTGTCGACGCCGGGTTCCTCGCCCGGCTCGTCGCCGAGCACCGCCTGCCCCTGGACGAGGCCGCCGAGACGATCGCGGACCTCGCCTACCACCTGCCCAAACGCGTCTACGCGCGCACCGTCGGAGGAGTTCGATGATCACCGGGTTGACCGTCCACGACGTCAGGTTCCCCACCGCCGCGGCGGGTGACGGGTCCGACGCGATCAACCGGGGCGACTACTCCGCCACCTACGTCGAGCTCACCACCGCCGAAGGCGTCACCGGCACCGGCCTCACGTTCACCAACGGCCGCGGCAACGAGATCACCTGCGCCGCCGTGCGGGCCCTCGAGCACCACGTCGTCGGCCACACCGTCGAGGAGCTGTGCACCGCCGAGGGGTCCCGCACCCTCACCGCCGACGTGCAGCTGCGCTGGCTCGGCCCGGAGAAGGGCGTCATCGCCCTCGCCGCCGGCGCCGTCCTCAACGCCGTGTGGGACCTGCGGGCCCGCCTCGCCGGCAAGCCCCTGTGGCAGCTGCTGGCCGAGCTGCCGACCGCGGACCTCCTCGCCGCCGTGGACTTCCAGCACATCACCGACGCCCTCACCCGCGACGAGGCCGCCGCCATCCTCGACAAGGGCCTGCCGGAGTACGAGGAGCGCCTCGCCCACGCGCGCGCCGCCGGCCTGCCCTCCTACACGACGTCGGTCGGCTGGCTCGGCTACCCGGACGACAAGGTCCGCGCGCTGACCCGGCAGGCCGTCGCCGACGGCTGGACCGCGGTGAAGATGAAGGTCGGCGGCGCCATCGACGACGACGTGCGCCGCGCCCGGATCATCCGGTCCGAGATCGGCCCCGACGCGCTGCTCATGCTCGACGCCAACCAGGTGTGGGACGTCGACGAGGCGATCGCCAACCTCGGCCAGCTCGCCGAGGTCGACCCGTACTGGATGGAGGAGCCGACCCACGCCGACGACGTCCTCGGCCACGCCCGCATCCAGCGGGCCCTCGACGGGATCACCGGCGGCCGGTGCCGCGTCGCGACCGGCGAGGTCGCCGCCAACCGGGTCATCTTCAAGCAGCTGCTGCAGGCCGACGCGATCCGCGTCATGCAGATCGACGCGTGCCGGGTCGCCGGCGTCGGCGAGGTCCTCGCCGAGCTGCTCATGGCGGCGAAGTTCGGTGTGCCGGTCTGCCCGCACGCCGGCGGCGTCGGGCTGTGCGAATACGTGCAGCACCTCGCGTTCTTCGACTACCTGCGGATCACCGGCAGCATGGAGGGCCGGATGGTGGAGTACGTCGACCACCTGCACGAGCACTTCACCGACCCGGTCACCGTCGTCGACGGCTGCTACCGGCTGCCGGTCAACCCCGGGTACAGCGTCGAGCTGCGCCCCGAGTCGATCGCCGAGTTCTCCTTCCCGGACGGGCCGGCATGGCGCGCCTGAGCCTCTCGACGCCCCTGAAGGTCGAGCCGCTCGTGCGGCCCGGCGACGTGGGCGCCGGCATCCTCCACTTCGGGCTCGGCGCGTTCCACCGGGCGCACCAGGCGGTGTACATCGAGGACGCGATCGCCAAGGGCGGCGGCGACTGGGGGATCGTCGGCGTCGCGCCCAGCTCCCGGAACGTCCTCGAGGCGCTGCGCGCGCAGGACATGCTGTACAGCGTGCTCACCGTCGACGGGCCGGACGCGAGCGCCCGGGTGGTCGGCGCGTTCGACAGCGTGCTGCACGCCGGGTCCGAGCCGGGTGCCGTCCTCGGCCGCATCGCCGACCCGGCGATCAAGGTCGTCACGTTCACCGTCACCGAGAAGGCCTACGCGCCCGGCTCCGCCGTGCTCGACCTGCTGGTGCGGGGGCTGCGGCTGCGGGAGACTCCGCTGGCGCTGGTCAGCTGCGACAACCTCAACGGCAACGGCGAGCTGCTGCGCGGCCTCGTCGGCGACGCGCTGCAGGACCCCGACGTCATGGAGCTGCTGAGCTTCCCGGGCACGATGGTCGACCGGATCGTGCCGGCCAGTACACCGGAGACCCTGGCGACGGTGGAGTCCCTCATCGGTGCCAGGGACGAGGCCGCCATCGCCGCCGAACCGTTCCGGGAGTGGGTCGTGCAGGACGACTTCCCGGGCGGGCGGCCCGCGCTGGAGCTCGCCGGCGTCACCCTCACCACCGACACCGCACCCTACGAGCTGCGCAAGCTCCGGGCGCTCAACAGCGTGCACTCCGCCCTGGCATACCTGGGCGTCCTCGCCGGCGCGCAGACCATCGACGCCGCCCTCGCGCTGCCCGGCTACCGCGCGGCGATGGAGGCGTTCATCGAGTCCGACATCGCGCCGACGCTGTCGCTGCCCGTTCACGAGTACGGGCAGCAGGTCCTCGGCCGCTTCGCCAACAGCGCGCTGCGCTACCGCACGCTGCAGGTCGCCGGGGACGGCAGCCAGAAGCTCCCGCAACGCCTGCTCGGCACCGTCGCCGACCGGCGCGCCGCGGGGGAGGTGCCGGTGTACGCCGCGCTCGTCCTCGCCGCCTGGATCCGGTTCGTCGGCGGCCGCGCCGACGACGGCACCGAGCTGCCCCTCAACGACCCCTTGGCCGACCGGCTGCGGGGTGCGTCCACGGAGCAGCGGCTCACCATGCTGTCCCCGGGGCTCGCCGACGACGCGCCGCTGCGCGCCGAGATCGAGCGGTGGCTGCGCGACCTGGAGCGGCACGGCGCCGCGGCCACCCTGGCGGCGCTGTGAGCGCCACCCCGACGATCGCGCTCATCGGGGCGTCCGGCCACGGGCGGCGGCACCGGCAGAACATCGCGGCGCTCGGTGACCGGGTCCGTCTCGTCGCCCTCGGCGAGGTCCAGCCGATGTTCGGCGAGGAGCTTCCCGTGTACGACGACCACCGGCTGCTCCTCGCCGAGCACAAGCCGGACTACGTCGTCATCTGCACCCCGCCGCACACCCACCTGGGGATCGCGCTGGACGCCGTGCACGCCGGCGCGGACCTGCTGCTGGAGAAGCCGCCGGTCCTCGACGTCGCCGCGCACGAGCGGCTGTCCGCGGCGCTCGCCGCGACCGGGCGGCGCTGCCAGGTCGGGTTCCAGGCGCTCGGCTCGCCGACCCTGCCCGCGCTCGCGGCGCTGGACCTCGGCGAGCTGACGCACATCGCGGTCGCCGGCGCGTGGTGGCGGCCGCTGTCGTACTGGACGCGTTCACCGTGGTCCGGCCGGCGCGCCGTCGACGGGGCCCTCGTGAACCCGTTCGCGCACGCGCTCATGCAGGCCCTCGCCATCGGCGGCGTCCGTCCACCGTGGACCCTGGAGCTGGAACGCTTCCGCAGCAGGGACATCGAGGTCGAGGACACCGCCGCGCTGCGGCTCACCCCCGCGGAAGGGCCCGTCGTGACGGTCGCGGTCACCCTCGCCTCGACCGAGTTCATCGCCGGCGACATCACCGTCACCGGCACCCGGGGAACCGCCCACGTGGTGTACCCGGAGGACCGCCTCGACGGCGCCGTCCTGCCGGGCAGGGTGTCGCTGCTGGAGAACCTGCTCTCCGGCGACCCCTTGCTGGCGCCGCTGTCGCGGACCCTGCCCTTCACGACCCTCGCCGAACAGATCATGGCCGCACCCGACCCCGTGCCGCTCGTCGGCGTGGCCCACGACGACGGCGTCGCCCTGCCCGGCATCGCCGACCTCGTGCGCGCCGCCGCCGCGCGGCACGCACTGCTCAGTGAAGTAGGAGACCTGCCATGCGCAAGCTGACCGTCGCCGACCTGCCCGACGGCGGGACCCCCGCCACCCTCGCCGCGATCGGCGCCGGCTGGGGTCCCGTCATCCGCGGCGGCATCAGCCGCTACGACGACGCCGGGCACCGCACCCACGCCGAGTCCGACCGGCACACCCACGACGTCCCCGAGATCTTCACCATCGTGCAGGGCAGCGGCCACGTCGAGATCGACGGCGCACGGGCGGACACGTTCCGCGCCGGTGACCTGCTCATCATCCCGCCCGGCGAGGACCACCACCTCGTCAGCGACGGCGACGTCCCCCTGGTTTTCACGTGGATGCACCTCGGGAGCCTTGACCAGGCATAGGTGCCGGTCTACGTTGCTACTAGGAATGCGCTTTCCTGAGCCGTTCCGTACAGCGCGCATCGGCTGACCCGCCCAGTCCGCCCACAGAGCCGTACACCCCGTGCACGCGACGCCCCCACCGATCTCCTTTCCGGAGGCATCGCATGGAACCACCCCGCAAGCACCGGCGCCGCCGGTGGCCGATCCTGGCCGCCGGTGTCGCCGCCTTCACCGCCGTCGCCGCGATCAGCACGCAGGTCGCGTTCGCCGCGACGCTGTTCAGCGACACGTTCGCCGACGGAAACACCAACGACTGGTCGAAGTCCGGCGGCACCTGGTCGGTCGTCGACGGCGCGATGCAGCAGAGCAGCGCGGGCAGCGAGAACGCCCGCAACTTCGCCGGCAGCACCTCGTGGACCAACTACACGGTCACCGCCCGGGTGAAGCCGCAGTCGCTGGCGTCGAACGGGTTCGTCGGGCTGCTCGCCCGCGCGAAGAGCTCGACGACCTTCTACCGGCTGGCGCTGCTGCCCGGCAACTCGGTGCAGCTGCAGGCGGTCAACAGCGGCTCGGTCACGGTCCTCGGCTCCGCCAGCCGCACGGTCAGCACCGGCAGCTGGTACACCCTCGGCATCACCGTCTCGGGCAGCAGCATCACCGGCAAGGTCGACGGCGCCACCATCGCCACCGGCACCAGCTCGGTGGCGGCGACCGGCCGGATCGGTGTGCAGACCGGCTACGCGTCGGCGTCCTTCGACGACGTGACGGTGACCGACGCCGCCGGACCTGGAACCAGCAACAGCCCCACCACGCCCGTTCCGACGGTCTCCGACACCCCGCCGACGTCGTCGTCCCCGCCGCCGCCCGGCAGCGGCTGGCCGACGAAGACCGGCGACGCGAGCGTCAGCGGCACCATCCCGGTGTCGGGCACGCTCGATGGTGGGATGAAGCGCTACTGCTGCATCGGTGACGGCGGGCAGAGCGAGAGCCAGGACCCGATGTTCGAGCTGGCCAACGGCGCGACCATCAAGAACGTCATCATCGGCGCGCCGGCCGGTGACGGTATCCACTGCCTCGGCACGTGCACGATCCAGAACGTGTGGTGGGAGGACGTGGGCGAGGACGCCGCGACGTTCCTCGGCACGGGCGGCGGCACCAGTTACGTGATCGGCGGCGGCGCGAAGTCGGCCAGCGACAAGGTGTTCCAGCACAACGGCAACGGCACGGTCAACATCTCCGGCTTCTACGTCGAGAACGCCGGCAAGCTGTACCGCGCCTGCGGCAACTGCACGAACTCCTACCAGCGCAACGTCGTGGTCAGCAACATCACCGTCAAGTCCACGAAGGTGATCGCCGGCATCAACACCAACTGGGGCGACACCGCGCGCTTCAGCCGCATCACGGTGGTGGGCGACAGCTCCCACAAGACGATCATCTGCGACAAGTACAAGGGCGTGCCGAAGGGCAGCGAGCCGAGCCACATCGGCAGCGGCCCGGACAGCACCAACTGCCTGTACAACCCGGACACCGACATCATCTGGGCGTGACCGGTCGGCGGAGGGGCCCGTGCGGGGCCCCTCCGTCTGGTTATGCGGAGACCTTCTGCCGCTGAGGCACCTGTACCGCGGCCGGTCGTTTGCGTCCGAACCACAGGGCCCGCGCGACGATGCCCGGGGCGAACAGGGCCGGCGGCGCCTGCATCAGGTTCGCCACCTGCAGGAACCGGCGCCCGACCGCGGCGCTGCGGCCCGACGCGGTCTGGATCTTCGCCACGTACGCGTTGAGGAACCGGGTCTTGCCGGTCCGCTCGCCCTGGACCTCCGGGTTGGCGAGGTCCGCGCCGACGGCGATGTCCCACGGCACGTCGACGACCTTCGCCGCCTTCGCGTAGAACCGGCGCGGCAGCCCCGCCCGGCCGGCCCGCAGCGCGTCGCGCAGCTCGATGGCCTCCGCGGCCGCGACGGTCATGCCCTGCCCGTAGGCGGGGTTGAAGGCGCAGATGGCGTCGCCGATCGCGACGAAGCCGTCCGGCAGACGGTCCATCCGCTCGTACCGCCGCCGCACGCTCGCCGGCAGCCGCATCCGCAGCGGCGGGCCGAGCGGCTCGGCCGTGCTGAGCAGCTCGTGCACCCGCGGGTCGGCCAGCTTCGCGGTGAACTCCGCGTAGGCGTCGGGGTCGGTCGGCGGCGCTTGGCCCGCGCCGACACCGAGCAGCGTCACCATCCACCGGTCGCCGTCCGCGGCGATCGCGACCGCGCCGAACGGGCGGCCGGCGTTGGGGGAGTTGACGACGGCCGCGAAGTCCTCCCGGCCGGGGACCCGGCGGTAGTCGCGGGACACGTAGACCGTGAGGGGGTCGACCCGCTCCTCGGCGGGCCGCTCGAACCCGAGCGCGGCGAGCCACGTCGGGCCGCGGTTGCCGCGCCCGGTCGCGTCGACGACGAGGTCCGCGGCGATGTCGTGCTCGCTGCCGCCGGCCGGCAGGACCTTCGCGCCGGTGACCTTCCGGCCGTCGAAGAGCAGGCCGGTCGCCTCGTGCCCGTCGAGGATCACGACGTTGGGCAGGGCGCGGACCCGGCGGCGGACCCCGGCCTCGATCAGCGGCCGGCTCACGCACAGCCCGGCCAGTCCCGACGCGACCCGGGGCATCGGCCGGTCGCCGGTGACCCACACGCAGTCGCGCATGAGGTCGACCGGGATCGCGCCCTCGGCGGTCAGC
This sequence comes from Dactylosporangium sp. NPDC006015, assembly GCF_040614215.1. NCBI lineage: Bacteria > Bacillati > Actinomycetota > Actinomycetes > Micromonosporales > Micromonosporaceae > Dactylosporangium > Dactylosporangium sp. NPDC006015. Next base: position 82,463 of record NZ_JBEXUD010000055.1, read on the forward strand.
TCGGTGACGATGCCGGGGAAGAGCTCCTCGAGCACCTGCCGGCCCCTGGCCAGGAGCCCGTGCGAGTGCTCGCCCTGCGGCACGCCCTTGCGGCCGGCGGCGCCGGCGGGCAGGGTGTCGCGGTCAAAAATGGTGACGTTCGCAAATGATTCGCTCAGGACACGCGCGGCGAGCAGCCCGGCCATACTTGCTCCGAGCACGACGGCATGACCGGACCGGTCCTTGGGTGACAAGGGATCCTCCGGAGATGTGTGGTTGGCTGTGCGCTCACCGTAGCCACGGCGATTCCATCCACGGAAGCCTTCGTCACCGTCCGCAACGGGACAGTGGCCGCGCTCACGACCATGTATCAGCCCGCACGCTGCACGTTCGCCGCCCGCCTGTCGCGCACCTGACCACCGAGAGCATCCGTCGGGGACCCGAACTCACCGCGCGCCTCCGATGCGGGCCGGGGCCCGCCGCTCGCCTCCGGTGCGGTCAGAGCAGGCGGCGGAGGGCCGGGGCGAGGAGGCGGGCCATGGGGGCGTCGTCGGGCTGGGCCAGCGCCCAGTTCATCGCGCCGAGCATCCGGTGCGGCGGCGGATCCCCGGCGACCGCGGCCATGATCTCCTCGGCGGGGTAGGCGGCAAGCAGCCGCCGGCCTGTCTCGCCGCCGAGGCCGAACGCCGGGATCGGCACGGGCAGGGCACCGAGCCAGTCCAGGATCTCGGTCAGCGTCGCCCCGGCCGGTGGCGCCGGGTCGTCGGGTCCGGTCTCCTCCGGCACCAGGTCGAGCTTGAACGCCAGGGCCATGAAAAAGCCCGAGAGCTGCCCGGGCACGCCCCACCCGACGAGCCGCAGCCGCAATGCGGTCGGGTCGGCGACGTCGAGATGGTTGTGGAAGCGCTCCGCCTCCCAGGCGACGCTGCCGTGGCCGTGCAGGCGGGCCGTGCCGAGCAGCGCGCCGCCGACGTCGTGCAGGGTCAGGGTGAGGTTGCCGTGGCAGCGGCAGATGCCGCCGGTGTACCGGCCGGTGGTGGTCTCCCGGCGCAGCGCGTCGAGCTCGGCGGGGTCGGTGACGACGGCCAGGACACCGCCGTCGCCTGCAACACCGTCGCCGGTGTCGGACAGGACGCGCACCGAGGCGGTGGCGGGCCACACGCCGGCGAGCCAGCCGGTGACCGCCGCGAGCCGCCGCGGTGGCACCATCGTGCCGACGGTGTACTCGCCGTCGGGCAGGTCCGCGGACGGATCCCACACGAGGCGGGTCCCATCGCCGACAGCGATGGCAGCGACCAGCCACGTGGGGTGCGGACTGCCGTCGTGGTATTCGTCGTGCCAGGCGAACCGCTCGCGGACCTCGGCGGCGCCGTGGAGCACGCCCCGCTCGTCATCGGCGACACCCAGTGCGTCGAGCGCCGCGGCCGGCGGACCGTCGTGCCAGGTGGGGACGGGGGAGTCGGGCGCGGTCACAAAGACGCCGTCAGGGTGGCGATGACGGCGGCTGCGGAGCCGGTGGCCGCCTGGCGGTGCCCGGTGCCGGCCCACAGGTGCACGCGGTCCGTGTCGCCGGCCGCGGCGGCGGCCCTGCGCAGCGGGGCGGTCAGGTGGTGGACCTGCGGGTAGCCGTGGGGCGCGGTCGCGTCGTGCCGGTCGATGAAGCCGTTGCGCAGCGCCCGCGCCGGCCGGCCCGTGAACGCGCGGGTCACCACCGTGCCGTGCGCCGGCCACCCGGAGGCTGACTCCAGGGCGGCCCGGTGCGGGGCGGAGGTGCCGGCCTCGTCGGTGCGCAGCAGGGCCGTGCCGACCATGGTGGCGGTGGCGCCCGCGTGCAGGGCGGCGGCGACGTCCGCGGAGGTCGCGATGCCGCCGGCGGCGACGACCGGCAGGGGCACGGCGGCCCGGACCGCCGCGACCAGGTCGGGCAGCGGCACCGGCACCGTTGGCGGCGCCGACGGGGTCAGGGTCGCC
>NZ_JBEXUD010000056.1:0-83102 GCF_040614215.1 Dactylosporangium sp. NPDC006015
GGCCCCGCGGCGCCGCGCTCGTCACCGGCGGCACCACCGGCCTCGGCGCCCAGACCGCCCGCTGGCTCGCCGGGCACGGCGCCACCCACCTCGTCCTGCTCAGCCGCCGCGGCGAGGAGGCGCCCGGCGCCGCCGCGCTGCGCGACGAGCTCACCGCCCTCGGCGCCGGGGTCACCGTCGCCGCCTGCGACGTCGCCGACCGGGACGCCCTCGCCGCCGTCGTCGAGGCGGTCGAGGCCGAGCACGGCCCGATCCGCACCGTCGTGCACGCCGCCGGCGTCGGCGTCCTCGGCCGGCTCCGCGACACCACCCCCGCCGACCTGGCGGCCGCGACCGCGGCGAAGCTCGGCGGCGCCGCGAACCTCGACGCCGTCTTCGACCGCGACACCGTCGACCGGTTCGTCATGTACGCGTCCGTCGCCGGGGTCTGGGGCAGCGGCGACCACGGCGCCTACGCCGCCGCGAACGCCTACCTCGACGGGCTCGTCCAGGCCCGGCGCGCCCGCGGCCGGGCCGGCACGTCGATCGCCTGGGGCATCTGGAGTCCGGAAAGCGGCGGCATGGCCCGCGCCGACGTCCGCACGTCGGCGAACTGGCACGGCATCGAGTTCATGGACCCCGCCGCCGCCCTCGACGCCCTGCACCACGTCCTGGACCGCGACCCGGTTACTGCCGTCGTCGCCGCCGTCGACTGGGCCCAGTTCGCGCCGCTGTTCACCGCCGCACGGCACCGCCCGCTCATCGTCGACCTGCCCGAGGTCGCGTCGCTGCTCGCCCCGCCCGCCGCGCCCGCCGCCGGCGGGGTGGACGCCCGGCGGCTCGGGCTCGGCGCGCTGGAGGACCTCGTCCGGGCCGGCGCCGCCGAAGCGCTCGGCCACCGGGGCGCCGACGCGGTCAACGGCACCCGCTCGTTCCGGGACCTCGGCTTCGACTCCCTGACCGCCCTCGAACTGCGCGACTCCCTGGCCCGGTCCACGGGCCTGCGGCTGCCGACGACCGTCATCTTCGACTACCCCAACGTCGACGCCCTCGCCGCGCACCTGCACCGGGAGCTCGGCGGCGCGATCACCGCCGCGCCGGCCGCCGCCGTCCAGGCCGCCGCCACCGACGAGCCGATCGCGATCGTCGGCATGAGCTGCCGGTTCGCCGGTGGCGTCGAGTCACCCGAGGACCTGTGGGCGCTGCTGAGCGACGGCGGCGACGCGATCGGCCCGATGCCCACCGACCGCGGCTGGGACGTCGACGGCCTGTATGACCCGGACCCGGACCGGCCGGGCCGCAGCTACGTCCGCGACGGAGGCTTCCTGCGCGACGCCGTCCGCTTCGACCCGCAGCTGTTCGGGATCTCGCCGCGGGAGGCCGTCGCCATGGACCCGCAGCAGCGGCTGCTGCTCGAGGTCGCGTGGGAGGTGTTCGAGGCCGCCGGCATCGACCACACCACGCTGCGCGGCACCCCCACCGGGGTGTTCGTCGGTGCCGCGGGCGGCGACTACGGCAGCCGCCTGCAGCAGGTCCCCGACGGCGCCGAGGGCCACCTCATCATCGGCACCGAGAGCAGCGTCGCGTCCGGCCGCATCGCCTACACGTTCGGGCTCGAAGGGCCGGCCGTCACCGTCGACACCGCCTGCTCCTCGGGGATGGTCGCCACCCACCTGGCCGCCCAGGCGCTACGCCGCGGCGAGTGCGACCTGGCCCTCGCCGGCGGGGTAGCCGTCATGTCGTCGCCGGCGGCGTTCGTCGGGTTCAGCCGGCAGCGCGGCCTCGCCGCCGACGGCCGCTGCAAGGCGTTCTCCGAGGACGCCGACGGCATGGGCCTCGCAGAGGGCGCCGGCATGCTCGTGCTGGAGCGGCTCAGCGACGCCCGGGCCCGCGGCCACCGCGTCCTGGCGGTCGTGCGCGGCTCGGCCCTCAACCAGGACGGCGCCTCCAACGGCCTCACCGCCCCCAACGGCCCGGCGCAGCAGCGGGTGATCCGGGCTGCCCTGCGCGCCGCCGGCCTGGAGGCGTCCGATGTGGACGCGGTCGAGGCGCACGGCACCGGCACCGCCCTCGGCGACCCGATCGAGGCGCAGGCGCTCCTCGCCACCTACGGCGCGGACCGGCAGACCCCGCTGTGGCTCGGGTCGCTGAAGTCCAACGTCGGGCACACCCAGGCGGCCGCCGGGATCGGCGGGATCATCAAGATGGTCCTCGCGATGCGGCACGGCACCCTGCCGCGGACGCTGCACGTGGGGCGGCCGTCGACGCACGTCGACTGGACCGCCGGCGCCGTGGAGCTGCTCGCCGAGGCCCGCGACTGGCCTGAGACCGGCCGCCCGCGCCGCGCCGGGGTGTCGTCGTTCGGGGTGTCCGGCACCAACGCCCACCTCATCCTGGAGGCCGCCGAGGAGCCGGAGGCCGCCCCCGTCCCGGCCGCCGGACCCGCAGCCGTGCCGGTCCTGCTGTCCGCGCACAGCGACGAGGCGCTGCGCGCGCAGGCCGCCCGGCTCGCGGCGCACCTGGCGGCGACCGGCGACGACCTCGCCGACGCCGCCTGGACGCTGTTCAGCGCACGGGCCGCCCTGACGCACCGGGCGGTCGTCGCCGGCACCGACCGGGACGGCGTCGTGCGGCAACTGGACGGGCTCGCCACCGGTACACCATCCGCCGCCACCGTCACAGGAGTCATCCGGGCCGGCGGGAAGGTCGCGTTCGTGTTCCCCGGGCAGGGCTCGCAGTGGCTCGGCATGGGGGTGGAGCTCCTCGACGCCGAGCCCGTGTTCCGGGAGGGGATCGAGGCGTGCGAGGCGGCCCTCGCGCCGTTCGTCGAGTGGTCCCTCACCGCGGTCCTGCGCGGCGACGCCGGCGCGCCCGGCCTCGACCGCGTCGACGTCGTGCAGCCGGTCCTGTGGGCCGTCATGGTGTCCCTCGCCGCGTGGTGGGAGTCCCGCGGCGTCACCCCCGACGTCGTCGTCGGCCACTCGCAGGGCGAGATCGCGGCGGCCTGCGTCGCCGGGATCCTCACCCTGAACGACGCCGCCCGGGTCGTCGCGCTGCGCAGCCAGGCGCTGTCGGTCCTCGCCGGTCGCGGCGGCATGCTCTCCGTCGCGCTCCCGCCGGAGCAGGCGACCGACCGGCTCGCCCCGTGGGCGGACCGGCTCAGCGTCGCCGCCGTCAACGGCGTCGGCTCCGTCGTCGTCTCCGGCGACGTCGACGCGCTCACCTCGCTCGCCGACGCGTGCGCCGCGGACGGGGTCCGGACCCGCCGCGTCGAGGTCGACTACGCCTCGCACTGCGCGCACGTCGAGGCGATCCACGACCGGCTCCTGGAGGTCCTCGCGCCCGTTGCGCCGCGGCCGGCGCGGGTCGAGTTCCACTCCACCGTCGGCGCCGACATCACCGGCATCGACGTCGGCGGCGCCGAGTACTGGTACCGCAACCTGCGCCACAGCGTCCAGTTCGCGCCGGCCGTGCGCGCGCTCGCCGACGCCGGCGTCACCGTCTTCGTCGAGGTCAGCGCCCACCCGGTGGTGACACCCGGCATCCAGGAGACCGTCGACGCCGCCGGGGTCGACGCGGTGGTCACCGGCACGCTGCGCCGCGACGACGGCGGGCCGGTCCGGCTGCTCACCGCGCTGGGCACCCTGCACGCGCACGGCACCGCCGTGGACTGGACGACCGCGTTCGGCGCGGGGCGACGGACCGTCGACCTGCCCACGTATCCGTTCCAGCGGCAGCGGTACTGGCTGGACGTCCCACCAACCATGAGCGCCGGCGACGGTGTCGACGCCCGGTTCTGGCAGCTCGTCGAGCAGCAGGACCTTCAGGAACTGGCCGCGACCCTCGCGGTGGCGCCCGATGCCGTCGAAGGGCTCCTGCCGGCGCTGTCGCGCTGGCGGCGGGAGCAGGCCGGCCGGGCGGCGCTGGACGGGTGGCGGTACCGCATCCGCTGGCAGCCCCTCACCGACCTGCCCACCACCCCGGCAGGACGGTGGCTGGTCGTGCTGCCCGCCGCCGACCGGGCCGACGCCTGGACCGAACACCTCGTCGTCCAGCTGCTCGCCGCCGGCGTGCGCGCGGACGTGCTGACGCTGCCCGCGCAGGCGGACCGGGCGACGACCGCCGCGCACCTGCGCGCCGCCCTGGACGGCAACCCCGCCCCCGACCGGGTCCTGTCGCTGCTCGCCCTCGACGAGCACCCGTGCCGCGTCGGCACCGCGCTGCCGTCCGGGCTCACCGCGACGGTCGCGCTGCTGCAGGCGCTCGGCGACGTGGCGTGCCCCGCTCCACTGTGGACGGTCACCCGGGGCGCCGTGCAGGTCGGCGCCGCCGACGCCGTCACCGCACCGCTGCAGGCGATGACGTGGGGCCTGGGCCGCATCGCCGCCCTCGAACACCCCGACCGCTGGGGCGGCCTCGTCGACCTGCCCGCGGAGGTCACCACCGCGACCGTCGCCAGGCTCGCATCGGTCGTCACGGGCCACGACGGCGAGGACCAGGTCGCCGTCCGTGGCGCCGCGACCTACGCCCGCCGCCTCGTGCGCGCCGGCAGCGGCTCCCCGGCGGCCGGCCGGTGGCGGCCCGACGGCACCGTGCTGGTCACCGGCGGGACCGGCGGGATCGGGGCGCACCTGGCCCGGTGGCTGGCCGCCGAGGGCGCCGGGCACCTGCTGCTCACCAGCCGGCGCGGACCGGAGGCGCCCGGCGCCACCGAACTCGCCCAGCAGCTGCGGGACGCCGGCTGCGACGTCACCCTCGCCGCCGTCGACGTCGCCGACCGCGCCGCCCTCGCCGGCCTCCTCGCGAGCGTTCCCGAGGACCGGCCGCTGCGGGCGGTGTTCCACGCCGCCGCGATCCTCGACGACGGCGTCATCGACGGCATCACCGCCGAGCGGGCCGCCGCCGTCGCCGCGCCGAAGGCGGACGCTGCCCTGCACCTGGACGAGCTCACCCGCGAGCTGGACCTGACCGCGTTCGTGCTGTTCTCGTCGCTCGGCGGCACCCTCGGCGGCCCCGGGCAGGGCAGCTACGCCGCCGCCAACAGCCTCCTGGACGCCCTCGCGCAGCAGCGGCACGCCGCGGGGCTGCCCGCCACCGCCGTCGCCTGGGGCGTGTGGGCCGGCGGCGGCCTCGCCGGCGGTGAGATCGGCGAGTCCGCCCGCCGCCAGGGCATGCTGCCGATGGACCCGGGCAAGGCGATCAGTCTCCTGCACCGCGCTCTCGACGACGGCGACACCTGCGTCGTCGTCGCCGACGTCGACTGGCCCAGGTACGCGCCCGCGTTCACCGCGTCCCGGCCCAGCCCCGCGCTGCGCGACCTGCCCGAGGCGGCACCGGCCGAGGACGGCGCCGCTGCCGGACAGGGCGTCCCGCTCGGCCGCGAGCTCGCCGGACTCCCCGTCGCCGAGCGGGAGGCGCGGCTGCTGCAACTCGTGCGCCGGCACGCCGGCGCCGTCCTCGGCTTCCCCGACGACACCGCCGTCGACCCCGGCCGGGCGTTCCGCGATCTCGGCTTCGACTCCCTCACCGCCGTCGAGCTGCGCAACCGGCTCGGCGCCGCGACCGGGCTCCGGCTGCCGGTGACGCTCGTCTTCGACCACCCGACCGCGACGTCCCTCACCCGGCACCTGCTGGGGGAGCTCGTCGGCGGCGAGGCCCCGGCACCCGAGACCGCCGCGCGGGCGGCTGACGGCGACGACCCGATCGCGATCGTCGCGATGACCTGTCGGCTGCCCGGCGGCGTCGCCGGCCCCGAGGACCTGTGGCGGGTCCTCATCGACGAGATCGACGCCGTCGGCCCGTTCCCCACCGACCGCGGCTGGGACCTCGACGGGCTCTACGACCCGGACCCCGAGCGGTCCGGCACCTTCTACACCCGCGAAGGCGGCTTCCTGCACGACGCCGCCGCCTTCGACCCCGCGTTCTTCGGCATCTCCCCGCGCGAGGCCCTCGCCATGGACCCGCAGCAGCGGCTGTTGCTGGAGACGGCGTGGGAGGCGTTCGAACGCGCCGGGATCGACCCCGCCGCCGCCCGCGGCAGCCGCACCGGCGTCTTCGTCGGCTCCAACTACCACGACTACGTCTGCCGGTTGCACGTCGCGCCCGAAGGCTTCGAGGGGCAGCTTGCCCTCGGCAGCGCCGGCAGCGTCGCGTCCGGCCGGATCGCGTATCTGTTCGGGCTCGAAGGACCGGCGCTGACCGTCGACACCGCGTGCTCGTCGTCGCTGGTCGCGCTGCACCTCGCCATGCAGGCGCTGCGCCGCGGCGACTGCACCCTCGCCCTCGCCGGCGGGGTCACGATCATCTCCTCGACCGACACGTTCGTCGAGTTCAGCCGGCAGCGCGCCCTGTCGCCCGACGGGCGGTGCAAGGCGTTCTCCGCGTCCGCGGACGGCGCCGGCTGGGCCGAGGGCGTCGGCCTGCTCCTGGTCGAGCGGCTCTCCGACGCGGTCGCCAACGGCCACCCGGTCCTGGCCGTCATCCGCGGCTCCGCGGTCAACCAGGACGGGGCCTCCAACGGGCTCACCGCCCCGAACGGTCCGGCGCAGCAGCGGGTCATCCGCGCCGCGCTCGCCGACGCCGGGCTGCGCCCCGCTGACGTGGACGTGGTGGAGGCGCACGGCACCGGCACCAGCCTCGGCGACCCGATCGAGGCGCAGGCCATCCTCGCCACCTACGGGCAGGGGCGCGACGAGCCGCTGTGGCTCGGGTCGGTGAAGTCGAACCTCGGCCACACCCAGGCCGCGTCCGGCGTCGCCGGGCTGATGAAGATGGTCCTGGCCCTGCGCCACGGGACGCTGCCGCGCACCCTGCACGTCGACGCGCCCTCCCCGCACATCGACTGGTCGTCCGGCGCCGTCGAGCTCGCCACCGAGGCGCGGCCGTGGCCGGCCAACGACCGGCCGCGCCGGGCCGGGATCTCGTCGTTCGGCATCTCCGGCACCAACGCCCACGTGATCGTCGAGGAGCCGCCCGCGGTGATCGCCGCGGCGGGCTCGCGCGCCGTGTTGCCGCTGGTGCCGTGGCCGGTGTCGGCCCGCACCGCGGACGCCCTCGACGGCCAGGTGTCCAGGCTGCGTGAGGTCACCGAGAATCCAATGGACGTTGGATTTTCCCTGGCTACCGGCAGGTCGATGTTCGAGCACCGGGCGGTGCTGCTCGATGACACGCAGGTCCGGGGGCGGGTCCGCGACGGCGGCAACGCGATGCTCTTCACCGGCCAGGGTGCGCAGTGGTCGGGCATGGGTCGCGGCCTCTACGAGGCGTTCCCGGTGTTCGCTGCGGCGTATGACGAGGTGTGCGCGCACATCGAGGGGCTGCGGGACGTCGAGGGCGCCGACCTGGATGAGACGCAGTGGACGCAGCCTGCGCTGTTTGCTGTTGAGGTCGCGGTGTACCGGTTGCTGGAGTCCTGGGGTCTGCGCCCCGACTTCCTGCTCGGTCATTCGATCGGTGAGCTGGCCGCCGCCCATGTCGCAGGGGTCTGGTCCCTGGAGGACGCCTGCAAGGTGGTGTCGGCGCGGGGCCGGTTGATGCAGGCGCTGCCGGCCGGTGGTGCGATGGTGGCGATCCAGGCTTCCGAGGAGCAGGTCGGCACAGCGCTGGTGGACGGCGCCGAGATCGCCGCCGTCAATGGCCCGGACGCGGTCGTCATCTCCGGCGACGAGAGCGCGGTCGAGGCGGTGGCGGCGGGGTTCGCCAAGACGCGTCGGTTGAAGGTGAGTCATGCGTTCCATTCGGCGCGGATGGACGGGATGCTCGACGCGTTCCATGAGGTTCTGGCCGCTGTGAAATTCAACGAGCCGGGGATTCCGATCGCGATCACGTCGGCCGGTGATGTCACCGACCCGGAGTACTGGGTCAGGCAGGTTCGGGGGACGGTCCGGTTCGCCGAGGCCGCTTCCAGGTTGACCGCGAGTGGCGTGACCAGGTTCCTGGAGGTCGGTCCGGACGGGGTGCTGTCGGCGATGGTCGACGGGGTCCCCGCGATGCGCAAGGGCCGCGACGAAGCCAGCACGCTGATGACCGCCGTCGCGCAGATGCACGTCACCGGCTGGTCGCCGGACTGGACGCGGCTCCTGGCGGGCGGGCGCCGCGTCGACCTGCCGACGTACGCGTTCCAGCGGCAGCGGTACTGGCTCGACGCCCCCGCCGGCACTGGGGACCCCGCCGCGCTCGGCCTCGGCACGGTCAGGCACCCGCTGCTCGGCGCCGGCGTCCCCCTCGCCGACACCGGCGGTCACCTCTTCACCAACCGGCTGTCGATCGCCGACCAGCCGTGGCTCGCCGACCACCGGGTCATGGACACCGTCCTGCTGCCCGGCACCGCCCTCGTCGAGCTCGCCCTGTCCGCCGGCGACGCCGTCGGCTGCGACCGGATCGAGGAGCTCACCCTGCAGGCGCCGCTGGTCCTGCCGGAGCCCGGCGCGCTGCAGCTGCAGGTGACCGTCGGCGCCGCTGACGGCTTCGGCACCCGCACGGTCCAGGTGCACTCCCGCGACGCCGGCAGCACCGACGACACCGATCCAGCCGCCTGGACCGCGCACGCCACCGGCCGCGTCGCCGCCGCCCGCACCTGGGACGCCCCGGACTTCACGCAGTGGCCGCCCGCGGGTGCCGAACCCGTCGACATCGGCGGCCTCTACGACACCCTCGCCGACGCCGGGTTCGAGTACGGGCCGGCGTTCCGGGCCCTGCACCGGGTGTGGCGCCGCGACGGCGTCGTCTACGCCGAGGCCGCCCTCGCCGACCCCGAGCGCGCCGAGGCCGGCCGGTTCCTGCTGCACCCGGCGCTGCTCGACGCCGCCCTGCACACCCTGGCGTTCGCCGACGGCGTCGCCGGGCGCGGGGTGCTGCCGTTCTCGTTCGAGCGGGTGGCGCTCAGCGCCGTCGGGGCCACCGCCGTGCGGGTCCGGCTCACCGGCAGCGGCACCGACACCGTCGCCGTCGACCTCGCCGACCAGACCGGCCGGCCGTTCGCGGCCATCGGCGCGCTCGCGCTGCGCCCGGTCACCGCCGGCCAGGTGAAGGCGGCCCGCTCGCAGCACCACGACTCGCTGTTCCGGGTCGACATGGTCATGAACCCGGTCGTGCCGGCCCGCGACCACACCGGGCAGCGCTGGGCGGTCCTCGGGCTCAGCCCGGTCAAGCTCGTCAAGGCGCTCGGCGCCACCGGCGCCGCCGTCGAGACCTACCCGGACCTCGACGCGCTCCGCGACGCCGTGGCCGCCGGCGCGCCGGTCCCCGACCGGGCCGTCGTCTCCTGCGCGGACCGGCCCGAGGGCGCCGACATGGCCGCGCGGGCCCGCAACGCCACCTACTGGGCGCTCGACCTCGTCCAGGGATGGCTCGCCGACGAACGCCTCACCGGGTCCCGGCTGGTGTTCGTCACCCACAGCACCGGCGGCGACACCGTCGACGACCTCGCCTGGGCGCCGGTGTGGGGCCTGGTCCGGTCGGCGCTGACCGAGAACCCGGACCGGTTCGTCCTGCTCGACCTCGACGACCGCGACGTCTCCTACGCCGCGCTGCCCGCCGCCCTCACCTGCGGCGAAGGCAACGTCGCCGTGCGCGTCGGCGGCGTCCACGTGCCGCGGCTCGCCCGGGTCGCCGCCACCCCCGGCGTGACCCCGTCGGCGACGTGGGACCCGAAGGGCACCGTCCTGATCACCGGCGGCACCGGCGACCTCGGCGGTCTCATCGCCCGGCACCTCGCCGCCGAGCACGGCGTCCGGCACCTGCTGCTCACCAGCCGCCGCGGCCCCGCCGCCGAGGGCGCCGCCGAGCTGCGGCAGGCGCTGCTCGACCTCGGCGCCGAGGTGACGATCGCCGAGTGCGACGTCGCCGACCGGGACGCCCTCGCCGCGGTGCTCGCCGCGATCCCCGCGGACCGGCCCCTCACCGGTGTCGTGCACACCGCCGGGGTCGTCGACGACGGGGTCGTGTCCGCGCTGACCCGCGAGCAGGTCGACACCGTCCTGCGGCCGAAGGTCGACGCCGCTCTCAACCTCGACGAGCTCACCCGCGGGCTGCCGCTGTCGGCGTTCGTGCTGTTCTCCTCGATGGCCGGCACGTTCGGCGGCACCGGCCAGGCCAACTACGCGGCCGCGAACACGTTCCTGGACGCCCTCGCTCACCAGCGCCGCGCCGCCGGCCTCCCGGCGCTGTCGCTCGCCTGGGGCCTCTGGGAGCAGGGCAACGGCATGACCGCCAAGCTCGACGGCGGCGACCTGCGGCGGATGGCCCGCGGCGGGCTCGCCCCGCTGTCGCACGCCGAGGGGCTCGCCCTGTTCGACGTCGCCTGCGTCGTCGACGAGGCCGTGCTCATCCCGGCCCGCCTCGTCGTCGACGCGATCCGGGCGGCCGCCGGGACCGAGGCGGTGCCGGCCATCATGCGCGGCCTCGTCGGCCGCCCCGCCCGGCAGGCCGTCACCACCGGACCGGCCGCCGCCGAGGCGGAGACCCTCGCCGTCCGGCTGGCCCGGCTGAGCACCGCCGAACGGCAGCGCACCCTCCTGGACCTGGTCCGGGCCGAGGCCGCCGTCGTCCTCGGGTACCCCGGGCCGGACGCGGTCGAGCCGGACCGCGGGTTCCTCGAGCTCGGCTTCGACTCCCTCACCGCCCTCGAACTGCGCAACCGGCTCGCCGCCGCCACCGGGCTGCGGCTGCCGGCGACGCTGCTGTTCGACTACCCGTCGCCGGACGCGATGGCCGGGCACGTCCTCGGCCAGCTCGTCCAGGACGACGCCGACGCGCCGTTCGCCGTCCTCGACGACCTCGAGGCCAGGGTCGACGCGATCGACGACGACACCCGGGACCGCCTCACGGACCGGCTGCAGCTGCTGCTCACGAGGCTCACCGACCGCGGGGTCGGCTCCGGGGCGGGCGTCGCCGAACGCCTCGACTCGGCCAGCGACGACGACATCTTCGCGTTCATCGACAACGACCTCGGTCTGTCGTAGCGACGCCCACCGCTTTCAGAAAGGTCCGGTCACCGATGAACGAAGACAAGCTGCGCGAGTACCTCAAGCGCGTGACGGTTGATCTGCACCGGACCAGGGAGCGGCTCAAGGAGGTCGAGGACCGGGCGCAGGAGCCGGTCGCGATCGTCGCGATGAGCTGCCGGTACCCCGGCGGCGTCCAAACACCCGAGGACCTGTGGCGGCTCGTCGCCGACGGCCGCGACGCCATCGGACCGTTCCCGGACAACCGCGGCTGGGACCTGGAGAACCTGTTCCACCCCGACCCGGACCACCGCGGCACCTCGTACGGCAGCGAAGGAGGCTTCCTCTACGACGCCGACGAGTTCGACCCGGCCCCGTTCGGCGTCTCACCCCGAGAGGCGCTCGGCATGGACCCGCAGCAGCGGCTGCTGCTGGAGACGGCGTGGGAGGCGTTCGAACGCGCCGGCCTGGACGCGGCCACGCTGCGCGGCAGCCGCACCGGCGTGTTCGTCGGCGTCATGTACAACGACTACGGCGCCCGCCTCCGCGAGATCCCCGAAGGCATGGAAGGGTACGTCGGCAACGGCAGTTCACCCAGCATCGCCTCCGGCCGCATCGCCTACACGTTCGGCCTCGAAGGACCCGCGGTCACCGTCGACACCGCCTGCTCGTCGTCGCTGGTCGCGCTGCACCTGGCGGCGACGGCGCTGCGCCGCGGCGAATGCGGCCTCGCCCTCGCCGGCGGCGTGACGGTCATGTCGACCCCGAACACGTTCATCGGCTTCAGCCGGCAGCGTGGCCTGGCCGCCGACGGCCGCTGCAAGTCGTTCTCCGACGACGCCGACGGCACCGGCTGGGGCGAGGGCGCCGGCCTGCTGCTCCTGGAGCGGCTGTCGGACGCCGTCGCCAACGGCCACCCGGTCCTCGCGGTCCTCAGAGGCTCCGCCGTCAACCAGGACGGCGCGTCCAGCGGCCTGACCGCCCCGAACGGCCCCTCCCAGCAGCGCGTCATCAAGGCCGCCCTGGCGAGTGCCGGCCTCGCCCCCGCCGACGTCGACGTCGTGGAGGCGCACGGCACCGGCACGAGCCTCGGCGACCCGATCGAGGCGCAGGCGCTGCTGGCCACCTACGGTCAGGGGCGCGACGAGCCGCTGTGGCTCGGGTCCGTGAAGTCGAACCTCGGCCACACCCAGGCGGCGTCCGGCGTCGCCGGCGTCATCAAGATGGTCCTTGCCATGCGGCACGAGCGGCTGCCGAGGACCCTGCACGTCACCGCCCCGTCGTCGCATGTGGACTGGTCCGCGGGCGCGGTCCGGCTGCTGACCGAGGCACAGCCGTGGCCGTCCACCGACCGCCCGCGCCGGGCGGGGGTGTCGTCGTTCGGGGTGTCCGGCACCAACGCCCACGTCGTGATCGAGGAGCCGCCGGCCCGAGCGGACACGGCCGCCCCGGCGGGGGAGCGGGTCGCACCGCCGGTCGTGCCGTGGCTGCTGTCCGGCCGCACCGCGGCGACGGTGCCCGCGCAGGCCCGCCGGCTCGCCGCCGCCCTGGACGCGGCGCCCGGCCTCGAACCGGCCGACGTCGCGTTCACCCTCGCGACGGCGCGGACCACGACGGAGCACCGGACGGTCGTGCTCGGCACCGACCGGACCTCGCTGCGGGCGGCACTCGACGACCTCACGGTCACGGGTGTCGTGACGCCCGGCCGCTCCGCGATGCTGTTCACGGGTCAGGGTGCGCAGTGGTCAGGGATGGGTCGAGGTCTCTACCAGGCGTTCCCGGTCTTCGCGGCGGCGTATGACGAGGTGTGCGCCCACATCGAGGGTCTGCGCGACGTTCAGGGCGACCTGCTCGACGAGACACAGTGGACGCAGCCTGCGCTGTTTGCCGTTGAGGTCGCGGTGTACCGGCTGCTGGAGTCCTGGGGTCTGCGCCCCGATCACCTCCTCGGTCATTCGATCGGTGAGCTGGCCGCCGCCCACGTCGCTGGGGTCTGGTCGCTTGAGGACGCCTGCAAGGTGGTGGAGGCTCGCGGCCGCCTCATGCAGGCGCTGCCGGCCGGTGGTGCGATGGTGGCGATCCAGGCTTCGGAGGAGCAGGTCCGGGCGGCGTTGGTCGACGGTGTTTCGCTGGCCGCCGTCAACGGCCCGGACGCCGTGGTCGTGTCGGGTGACGAGGAAGCGGTCGAAGCGGTCGCCGCGGGGTTCGCCAAGACGCGCCGGCTGAAGGTGAGTCACGCGTTCCACTCGGCACGCATGGACGGGATGCTCGACGCGTTCCGTGAGGTCCTGGCCGCCGTGAAATTCAACGAGCCGGGGATTCCGATCGCGACCACGTCCACTGGCGACGTCACCGACCCGGAGTATTGGGTGGGTCAGGTTCGCGGGACGGTCCGGTTCGCCGAGGCCGCTTCCAAGTTGACCGCGAAAGGCGTGACCAGGTTCCTGGAGGTCGGTCCGGACGGGGTGCTGTCGGCAATGGTCGACGGGGTCCCCGCCATGCGGAAGGGTCGCGACGAGCCGCTGACGCTGATGACCGCCGTCGCACAGATGCACGTCACCGGCTGGTCCCCGGACTGGACGCGGGTCCTCGGCGGCAACGTCGTCGACCTGCCGACGTACGCGTTCCGCCGCACCCGGTTCTGGCTCGACGACCCCGCCGCCCGCGCCGACGCCGCCGCGGCCGGGCTGCTGCCCGTCGACCATCCGCTGCTCGGCGCCGCGCTCGGCCTCGCCGACGGCGGCGGCTTCGTCTTCACCAGTCGGCTCTCGCTGCGCGACCAGCCGTGGCTGCGCGACCACGTCGTGCTCGGCGTGCCGCTCGTGCCCGCCACCGCCCTCGTCGACCTGGCGCTGCGCGCCGGGGAGATGCTCGACTGCGGGCGCCTCGACGAGCTCGCCGTGGAGGCCCCCCTGGCGCTGCCCGACCCGGGCGCCGTGCACCTGCAGCTCACCGTCGGCGCTCCCGACGACACCGGGGCCCGCCCCGTCGCCGTGTACTCCCGCGGCGCCGACGACACCACCGCCGACTGGACCCGGCACGCGACCGGACGGCTGCAGCCCGGGCAGAACCGGGACACCACCGACCTGACCGCCTGGCCGCCGCCCGGCGCGACCCCGGTCCCCGTCGACGGCTTGTACGACACGCTCGCCGGCGCCGGACTCGACTACGGTCCCGCGTTCCGGGGCGTGCGGGCCGTCTGGCGCCGCGACGGTGACCTGTTCGCCGAGGTCGCGCTCCCCGAGACGGCCCGCGACGACGTGAACCGCTTCGGCGTCCACCCCGCACTGCTCGACGCCGTCCTGCACACCCTGAGCCTGGCGGAGCACGCCGCCGGCGACACGCTGCTGCCGTTCGCGTTCCGTGGCGTCTCCCTGTGTACGACCGGCGCCGTCACCGTCCGCGCCCGCCTCACGCTCACCGGCGCCACGACCGTGGCCGTCGACGTCGCCGACCAGACCGGCCGGCCGGTGGCGTCGATCGACGCGCTCGACCTGCGCCCGGTGACCGCCGGGCAACTGGCCGCGGGCCGCGCCGCCGACCTGTTCCGGCTCGACCTCGTCCCCGCCCGCCCCACCGGCGGACACCGGCACCGCTACGCCGTGCTCGGCGCCGACCCGTCCGGGGCCGCCGCGGCGCTGGCGGAGGCCGGTGCCACGGTCGACGCGTACGCCGACCTCACCACGCTCCGCGCCGCCGTCGCCGGGGGAGCTTCCGCGCCGGGCCGCGTCGTGGTCACCATCGACGACGCCCGCGACGACCTCGTGGCGGCCGTGCACCGGCGGACCTCCGCCGCCCTCGCAGTCGTCCAGGAGTGGCTCGCCGACCCGCCCGCCGGGGCCGCGCTGCGGGTCGTCGTGCCCGCCTCCGGAGCGGACGCGGTCGCGTCGGCCGGCGTGGCCGGGCTGATCCGCTCCGCGGAGGCCGAGCACCCCGGGACGTTCGGGGTCATCGAGGTCCACGACCAGGAGCCCGCCGGCGAGGCCCTCGCCACCGCCTTTGCTGTTGACGAGCCGACCGTCACGGTCCGCGGCGACGACGTGCTCGTCCCGCGGCTCGCCCGGGCCGTCGCCGCCGCGGCGGAAGCAGCGCCGGCAGCCACGTTCCACGGTGACGGGACCGTGCTCGTCACCGGCGGGCTGGGAGGGCTCGGCGCCCTCGCAGCCCGGCACCTCGTCACCGTCCACGGTGTCCGGCACCTGCTGCTCGCCGGCCGCCGCGGCCTCGACACCGACGGCGCCGCCGCGCTGCGCGACGAGCTGGCCGGGCACGGCGCCACCGTCACCGTCGCCGCCTGCGACGTCGCTGACCGGGCCGCCGTCGCCGCGCTCCTCGCCGCCGTGCCCGCCGAGCATCCCCTGACCGCCGTCGTGCACACCGCCGGGGTCGCCGACGACGCCGTCGTCACCGACCTCACCGCCGACCGGGTCGCCGCGATCCTGCGCCCCAAGGCCGACGGCGCCCTGCACCTGCACGAGCTGACCAGGGGCCTGCCCCTGACCGCGTTCGTGCTGTACTCGTCGCTCGCCGGGATCCTCGGCGGCGCCGCGCAGGCCGGGTACGCCGCCGCCAACAGCGTCCTGGACGCCCTCGCCGCCCAGCGCCGCACCGAAGGGCTGCCGGCGCTGTCGCTCGCCTGGGGGCTGTGGGACACCGCCAGCGGCATCACCGCCCACCTGGACGACGCCGACCGCCGCCGTCTCGCTCGCAACGGCGTCGCGCCACTGCCGGCCGCGGACGCGCTCGACCTGCTCGACCTCGCCTGCGCCGCCCCCGCCGCCCTGGCGGTCCCGGCCCGGCTGCACCCCGCCGCCGGCGGTCCCGCGGTCCTCAGTGGACTCGCGGGCGCCGCCGGGCGGCGGGCGGCCCGCGGCGATGACGACGACACGCTCCGGCAGCGGCTGCGGCGGATGCCCGACGGCGACCGGATCCCGGCACTGCTGCGGCTGGTGCGCGGCGAGGCGGCGACCGTCCTCGGGCACGCCGCCGGCGACGACGTCGACCCGCACCGCGGGTTCCTGGAGGCCGGGTTCGACTCCCTCACCGCCCTCGAACTGCGCAACCGGCTCGCCGCCGCGACCGGGCTGACGCTGCCGGCCACCGTCCTGTTCGACCATCCGGCGCCGGCGGCGATGGCCCGGCACCTCCTCGACGAGCTGCACCTGGCGCCCGCCGCGGTCACCGCACCGCCCGCCACCGGCACCGCGCCGGCCGCCGACGAACCGGTCGCGATCGTGGCGATGAGCTGCCGGTACCCGGGCGGCGTCGGCAACCCGGAGGACCTCTGGCGGCTCGTCGCCGACGGCATCGACGCCGTCGGACCATTCCCCGGCGACCGCGGGTGGCCCGTCGACCGGCTCTACCACCCCGACCCCGATCACCGCGGCACCAGCTACGCGCGTGAGGGCGGCTTCCTGTACGACGCGGCGGCGTTCGACGCGGACTTCTTCGGCATCTCGCCCCGCGAGGCCCTCGCCACCGACCCGCAGCAGCGGCTGCTGCTGGAGACGTCGTGGGAGCTGCTGGAGCGCGCCGGGATCGACCCTGCCACGCTGCGCGGCACCTCGACCGGGGTGTTCGTCGGCCTCATGTACAGCGACTACGCCGCCCGCGTCCACGACGTCCCCGACGGCCTGGAAGGGCACCTCGGCAACGGCAGCGCCCCGAGCGTCGCCTCCGGCCGGGTCGCCTACACGTTCGGGTTCGAAGGACCCGCGGTCACCGTCGACACCGCGTGCTCGTCGTCGCTGGTCGCGCTGCACCTGGCGGCGGCGGCGCTGCGCCGCGGCGAGTGCGGCATGGCCCTCGCCGGCGGGGTCACCGTCATGTCGACGCCCGGCACGTTCGTCGGCTTCTCCCGCCAGCGGGGCCTGGCCCCCGACGGGCGCTGCAAGGCGTTCTCCGACGACGCCGACGGCACCGGCTGGGGCGAGGGCGTTGGCCTGCTGCTCCTGGAGCGGCTCTCCGACGCCGTCGCCAACGGCCACCCGGTCCTCGCGGTGATCAAGGGCTCGGCCGTCAACCAGGACGGCGCCTCCAGCAGCCTCACGGCCCCGAACGGCCCGTCGCAGCAGCGGGTGATCCGGGCCGCGCTCGCCGCCGCGGACCTCCAGCCGTCCGACGTGGACGCCGTCGAGGCGCACGGCACCGGCACGAGCCTCGGCGACCCGATCGAGGCGCAGGCGCTGATCGCCGCGTACGGACCCGGCCGGCGGACGCCGCTGCTGCTCGGGTCGGTGAAGTCGAACCTCGGCCACACCCAGGCCGCGTCCGGCGTCGCCGGCGTCATCAAGATGGTCCTCGCCATGCGGCACGGCCAGCTGCCGCGGACCCTGCACGTCGCCGCCCCGTCGTCGCACGTCGACTGGTCGTCGGGCGCCGTCGAGATCCTCACCGACGCCCGGCCGTGGCCCGCCGCCGACCGTCCGCGCCGGGCGGGGGTGTCGTCGTTCGGGATCTCCGGTACCAACGCCCACGTCATCATCGAGGAGCCGCCCGCCGCCGTGCCCCCAGAGGGGGAGCGGGTGGCGTTGCCGCTGGTGCCGTGGCCGGTGTCGGCCCGCACCGCGGACGCCCTCGACGGCCAGGTGTCCAGGCTGCGTGAGGTCACCGAGAATCCAATGGACGTTGGATTTTCCCTGGCGACCGGCAGGTCGATGTTCGAGCACCGGGCGGTGCTGCTCGGCGACGCGGTGATCCGCGGCCGGGCCCGTGACGGCGGAAACGCGATGCTGTTCACGGGTCAGGGTGCGCAGTGGTCGGGGATGGGTCGCGGTCTGTACGAGGCGTTCCCGGTGTTCGCCGCGGCGTATGACGAGGTGTGCGCGCTCGTCGAGGTGGATGATGCGCGGCTGGACGAGACGCAGTGGACGCAGCCTGCACTGTTCGCCGTTGAGGTCGCGGTGTACCGGCTGCTGGAGTCCTGGGGGCTGCGACCCGATCACCTCCTCGGTCATTCGATCGGTGAGCTGGCCGCGGCGCACGTTGCTGGGGTTTGGTCCCTTGAGGACGCCTGCAAGGTGGTCGAAGCGCGGGGCCGGTTGATGCAGGCGCTGCCGGCCGGTGGTGCGATGGTCGCGATCCAGGCCTCGGAGGAGCAGGTCCGCGCAGCTCTGGTGGACGGTGCGGAGATCGCCGCGGTCAATGGCCCGGACGCGGTCGTGGTCTCCGGTGACGAGGCCGCGGTCGAGGCGGTGGCGGCGGGGTTCGCCAAGACGCGGCGGCTGCAGGTGAGCCATGCGTTCCATTCGGCACGCATGGACGGGATGCTCGACGCGTTCCGCGAGGTCCTGGCCACCGTGAAATTCAACAGGCCTGGGATTCCGATCGCGACGACGTCCACTGGGGACGTGACCTCTGTTGACTATTGGGTGGCGCAGGTCCGCGGGACGGTCCGGTTCGCGGATGCGTTCGCCACGCTCAGCGCGCAAGGCGTCAACCGGTTCCTGGAGGTGGGTCCCGACGGGGTGCTGTCGGCGCTGGTCGACGGCATCCCGGCGATGCGGAAGGGCCGCGACGAAGTCAGCACCCTGATGACCGCGGTCGCCCGGGCCCACGTCGCCGGCTGGTCCCCGGACTGGACCCGCGTCCTGGCCGGCGGACGCCGTGTCGACCTGCCCACGTATGCGTTCCAGCGGCAGCGGTACTGGCTGGACGCCGGCACCCCTGCCCTTCCGACCGTCGACGGCTGGCTGTACCACGAGACGTGGACGCCGCTGCCGCACCGGGATGCCACGCTGCACGGCACGTGGCTGGTGGTCGGTGGCGGATCCGAGGCGGTGGTGGCGGCGCTGGCGGCGGCGGGCGCCGAGACGGTCACCCTGCCGGTCCGCGAAGGACGCCTGCGGGAGGAGTCGTTCGCGGGCGTGGTGGCGTTGCCCGCCGATGCCGCCGAGGCGCTCACCTTCGTGCAGACCCTCGGCGACATGGGGCCGCTGTGGTGTGTGACCCGGGGTGCTTCGACGGATCCGGTGCAGCGCGCGGTCTGGGGTCTCGGCCGGGTCGTCGCGCTGGAGCACCCGGACCGGTGGGGCGGCCTCATCGACATCGACGACACGGACGTGGCGCTGCTGCCGGGCATCCTCGCCGGCACCGAGGACCAGGTGATGGTCCGGTCCGGCACGGTCCACGCCCGGCGTCTCGCCCGGGCCGCGACCACGGCCGGGTGGCGCCCCTCCGGCACGGTCCTGGTCACCGGCGGCACCGGCGCCCTCGGCCTCCACGTCGCCGGGTGGCTCGCCGCGGAAGGCGCTTCCCGGATCGTGCTGGTCAGCCGGCGCGGCCCTGACGCCGTACAGGTGGACATCCCCGGCGTCGAGATCGTGGCCGCGGACGTCACCGATCCTGCCGCCGTCGCCGACCTGGTCGCCCGCTACACGCCAAACGCGGTCATCCACGCCGCCGGTGTCCTGGACGACGGCACCGTGGATGCGTTGACGCCGGAGCGGATCGCGACGGTGATGGCGGCGAAGGTCGACGGCGCCAGACACCTTGACGCGGCCACCAGGGATCTG
This sequence comes from Dactylosporangium sp. NPDC006015, assembly GCF_040614215.1. Classification (NCBI taxonomy): domain Bacteria; kingdom Bacillati; phylum Actinomycetota; class Actinomycetes; order Micromonosporales; family Micromonosporaceae; genus Dactylosporangium; species Dactylosporangium sp. NPDC006015. The sequence goes on from NZ_JBEXUD010000056.1 coordinate 19,436, forward strand.
CCGCTGGACGCGTTCGTGCTGTTCTCGTCGTTCGCGGGGTCGGTGGGGTCGGCGGGTCAGGGCAACTACGCGGCCGCGAACGCCGCCCTGGATGCGATCGCCGAGGAGCGCCGCGCCGCCGGACTTCCGGGCGTCTCCATTGCGTGGGGGCCGTGGGCCGGCGATGGCATGGCGGGGGATCTCGGCGAGCGGCACCGCCGCGGCGGCGTACGCCCGATGCACCCCGCCACCGCCGTCACCGCGCTCGCCCGTACCGGAGCCGACGCCACGCTCGTCGTCGTCGACATCGACTGGGACACGTTCGGGCCCGCATTCACCGCGACCCGGCCCGCGCCGCTCATCGACGGCCTCGCCCCGGTCAAGGCACCCGCGTCAGAGCGGCACTTCGCGGACGTGCCCGACGGTGAGCTCGCCGGGCACCTCCTCGACCTGGTCCGCGGCCACGCCGCCACCGTCCTCGGCCACGCCGACGCCGCCGCGATCCACCGCGACCGGGCATTCCGCGACCTCGGCTTCGACTCGCTGACCGCCGTCGAGTTCCGCAACGCGCTGACCGCGGCCACCGGCGTCACCCTGCCGACCACCGTCGTCTTCGACCACCCGACGCCGGAGTCCCTCGCCGGGCTGCTGCTGTCCCAGATCACCGGAGCCCGGGCCACGGACACCGTCCGGGCCGCGGTCCCGGCCGACGAGCCGGTCGCGATCGTGGCGATCGCCGGCCGGTTCCCGGGCGCGGCGACCCCGGAAGCGCTGTGGGAGCTGCTCGCCGAGGGGCGCGACGGGGTCCGCGAGTTCCCCGCTGACCGCGGCTGGGATCTCGACTCCCTCTTCGACCCGGACCCCGACCAGTCCGGCACCTCGTACGCGCGGGTCGGCGCGTTCCTGCCGGACGTCGCCGGGTTCGACGCGGGGTTCTTCGGCATCTCGCCGCGTGAGGCCCTGGCGATGGATCCGCAGCAGCGGCTGCTGCTGGAGTCGTCGTGGGAGCTGTTCGAACGAGCCGGGATCGACCCCGCCTCGCTGCGCGGGACCGCCACCGGCGTGTTCGTCGGCACCAACGGCCAGGACTACCCGACGATGCTCGCCGCCGCCGAGGAGAACGTCGAGGGCTACCTCGGCACCGGCAACGCCGCCAGCGTCGTTTCCGGGCGGCTCTCCTACACGTTCGGGCTCGAAGGACCGGCGGTCACCGTCGACACCGCCTGCTCCGCGTCGCTCGTCGCGCTGCACCTCGCCGCGCAGGCGTTGCGGCGCGGCGAGTGCGGCCTCGCCCTGGCCGGCGGCGTCACGGTCATGTCGACACCGGGCGCCTTCGTCGAGTTCTCCCGCCAGCGGGGCCTCGCCCCGGACGGGCACTGCAAGGCGTTCTCCGACGACGCGGACGGCACCGGCTGGGGCGAGGGCGTCGGCCTGCTCCTTGTCGAGCGGCTCTCCGACGCCGTCGCCAACGGCCACCCGGTCCTGGCGGTCGTTCGCGGAACTGCGGTCAACCAGGACGGTGCGTCCAACGGTCTGACGGCCCCGAACGGCCCGTCACAGCAGCGGGTGATCCGGGCCGCCCTGGCCGCCGCAGACCTGGACCCGTCCGACGTGGACGTGGTGGAGGCGCACGGCACCGGCACCAGCCTCGGCGACCCGATCGAAGCCCAGGCACTTCTCGCCACCTACGGGCAGCACCGGCAGACCCCGCTGTGGCTCGGGTCGGTGAAGTCGAACCTCGGCCACACCCAGGCCGCCGCCGGCGTCGCCGGGATCATGAAGATGGTCCTCGCCCTGCAGCACGAGGTGCTGCCCCGGACCCTGCACGTCACCGCCCCGTCGTCCCATGTGGACTGGTCGGAGGGTGCGGTCGCGCTGCTCACCGAGGCGCAGCCGTGGCCCTCCACCGACCGGCCGCGCCGCGCCGGGGTGTCGTCGTTCGGGATCTCCGGCACCAACGCCCACGTGATCCTGGAGGAGGCGCCCGCGACCCCGCCGGCCGCCGCGCCCGAACCGCTGCCGATGGTGCCGTTGCCGCTGTCGGCGCGGACCCCGGAGGCGCTCGACGCGCAGGTGACCCGGCTCCGGCAGGCGACCCTCGCCGATCCCGTCGACGTCGGCTATTCCCTCGCGACCGGACGGTCGGCGTTCGATCACCGGGCCGTCGTGCTCGGCGACGCGGTGATCCGCGGCCGGGTTACTGAGGGCGCGTCGGCGATGCTGTTCACGGGTCAGGGCGCGCAGTGGTCCGGCATGGGCCGCGGTCTCTACGAGGCGTTCCCGGTGTTCGCCGCGGCGTATGAAGAGGTGCGCGCCCACGTCGAGGTGGACGATGCGCGGCTGGATGAGACGCAGTGGACGCAGCCTGCCCTGTTCGCGGTTGAGGTCGCGGTGTACCGGCTGCTGGAGTCCTGGGGTCTGCGCCCCGACTTCCTCCTCGGTCACTCGATCGGCGAGCTGGCCGCGGCCCACGTTGCCGGGGTCTGGTCGCTTGAGGACGCCTGCAAGGTGGTGGCCGCCCGCGGCCGGCTCATGCAGGAGCTGCCCACGGGTGGCGCGATGGTGGCGATCCAGGCCTCCGAGGAGGCGGTCCGGGAGGTGCTGGTCGGCGGTGCGGAGATCGCCGCCGTCAACGCCCCGGACGCCGTGGTGGTCTCCGGCGACGAGGACGCCGTCGAGAAGGTCGCGGCGGGGTTCGCCAAGACGCGGCGGCTCAACGTGAGTCACGCGTTCCATTCGGCGCGGATGGACGGGATGCTCGACGCGTTCCGCGAGGTCCTGGCCACCGTGAAATTCAACAAGCCTTGGATTCCGATCGCGACGACGTCCACCGGCGAGGTGACCGACCCGGAGTACTGGGTGGGGCAGGTCCGGGGGACGGTCCGGTTCGCCGACGCCGCCGATCGTCTCAAGCAGAAGGGCGTGACGCGGTTCCTGGAGGTCGGCCCCGACGGGATCCTGTCGGCGCTGGTCGACGGCATCCCGGCGATGCGGAAGGGCCGCGACGAAGTCAGCACCCTGATGACCGCGCTCGCCCGGGCCCACGTCGCCGGTTGGTCGCCCGACTGGACCCGGCTCCTGGCCGGTGGCCGGCGCGTCGACCTGCCCACGTACCCGTTCCAGCGGCAGCGGTTCTGGCCGACGGTCCGCCGCGGCACTGCCCCCACGTTCGCGAGGTGGTTGCAGCGGGAATCCACTGTGGATGGCTGGCTGTACCGCGAGGACTGGACGCCGCTGCCGCACCGCGAAGCGACGCTCACCGGCACCTGGCTCGTGGTCGGTAGTGGCTCCGATGCGGTCGTGGCGGCGCTGGCGGCGGCGGGTGCCGAGACGGTCGTTCACAGCGACCTCCCTGACGCTTCGTTCACGGGTGTGGTGGCGTTGCCTGCCGATGCGGCCGAGGCGCTCACCATCGTGCAGTCGTTTGGTGACAAAGGGCCGCTGTGGTGCGTGACCCGGGGTGCGGCGACGGATCCGGTGCAGCGCGCGATCTGGGGTCTCGGCCGGGTCGTCGCGCTGGAGCACCCGGACCGGTGGGGCGGCCTCGTCGACCTCGACAGCGACACCGACCTGTCCCTGCTGCCCGGGGTGCTTGCCGGGGCCGAGGACCAGGTCACCGTCCGGTCCGGCACACCCTACGGCCGGCGCCTCGTCCCGGCGACCGCGACGCAAGGGTGGCGCCCATCGGGGACGGTGCTGGTCACCGGCGGCACCGGTGCCCTGGGCGGGCACGTCGCGAGGTGGCTGACCGCGGAAGGCGCGTCGAGGGTTGTGCTGGTCAGTCGCCGCGGCTCTGACGCTGTACAGGTGGACGGTGTCGAGGTTGTTGCCGCTGACGTCACCGATCCCATCGCTGTCGCCGATCTGGTCGCCCGGTTCACGCCGAACGCGGTCATCCACGCCGCCGGTGTCCTGGACGACGGGACCGTGGATGCGTTGACGCCGGAGCGGATCGCGACGGTGATGGCGGCGAAGGTCGACGGCGCTAGACACCTCGACGCCGCCACCAGGGATCTGCCGCTGGATGCGTTCGTGCTGTTCTCGTCGTTTGCGGGGTCGGTGGGGTCGGCGGGTCAGGGCAACTACGCCGCGGCGAACGCTGCCCTGGACGCGATCGCCGAGGAGCGCCGCGCCGCTGGGCTCCCGGCGGTGTCGATCGCGTGGGGGCCGTGGGCGGGTGACGGCATGGCGGGCGACCTCGGCGATCGGCACCGCCGCGGCGGCGTCCGGCCGATGGACCCGTCCGTCGCCGTCACCGCCCTCGCGCGGACCGGCGCCGCCGCGACCGTCGTCGTCGCCGACATCGACTGGGGACGGTTCGGGCCCGGGTTCACCGCAGGACGCCCCGCACCGCTCGTCAGCGGGCTGTACACGCCGCCCGTACCGCAGAACGACACCGAGACGTGGGACCTGGCCGGCATGCTCGACCTGGTGCGCCGGCAGGCCGCCGAAGTCCTCGGGCACGGCGGCACCGAACTCGTCGAGCCCGGACACGCGTTCCGGGACCTCGGGTTCGACTCGCTGACCGCCGTCGAGTTCCGCAACGGGCTCGCCGCCCGCACCGGCCTGAAGGTGCCGGCGACCGCCGTCTTCGACTACCCGACGCCGGCCGCGCTCGCCGCCCACCTGCACGCCGAGGCGACGGGCGGCGCACCGGAAAACCCCCAGCTATCGATCCTCGCGGACCTCGACAAGGTCGAAAACCTGATTTCGGTGATTTCCCCAGAGGATGACCTGCACGCTGCCGTGCGCACCCGGCTGCATGTGATGCTTTCGAAGCTCGACAAGGCGCGCACGACGGAATCAGAATCGGCCACCTCACTGCGGTTCGACGCGGCGACGGACGACGAGCTCTTCTCGTTCATCCACGAGGAACTCGGTCGGTCATGAGGTGAGCCCGGGGCGACGGGTGGGGTTGTCATGAACGAGGACAAACTCCGGGACTATCTGAAATGGGTGACCGGAGACCTCCACCAGACCCGGTTGCGGCTGCGGGAGCTGGAAGCCGCACAGCAGGAGCCCATCGCGATCGTGGCGATGGGCTGCCGATTCCCCGGCGGCGTCGCGTCGCCGCAGGACCTGTGGCAGCTGCTGGTGGACGGCCGGGACGCGATCGGTGACTTCCCGGCCGACCGCGGCTGGGACCTCGACGCGCTCTTCGACGACGACCCGGACCGGCCGGGCAGCACCTACACCCGGGTCGGCGGGTTCCTGGACGACGCCGCCGGGTTCGACGCCGCGCTCTTCGGCATCTCGCCGCGCGAGGCCCTGGCGATGGACCCGCAGCAGCGGCTGCTGCTGGAGACGTCGTGGGAGGTGTTCGAACGCGCCGGCCTCGACCCGCGGGCCATGCGCGGCACCGCCACCGGTGTCTTCGTCGGCACCAACGGCCAGGAGTACCTGAACCTCCTCACCCACGCCGAGGAGAACGTCGAGGGCTACCTCGGCACCGGCAACGCCGCCAGCGTCGTCTCCGGGCGGCTGTCGTACACGTTCGGGCTCGAAGGTCCCGCGGTCACCGTCGACACCGCGTGCTCCGCGTCGCTCGTCGCCGTGCACCTGGCGACGCAGGCGCTGCGCCGCGGCGAGTGCCGGCTCGCCCTGGCCGGCGGCGTCACCGTCATGTCGACCCCGGGCGTGTTCGTCGAGTTCTCCCGGCAGCGCGGCCTGTCCGTCGACGGCCGCTGCAAGGCGTTCTCCGACGACGCCGACGGCACCGGCTGGGGCGAGGGCGTCGGCGTCCTGCTCCTGGAGCGGCTGTCGGACGCCGTCGCCAACGGCCACCCGGTCCTCGCCGTCGTGCGCGGCTCCGCCGTCAACCAGGACGGCGCCTCCAACGGTCTGACGGCCCCGAACGGTCCCGCGCAGCAGCGGGTCATCCGCGCCGCACTCGCCGCCGCCGGGGTCGCCGCCACCGAGGTCGACGTCGTCGAGGCGCACGGCACCGGCACAAGCCTCGGCGACCCGATCGAGGCGCAGGCGCTGCTCGCCACCTACGGGCAGGGCCGCGACGAGCCGCTGTGGCTCGGGTCGGTGAAGTCGAACCTCGGCCACACCCAGGCCGCCGCCGGCGTCGCCGGGATCATCAAGATGGTCCTCGCGCTCCAGCACGGCGCCTTGCCCCGCACCCTCCACGTCACCGCCCCCTCGTCCCACGTGGACTGGTCCACGGGCGAGGTTCGGCTGCTCACCGAGGCCCGGGCCTGGCCGGACACCGACCGCCCGCGCCGGGCGGGGGTGTCGTCGTTCGGTGTCTCCGGCACGAACGCCCACGTGATCCTGGAGCAGGCGCCCGCACCAGTCCCGGCCGACGCTCCGCCGTCGCTGCCGGTGGTACCGTGGCCGCTCTCGGGGCACACCGCCGACGCCCTCGACACACAGGTCGACCGGCTGCGGACCGTGGCAGGACTCGACCCCGTCGACGTCGGCCACTCCCTCGCCACCGGCCGGTCCGCACTCGATCACCGGGCCGTCCTGCTGGACGACGCGGTCATCCGCGGGCAGGTCACCGCCGGCGGAAACGCGATGCTGTTCACCGGTCAGGGTGCGCAGTGGTCGGGGATGGGTCGCGGTCTCTACGAGGCGTTCCCGGTGTTCGCCGCGGCGTATGACGAGGTGTGCGCGCTCGTCGAGGTGGATGATGCGCGGCTGGATGAGACGCAGTGGACGCAGCCGGCGTTGTTCGCGGTTGAGGTCGCGGTGTACCGGTTGCTGGAGTCGTGGGGTCTGCGCCCCGACTTCCTGCTCGGTCATTCGATCGGTGAGTTGGCCGCGGCGCATGTTGCGGGGGTGTGGTCCCTGGAGGACGCCTGCAAGGTGGTCGAAGCGCGGGGCCGGTTGATGCAGGCGCTGCCGACGGGTGGCGCGATGGTCGCGATCCAGGCTTCCGAGGAGCAGGTCCGTGCGGCGCTGGTCGACGGTGTTTCGCTGGCCGCCGTCAACGGCCCGGACGCCGTGGTCGTGTCCGGTGACGAGGAAGCCGTCGCAGCGGTAGCCAAAGGGTTCGCCAAGACGCGCCGGCTGAAGGTGAGTCACGCGTTCCATTCGGCACGCATGGACGGGATGCTCGACGCGTTCCGCGAGGTCCTGGCCACCGTGAAATTCAACAAGCCGGGGATTCCGATCGCGACCACGTCGACCGGTGACGTCACCGACCCGGAGTACTGGGTCAGGCAGGTCCGCGGGACGGTCCGGTTCGCCGACGCCGCCGAGCGAATCAAGCAGCAGGGTGTCACGAGGTTCCTGGAGGTCGGCCCGGACGGGGTGCTGTCGGCGATGGTCGACGGGATCCCCGCCATGCGGAAGGGGCGCGACGAGCCGCTCACGCTGATGACCGCCGTCGCCCGCGCCCATGTCACCGGCTGGTCGCCCGACTGGACCCAGCTGCTCGCCGGGGGACGCCGCGTCGACCTGCCCACGTACCCGTTCCAGCGACAGCGGTACTGGCCGACCGTCCGCCGGAGCATCCAGGTCGACGCCGAATTCTGGAACGCCGTCGAGTCCGGCGACCTCGACGCCCTCGCCAGGTGGCGGCACCGGAAGTCCACTGTGGACGACTGGTTGTATCGCGAGGACTGGGCACCGCTGCCGCACCGCGAAGCGACGCTCACCGGCACGTGGCTCGTGGTCGGTGGCGGCTCCGAGGCGATAGTGGCGGCTCTGGCGGCGGCGGGCGCCGAGACGGTCACCGTGCCCGCCGTTCACAGCGGTCTCCCTGACGGCTCGTTCGCGGGTGTGGTGGCACTGCCCGCCGACGCGGCTGAGGCGCTCACCATCGTGCAGTCGCTCGGCGACAAAGGCCCGCTGTGGTGCCTGACCCGAGGCGCGGCCACCGACCCGGCCCAGCGCGCCGTGTGGGGCCTCGGCCGGGTCGTCGCCCTGGAGCACCCGGACCGGTGGGGCGGCCTCGTCGACCTCGACGGCGACGCCGACCTGTCGCTGCTGCCGGGCGTCCTGACCGGCACCGAGGACCAGGTCACCATCCGGTCGGGCATCGGTCACGGTCGGCGCCTCACCAGGGCCGCCGCGACGCAAGGGTGGCGCCCATCCGGGACGGTGCTGGTCACGGGTGGTACCGGTGCCCTGGGCGGGCACGTCGCGAGGTGGCTGTCCGCGGAGGGCGCGTCGAGGGTTGTGCTGGTCAGTCGCCGCGGCTCTGACGCTGTACAGGTGGACGGTGTCGAGGTTGTTGCCGCTGACGTCACCGATCCCGTCGCTGTCGCCGACCTGGTCGCCCGGTTCACGCCGAACGCGGTCATCCACGCTGCCGGTGTCCTGGACGACGGGACCGTGGACGCGTTGACGCCGGAGCGGATCGCGACGGTGATGGCCGCGAAGGTCGACGGCGCCCGCCACCTTGACGCCGCCACCCGGGACCTGCCGCTGGACGCGTTCGTGCTGTTCTCGTCGTTCGCCGGGTCGGTTGGGTCGGCGGGTCAGGCCAACTATGCCGCCGCGAACGCCGCCCTCGACGCGATCGCCGAGCAGCGCCGCGCCGCCGGGCTCCCCGCCGTCTCCATCGCCTGGGGCAGCTGGGCCGGCGCCGGCATGGCGGGCGACCTCGGCGACCGGCACCGCCGCGGCGGCGTACGCCCGATGCACCCCGCCACCGCCGTCACCGCGCTCGCCCGTACCGGAGCCGACGCCACGCTCGTCGTCGCCGACATCGACTGGGACACGTTCGCGCCCGCGTTCACGGCCAACCGGCCCGCACCCCTCATCGCCGGCCTGGCCCCCGCCCGCGACACCACCGCCGAGGCGGCGTCGCCGCTCGCCGCGCTGCCCGCGGCCGAACGGCGGGCGATGCTGCTCGACCTCGTCAGGGAACGCGCCGCCGCCGTCCTCGGCCACGCCGGCACCGGCGCCGTCGGCGTCGACCGGGCGTTCCGCGACCTCGGGTTCGACTCGCTGACCGCGGTCGAGCTCCGCAACGCGATCGGCAGTGCCACCGGGCTCAGCCTGCCGTCGACGCTGGTGTTCGACTACCCGACACCCGAGGTGCTTGCCCAGCACCTCTTCGACACCCTCGTCGGTGCCGACCCGGCCGCAGCAAAGCCCGCCGCGGCCACCCGCACCGACGAGCCGATCGCGATCGTCGCCATGGCCGGCCGGTTCCCCGGCGGCGTCACCTCCCCGGAGACCCTGTGGGAGCTGCTCGCCGCCGGCCGCGACGCGATGGGGGAGTTCCCCGCCGACCGCGGCTGGGACCTCGACGGCCTCTTCGACCCCGACCCGGAGCGGACCGGCACCTCGTACACGCGCGCAGGCGCGTTCCTGCCCGGGGTCGCGGGGTTCGACGCGGGGTTCTTCGGCATCTCGCCGCGTGAGGCCCTGGCGATGGATCCGCAGCAGCGGCTGCTGCTGGAGTCGTCGTGGGAGCTGTTCGAACGCGCCGGGATCGACCCCGCCTCGCTGCGCGGGACCGCCACCGGCGTGTTCGTCGGCACCAACGGCCAGGACTACGGCGCCGTCCTCGCCCACGCCACCGAGAACGTTGAGGGCTACCAGGGCACCGGCAACGCAGCCAGCGTCGTCTCCGGGCGGCTCTCCTACACGTTCGGGCTCGAAGGACCCGCGGTCACCGTCGACACCGCGTGCTCCGCGTCGCTCGTCGCGCTGCACCTCGCCGCGCAGGCGCTGCACCGCGGCGAGTGCGGCATGGCCCTCGCCGGCGGCGTCACCGTCATGTCCACGCCCGGCCTGTTCGTCGAGTTCTCCCGGCAGCGCGGCCTGTCCGTCGACGGCCGTTGCAAGGCGTTCTCCGACGACGCCGACGGCACCGGCTGGGGCGAGGGCGTAGGCCTCCTACTGGTCGAACGGCTCTCCGACGCCGTCGCCAACGGCCACCCGGTCCTGGCCGTCGTTCGCGGCAGTGCGGTCAACCAGGACGGCGCCTCCAACGGTCTGACGGCCCCGAACGGCCCGTCCCAGCAGCGGGTGATCCGGGCCGCGCTCGCCGCCGCGGACCTCCAGCCGTCCGATGTGGACGCCGTCGAGGCACACGGCACCGGCACGAGCCTCGGCGACCCGATCGAAGCCCAGGCACTCCTCGCCACCTACGGCCAGGACCGGCAGACCCCGCTGTGGCTGGGATCGGTGAAGTCGAACCTCGGCCACACCCAGGCCGCCGCCGGCGTCGCCGGGATCATGAAGATGGTCCTCGCCCTGCAACACCAGATGCTGCCCCGCACCCTGCACGTCACCACCCCCTCGTCCCACGTCGACTGGTCCGCGAGCCGGGTCGAGCTGCTGCGCGAGGCGGTCGCGTGGCCGGAGACCGGCCGCCCGCGCCGCGCCGGGGTGTCGTCGTTCGGCGTCTCCGGCACCAACGCCCACGTCATCCTCGAGCAGGCCCCAGAACAGGCCCCAGAACAGGCCCCGCAGCAGGATCAGTCCACGGTGGACCTGCCGGCGGTGCCGTGGCTGCTGTCCGCCCGGTCCTCCGGCGGGCTCCGCGGCCAGGCGGAGCGGCTCCACACGTACATCAGCGAACACCCGGAACTCGGCGCCACCGACATCGGGCACAGCCTCGCCACCGCCCGCGGCGCCCTCCCGCACCGCGCCGTCGTCACCGGTCCCGACCGCGACACGCTGCTGCGACACCTCACCGACCTCGCCCACGGCACGCCCACCACCGGCGCCGTGACAGGCCACGCCACACCGGCGGGGAAGGTCGCGTTCCTGTTCCCCGGGCAGGGCTCGCAGTGGGCCGGCATGGCCGTCGACCTCCTCGACACCGCGCCCGTGTTCCGGGACCACATCGGCCGCTGCGAGGAGGCACTCCAGCCGTTCGTCGACTGGCGGCTCACCGACGTGCTGCGCGGCAACCCCGGCGCGCCGTCCCTCGACCGGGTCGACGTCGTCCAGCCGGTCCTGTTCGCCGTCATGGTCTCCCTCGCCGAACTGTGGCGCGCCCACGGCGTCGAGCCGGCGGCCGTCGTCGGCCACAGCCAGGGCGAGATCGCCGCCGCCTGCGTCGCCGGGCTCCTCACGCTGCCCGACGCGGCCCGCGTCGTCGCGCTGCGCAGCCAGGCCCTGCTGGACCTCGCGGGGCACGGCGGCATGATGTCGGTGTCCGCGCCCGTCGAGGAGGTCCAGCGCCGCATCGCCGCCTGGCCCGGGCGGCTGTCGGTCGCCGCGGTCAACGGACCCACCTCGGTCGTCGTGTCCGGCGACGTCGACGCGATCGGCGAGCTGCTGGCCGCCTGCGCGGCCGACGACGTGCGGGCCCGCCGCATCGACGTCGACTACGCCTCGCACTCCGCGCACGTCGAGGCGATCCGCGACACGCTGCTCGACGTGCTCGCCCCGGTGACACCCACCGAGCCGCGCATCCCGTTCCACTCGACGGTCGCCGGCGCGGGCGACGTCGTGCCCGGCTCGGCGGCGTACTGGTTCACGAACCTGCGGCAGACCGTGGAGTTCGAACCCGCCATCCGCGCCCTCGCCGGCGCGGGGTTCACCGCGTTCGTCGAGGTCAGCCCGCACCCCGTGGTGACCGTCGGGGTCCAGGAGACCCTCGACAGCGCCGGGTCCGAGGCGGTCGTCACCGGCACGCTGCGCCGCGACGACGGCGGGTCGGGCCGCTTCCTCACCGCCCTCGCCCAGCTGTGGGCCGGCGGCGGCACGGTCGACTGGAGCGCGGTCTTCGCCGGCAGCGGCGCCCGGACCGTCGAACTGCCCACGTACGCCTTCCAGCACACCCGCTACTGGCCCACCCTCAAGCCTGTCGCGGCCCCGGCGGGCACGCTCGACGGCCGCTTCTGGGACGCCGTCGAACACGCCGACCTCGAAGGCCTCGCCACCACGCTGCGCGTCGAGCCCGAGACGCTCGGGCCGCTGCTGCCCGCCCTCACCGCCTGGCACGCCGAGCAGCGCACCGGCGCCGCGATCGCGGACTGGCGGCTCCGCACGACCTGGAAGCCCTTCGAGCCGCCCGCCCCGAAGGCGTCGGGTCCGTGGCTGGCACTGATCCCGGCGGGGCACACCGCGACCGACGGGTTCGGCCGGCTCGGACTCGACGTCACGCCCGTGACCGTCGACACCGCCACGGCGGACCGCACCACGCTTGCCGTGGCATTGGCGTCGGTACCGGCAACCGCCGGCATCCTGTCGCTCCTCGCCCTCGACGAACGGCCCCACCCGGACCAGCCGCACGTCACCGCCGGGACCGCCGCGACGCTGCTGCTCGCCCAGGCCCTCGGCGACCTCGCCGTCGACGCCCCGCTGTGGTGCGTCACCGCCGGCGCGGTCTCGACCGGCCCGGGCGACCCGCTCCGCGCCGTGGCGCAGGCGGCCGTCTGGGGTCTCGGCCGCGTCATCGGCCTGGAACACCCCGGCCGCTGGGGCGGCCTCATCGACCTGCCCGCGAACCCGGCACCCACGCCCGCCGAGACCGGCGGCACGACGCCGGACGGCCTCGACGACGCGGCGCTGCGCAGGCTCGCCGCCGTGCTCACCGGCGGCGGCGACGAGGACCAGGTCGCGATCCGGCCGGGCGGTGTCTTCGGCCGGCGTCTCGTCGCCGCGCCGCCCACCGACGCCGTCGGCGACTGGCAGCCCTCCGGCACCGTCCTGGTCACCGGCGGCACCGGCGCGCTCGGCGGCCGCGTCGCCCGCTGGCTGGCGGGCCGCGGCGCCACCCACCTCGTCCTCGCCGGCCGCCGCGGCCCGGACGCCCCCGGCGCCGACGAGCTCCGCGCGGAGCTGACCGCCCTCGGCGTGGGCGTCACAATCGTCGCCTGCGACCTCGCCGACCGCGACGCCGTCGCCACCATGCTCACCGAGGTCGAAGCGACCCTGACCGCCGCCGACAGCGCGGCCGTCGGCAGCACCAGCGCCGACAGCACGGCAGCCGGCAGCACGAGCGCGATCAGCACAGGCGTCGGCAGCACAGACGGAGGCAGCACTAGCGCCATCAGCACAAGCGCCGTCAACACAAGCGTCGCCGGTACCGGCGTGGCCGGACCGATCAGGGCCGTCGTGCACGCCGCCGGGCTGCCGCAGTCGCAGGCGCTGCCGGACATGGACCTCGGAGGCTTCGCCGCCGTCTACGCCGGGAAGGCCGCCGGGGCACAGCACCTTGACGAGCTCCTCGCCGGCCGGGACCTCGACGCGTTCGTGCTGTTCTCCTCGATCGCGGCCGCCTGGGGCAGCGGGGGACAGGCCGCGTACGCCGCCGGCAACGCCGTCCTCGACGCCGTCGCCGAGGACCGCCGGGCCCGTGGCCTCGCCGCGACCGCCGTCCAGTGGGGCGCGTGGGCCGGCAGCGGCATGGCCGCCGACGACGCCAGCCGCGACGCCCTGCTCCGCCGGGGGATCCGGCCGATGCCGCCGGAGACGGCCCTGGCCGCGCTCGCCGGTGCCGCCGCGGGCCGCGACGCCGTCATCACGGTCGCCGACATCGACTGGACCCGGTTCGTGCCCGCGTTCACCGCCGCGCGACCCAGCCCGCTGCTGGGCGACCTGCCCGGCGTCGCCGAGCTGACCGCCGCCGGTACAGCAGCCGCCGCCACCGACGGGAACGCGGCACTGCGGGACCGCCTCGCGCCGCTGACCGCCACGGAACGCGACGCCCTGCTGCTCGACCTGGTCCGGGCCGAGGCCGCCGCCGTCCTGCGGCTCGGCGGAGCGGGCGACCTCGAGGCGGGCCGCCCGTTCCGGGAGCTCGGCTTCGACTCCCTCACCGCCGTCGAGCTGCGCAACCGGCTCGGCGCGGCGACCGGGCTGCGGCTGCCGATGACCCTCGTCTTCGACCACCCGACTGCCCGTGCCGTCGCCCGCCACCTCGCCACCGTCCTGCAGCCGGACGGGATCGGCGAGACCGTCATCGCCAACGTCACGAGCGGCCCGACCGACGAGCCGATCGCGATCGTCGCCATGAGCTGCCGCTTCCCCGGCGGCGTCAGCGACGCCGAGAGCCTCTGGCAGCTGGTCGTCGACGGCACCGACGCCGTCGCCGGTATGCCAGGCGACCGCGGGTGGGACGTCGCCGGCCTGTACGGGCCGGGGCACGAAGGCCACAGCACCACCACCGAGGGCGGGTTCCTCGACACCGCCGCCCTCTTCGACGCCGGGCTGTTCAACATCTCGCCGCGTGAGGCCCTGGCGATGGACCCGCAGCAGCGGCTGCTGCTGGAGACGTCGTGGGAGCTGTTCGAACGCGCCGGGATCGACCCCGCGTCCCTCAAGGGCAGCGGCACCGGGGTGTTCGTCGGGGCGTCGCCGTCCGGGTACGCGTCGAACCTCACCACGGTCCCCGACGAGCTCGCCGGCCACCTGCTCACCGGCAACTCGGGCAGTGTCCTGTCCGGCCGGCTCTCCTACACGTACGGGCTCGAAGGACCGGCCGTCACGATCGACACCGCGTGCTCGTCGTCGCTGGTGGCGCTGCACCTGGCCGTGCAGGCGCTGCGCCGCGGCGAGTGCACGCTCGCCGTCGCCGGCGGCGTGACGGTCATGGCGACCCCTGGCGTGTTCGCCGAGTTCAGCCGGCAGGGCGGCCTCGCCGCGCAGGGCCGCTGCCGGGCGTTCTCCGACGACGCCGACGGCACCGGCTGGGGCGAGGGTGTCGGCCTCCTGCTGGTCGAGCGGCTCTCCGATGCCGTGGCGAACGGACACCCCGTCCTGGCCGTCGTTCGCGGAAGTGCGGTCAACCAGGACGGCGCCTCCAACGGTCTGACGGCCCCGAACGGTCCCGCGCAGCAGCGGGTCATCCGAGCCGCGCTCGCCGACGCCGGCGTGCGCCCCGCCGACATCGACGCGGTCGAGGCACACGGCACCGGCACCAGCCTCGGCGACCCCATCGAGGCGCAGGCGCTCCTCGCCACCTACGGCGCGGACCGGCAGACCCCGCTGTGGCTCGGGTCGCTGAAGTCGAACATCGGCCACACCCAGGCCGCCGCCGGCGTCGCCGGGGTCATCAAGACCGTCATGGCGCTGCGGCACGGCGTCCTGCCCCGCACGCTGCACGTCAACGCCCCGTCCAGCAAGGTCGACTGGTCCGAGGGGGCGGTCGAGCTGCTCACCGAGGCCCGCGACTGGCCCGCCCTGGACCGGCCGCGCCGCGTCGGCGTGTCCGCGTTCGGCGTCAGCGGCACCAACGCCCACGTCATCATCGAGCAGGCAGTCGAGCAGGCACCGGCGGCGGATGAGCCGGCCGGCCCGCCGCTGCCGGTCGTGCCCCTGGTGCCCCTGGTGCCACTGGTGCCTCTGCCCGTTGCGGCGCACACCGCGGACGCCCTCGACGCCCAGCTGGACCGGCTGCGCACGGTCGCCGACCTCGACCCGCTCGACGTCGGCTACTCCCTCGCCACCGGCCGGTCGGCGCTGGAACACCGGGCCGTCCTGCTCGGCGACACGGTGATCCGCGGCCGGGACCGCGACGGCGGGAACGCGATGCTGTTCACCGGTCAGGGTGCGCAGTGGTCGGGGATGGGCCGCGGCCTGTACCAGGCGTTCCCGGTGTTCGCCGCGGCGTATGACGAGGTGCGCGCCCACGTCGAGGTGGACGATGCACGGCTCGATGAGACGCAGTGGACGCAGCCTGCACTGTTCGCGGTTGAGGTCGCGGTGTACCGGTTACTGGAGTCCTGGGGTCTGCGCCCCGACCACCTCCTCGGTCATTCGATCGGCGAGCTGGCCGCCGCCCACGTCGCTGGGGTCTGGTCGCTTGAGGACGCCTGCAAGGTGGTGGAGGCTCGCGGCCGCCTCATGCAGGCGCTGCCATCCGGTGGCGCCATGGTGGCGGTCCAGGCTTCCGAGGAGCAGGTCCGCGCGGCTCTGGTCGACGGTGCCGAGATCGCCGCGGTCAACGGGCCGGACGCGGTCGTGGTCTCCGGCGACGAGAGCGCGGTCGAGGCGGTGGCGCAAGGGTTCGCCAAGACGCGCCGGCTGAAGGTGAGCCACGCGTTCCACTCGGCACGCATGGACGGGATGCTCGACGCGTTCCGCGAGGTCCTGGCCACCGTGAAATTCAACAAGCCTTGGATTCCGATCGCGACGACGTCCACCGGCGAGGTGACCGACCCGGAGTACTGGGTCGCGCAGGTCCGCGGGACGGTCCGCTTCGCCGACGCAGTCGACAGCCTGAAGGCGAAGGGCGTGACCAGGTTCCTGGAGGTCGGCCCGGACGGGGTGCTGTCGGCGATGGTCGACGGGATCCCCGCCATGCGGAAGGACCGCGACGAGGTCGTCACCCTCATGACCGCCGTCGCTCGCGCCCACGTCACCGGCTGGTCGCCGGACTGGACGCGGCTCCTGGCCGGCGGGCGCCGCGTCGACCTGCCGACGTACGCGTTCCAGCGGCAGCGGTACTGGCTCGACACCCCCGAGCGGGGCGGGCCCGGCATCGGGCACCCGCTGCTGACGACGGTCGTCCCGGTCGCCGGCGGCGACGGGATCCTCGTCACCGGCAAGGCCTCCGTCCACCGGCACCCGTGGCTGGCCCAGCACGTCGTCCACGGCGTCGCGTACGTGCCCGGCGCCGTCCTCGTCGACCTCGCCGTGCGCGCCGCCGACGAGGCCGGCTGCGACCGCCTCGACGAGCTCGTCCTCGAGGCGTCCCTGCCGGTCCCCGGATCCGGGACGGTGGAGCTGCAGGTCGCGGTCGGCGACCTCGACCGGCTCGGCGCCCGGCCGGTCACGGTGTTCAGCCGCGCCGACGACGGGCCCTGGACCAGGCACGCCCACGGCAGCGCCTCCACCAGCTCGGCGCCTGCGGGAGAGCAGCTGGCGCAGTGGCCGCCGGCGGGCGCGGAGCCCGTCGCCGTGGAGTCGCTGTACGAGCGGTGGGAGGAGGCGGGATTCGCCTACGGCCCGGCGTTCCAGGGGCTGCGCGCCGCGTGGCGGTCCGGCGACAGCCTCTACGCCGAGGTCGACGTCGAGCCGCAGCCCGGCGACGACGAGTTCTGGCTGCGCCCCGCGCTGCTCGACGCGGCCCTGCACGGTCTCGCCCTCGACGTGCTGCCGGGCCTCGACGGTGACCTGCTGCCGTTCGCGTGGAACGGGTTCACGCTCCACGCCACCGGCGCCCAGCGGCTGCGGGTGCGCCTCACCCCGACGGGTCGCCCGGGCGCCGTCACCATCCTGGCCGCCGACCCGACCGGCGCCCCGGTCGTCTCCGTCGACGCGCTCGTGATGCGGCCGACCGGCAAGGCCCCGACCGGCAAGGCCTCGACGGTCGAGGCCCCGACCGGCACGGCCCCGACCGTCGAGGCGGCGACCGTCGAGCCGGCGGTGGCGGTACCGACGCCGCAACAGCGAACAGGAGCAGCCACGGCCCGCAGAAGGACGGCCGCCACGGCACCGGCCGGGAACGCCCTCGGACAACGGCTCGCCGGCCTCACCGAGGCCGACCAGCGCACGCTCCTCACCGACCTGGTCCGCGAACGCACCGCCACCGTCCTCGGCCACGCCGACGCGAGCGCCGTCGAGGCCGACCAGCCGTTCAAGAACCTCGGCGTCAACTCCCTCACCGCCGTCGAACTGCGCAACGCCCTCACCGAAGCCAGCGGGGTCCGGCTGCCCGCAACGCTCGTCTTCGACCAGCCGACCCCGGCCGCCGTCGCCGCGCACCTGCGGCAGGAGCTGCTGGGCCTGCCGGAGGAGGTCGCCGAGCCGGAGACGGTGTCCGCGACGGTCGACGAGCCGATCGCGATCGTCGGCATGGCGTGCCGCTACCCGGGCGACGTCAACAGCGCCGACGACCTGTGGAACCTCGTCGTGGCCGGCGGCGACGCCATCACCCCGTTCCCGACGAACCGCGGCTGGGACGTCGAGGCGCTCTACAACCCCGACCCCGACGCGCCCGGCACCTGCTACGCGCAGGGCGGTGGATTCCTGCACGACGCCGGCGACTTCGACCCCGCGTTCTTCGGCATCTCGCCCCGCGAGGCGCTCGCCATGGACCCGCAGCACCGGCTGCTGCTGGAGACCTCGTGGGAGGCCGTCGAGCACGCCGGCATCGACCCGGTGTCGCTGCGCGGCAGCCAGACCGGCGTGTTCGCCGGCGTCACCTACCAGGACTACGTCGGCCTGCTGATGCTCGCGAAGGAGTCCGCGGAGGGCCTGATCGGCAGCGGCAACTCGTTCAGCGTCCTGTCCGGCCGGATCGCGTACACGTTCGGGCTCGAAGGACCCGCCGTGTCGGTGGACACCGCGTGCTCGTCGTCGCTGGTCGCGCTGCACTGGGCGATCCAGTCGCTGCGCGCCGGCGACTGCACCCTCGCCCTCGCCGGCGGCGTCACCGTCATGTCGACACCCGTGTCGCTCATCGACTACAGCCGGCAGCGGGCCCTCGCCCCCGACGGGCGGTGCAAGCCGTTCTCCGCCGCCGCCGACGGCGCCAGCTGGTCCGAGGGTGCCGGCATGGTGCTCCTCGAACGGCTCAGCGACGCGCGGCGCAACGGGCACACCGTCCTCGCCGTCATCCGCGGCAGCGCCGTCAACCAGGACGGCGCCTCCAACGGTCTGACGGCCCCGAACGGCCCCGCGCAGCAGCGGGTCATCCGCCGCGCCCTCGCCAACGCCCGCCTGGCACCCGCCGACGTCGACGCCGTCGAGGCGCACGGCACCGGCACCCCGCTCGGCGACCCGATCGAGGCCCAGGCGCTCCTCGCGACCTACGGCCAGGACCGCGAGGCGCCGCTGTGGCTCGGGTCGCTGAAGTCGAACATCGGCCACCCGCAGGCGGCGGCCGGCGTCGGCGGCGTCATCAAGATGGTCCAGGCGCTGCGGCACGGGACGCTGCCGCGGACCCTGCACGTCACCGAGCCGTCCCCGCACGTCGACTGGACCGCCGGCAACGTCGAGCTGCTGACCGAGGCCCGGCCGTGGCCGGTGGCCGAGCGCCCCCGCCGCGCGGGCGTGTCATCGTTCGGGATGAGCGGCACCAACGCCCACGTCATCCTCGAGGAGGCGCCTCCCGCCGAGGTGGCCGCCCCGGCGGCGGCGCTGCCGGTGGTGCCGTGGCCGGTGTCGGCGCGGACCGCTCACGCGCTCGACGGCCAGGTCGCCAGGCTGCGCGGAATCACCGGTAATCCAACCGACGTTGGATACTCCCTGGCGACGGGCAGGTCCACGTTCGACCACCGGGCCGTCGTGCTCGGCGACGCCGTGATCCGCGGCAAGGCCGCCGCCGGCGGCGGAAACGCGATGCTGTTCACCGGTCAGGGTGCGCAGTGGTCGGGGATGGGTCGCGGCCTCTACGAGGCGTTCCCGGTGTTCGCTGCGGCGTATGACGAGGTGTGTGCGCACATCGAGGGGCTGCGGGACGTCGAGGGTGCCGACCTGGATGAGACGCAGTGGACGCAGCCTGCGCTGTTTGCGGTCGAGGTCGCGGTGTACCGGTTGCTGGAGTCCTGGGGGTTGCGCCCGGACTTCCTTCTCGGTCATTCGATTGGTGAGCTGGCGGCGGCGCACGTTGCGGGGGTGTGGTCGCTTGAGGATGCCTGCAAGGTGGTGACCGCTCGCGGTCGTCTCATGCAGGCGCTGCCGGCCGGTGGCGCGATGGTGGCGATCCAGGCCTCGGAGGAGCAGGTCCGCGCAGCGCTGGTCGACGGTGCCGAGATCGCCGCGGTTAACGGCCCGGACGCGGTGGTGATCTCGGGCGACGAGGGTGCGGTCGAGCGGGTCGCGGCAAGGTTCGAGAAGACCAAGCGGCTGCGGGTGAGCCACGCGTTCCACTCCGCACGGATGGACGGGATGCTCGACGCCTTCCGCGAGGTCCTGCGGACCGTGACGTTCAACCCACCGGTCATCCCGATCGCCACCACCTCCACCGGTGACGTGACCGACCCGGAGTACTGGGTCCAGCAGGTCCGCGGCACGGTCCGGTTCGCCGATGCCGTGGCATCACTGAAAACAGTCACAAGGTTCCTGGAAGTCGGCCCCGACGGCGTGCTGTCCGCCCTGGTCGACGGCATCCCGGCGATGCGCAAGGGCCGCGACGAGGCCACCACCCTGCTCACCGCCGTGGCACAGGCGCACGTCACCGGCTGGTCGCCCGACTGGACCAAGGTCCTGCACGGCGGCCGCAAGACGGCCGTGCCCACCTACGCGTTCCAGCACAAGCAGTACTGGCCGACCATCGAACTGCCCAAGGCCGGCACCGCGACCGGGCACGCCGACGACGCGTTCTGGGCCGCCGTCGAAGCCGGCGACCTCAGCGACCTGCTCGGCGTCGACGCCGAGCCGCTCGTCCCGGCACTCGCCGCGTGGCGGCGCCGCAAGGACGAACACTCCACCGTGGACACCTGGCGCTACCAGATCCGCTGGCGGCCCGCCGCCCTCGACCAGACCGTCGCCCTCGACGGCAGCTGGCTGGTCCTGCACAACGGTGCCGAGGCCCTCGCCGGCCGGATCGCCGCAGGTCTCACCGCCGCCGGCGCCACCGCGCAGCCGGTCACCGAGATCCCCGACGGCACGTACGCCGGCATCATCGCGCTGCAGGGCGACGACATCCAGTGGACGACGGAGATCCTCCGCACGAGCGGCGACGCGAAGCTGTGGGTGCTCACCAGCGGCGCCGTGTCCATCGGCGCGTCCGACCCGCTGCGCGACCCGGTCCACACCGGCGTCTGGGGCCTCGGCCGCGCCGCCGCCCTCGAATACCCGCAACGCTGGGGCGGCCTCATCGACCTGCCCGAGACCGTCGACGACCGCACCGTCCAGCGCCTCGCCGCCGTCCTGGCCGGGGCGGGCGACGAGGACCAGGTCGCCGTCCGCGGCTCCGGCGTCTTCACCCGCCGGCTCACGCACGCCCCAGCAGCTCAGCGCCCCGCCGGCGGGCCCGCCTGGAAGCCGCGCGGCACCGCGCTCGTCACCGGCGGCACCGGCGCGCTCGGCTCGCACATCGCCCGCTGGCTCGCCAAGAGCGGCGCCGACCACCTCGTGCTCACCAGCCGCCGCGGCGACGCCACCCCCGGCGCCGCCGAGCTGCGCGCCGAACTCGAAGCCCTCGGCGCCCGCGTCACCATCCCCGCCTGCGACGTCTCCGACCGGGACGCGCTCGCCGCGCTCCTGGAAACGCTGCCGGACCTGCGGGTCGTCGTGCACGCCGCGGGTGTGCCGCAGTCGCAGGTCCTGGACGGCATGACCAGGGCCGACTTCGTCACCATCCACGCGCCGAAGGCCGGTGGTGCCGCCCACCTCGATGAGCTGACCGACGGCCGCGACCTCGACGCGTTCGTGCTGTTCTCGTCGATCTCCGCGACCTGGGGCAGCGGCGGCCAGGCCGCCTACGCCGCGGCCAACGCCGTCCTGGACGGCATCGCCCAGCACCGCCGGGCCCGCGGCCGCACCGCCACCGCGATCGCGTGGGGCCCGTGGGGCGGCGGCGGCATGGTCACCGCAGAGGAGGGCACGGAGGAGTTCCTGCGCCGCCGCGGCCTGCACGTCCTCGACCCGCAGCTGGCCGTCAGTGCCCTGCAGGGGGCGCTGGACGCCGACGAGACCACGCTGACCGTCGCCGACGTCGACTGGGCCCGCTTCGCGCCAGGCTTCACCGGCTCGCGGCCCAGCCCGCTGCTCGGCGACCTGCCCGAGGTCGCGGCGCTGGACAGCGCCGACGCGCCCGTGGACGGCACCATCCGCGACGAGCTCGCCGCGCTGAGCCCCGCCGACCGGCACGCCACGCTGCTCGGCATCGTCCGCGCCGAGGCGGCCGCCGCGCTCGGGCACAGCGGCGCCGACGCCGTCGACGCCGAGCAGGCGTTCCGCGACCTCGGCTTCGACTCGCTCACCGCCGTCGAGCTGCGCAACCGGCTCAACGCCGCCACCGGCCTCAAACTGCCGGCGACCCTGCTCTTCGACCACCCGACCGCGACCGCGCTCGCCGCGCACCTGGCGACCGAGCTCGGCGGCACCACGGTCGCGGCGAAGCAGGAAGTCACGGCGTACACCGACGAACCCATCGCGATCGTGAGCATGAGCTGCCGCTTCCCGGGCGGCGTCAGCACCCCCGAAGCGCTGTGGGACCTCGTCGTCAGCGGTGGCGACGCCGTCAGCACGTTCCCCGCCGACCGTGGCTGGGACCTCGACGGGATCTACGACCCGGACCCCGACCACGCCGGCACCTCCTACGTCCGCGAAGGCGGCTTCCTGGACGGCGTCGCCGACTTCGACCCGCAGTTCTTCGGCATCTCCCCCCGCGAGGCGCTCACCATGGACCCCCAGCAGCGGCTGCTGCTCGAGGTCGCGTGGGAAGCGTTCGAACGCGCCGGCATCGACCCGCTGTCCGTCCGCGGCGAACGGGTCGGCGTGTTCGCCGGCACCAACGGCCAGGACTACATCGCGACCCTCGCCGCCGCGTCCGCGTTCGACGAAGGCTACGTCGGCACCGGCAACACCGCCGCCGTCATGTCCGGCCGGATCTCCTACACGCTCGGCCTCGAAGGCCCCGCCGTCACCGTCGACACGGCCTGCTCCTCGTCGCTCGTCGCGATGCACTGGGCCGCGCAGGCGCTGCGCAACGGCGAATGCGAGCTCGCCCTCGCCGGCGGCGTCACCGTCATGACCACCCCCGGGTCGTTCATCGCGTTCAGCCGCCAGCGCGGGCTCGCCACCGACGGGCGGTGCAAGGCGTTCTCCGACGACGCCGACGGCACCAACTGGGGCGAGGGCGCCGGCATGGTTCTGCTCGAACGGCTCTCCGACGCGCAACGCAACGGCCACACCGTCCTCGCCGTCATCCGCGCCGCCGGGATCAACCAGGACGGCGCCTCCAACGGGCTCACCGCCCCGAACGGTCCCGCCCAGCAGCGGCTCATCCGGCAGGTCCTCGCGACCGCCGGGCTGCGCCCCGCCGACGTCGACCTGCTCGAGGCGCACGGCACCGGCACCAGCCTCGGCGACCCGATCGAGGCGCAGGCGCTGCTCGCGACCTACGGCCAGGACCGGCCCGCGGACCGTCCACTGTGGCTCGGCAGCGTCAAGTCCAACATCGGCCACACGCAGGCCGCCGCCGGCGTCGCCGGGGTCATCAAGGCCGTCCAGGCGCTGCGGCACCGGACCCTGCCGCCGACCCTGCACGCCGCGACGCCGTCCAGCCACGTCGACTGGACCGCCGGCGCCGTCCGCCTGGTCACCGAGACCGCCGACTGGCAGCCCGCCCAGGGACCCCGCCGCGCCGGTGTGTCCGCGTTCGGGATCAGCGGCACCAACGGCCACCTCATCCTCGAAGAGGCCCCACAGGTCGCGGCCGCGGCAGGTGTACCGGCACCGGCCGCCGGCCCGGTCGCGCTGCTGCTGTCGGCGCGTGGCGAGGACGCCCTCACCGGACAGGCGGGGCAGCTCGCCGACCACCTCGACCGGCACCCGCACCTGCGCCCGGCCGACGTCGCCGCCACCCTCGCCACCGGCAGGGCGCTGCTCACCGACCGCGCCGCCGTCGTCGGTACCGACGCCGAAACCCTCATCGCCGCACTGCAGGCCCTCGCCGCCGGGACGGGACACCCGGCCGTCGTGCGTGCCGCCACCGCGCGTCCCGGCCGCACCGCGATCCTCTTCACCGGCCAGGGCGCCCAGCGCAACGGCATGGGCGCGGACCTCTACGCCACCTACCCGGTGTTCGCCGCCGCGTTCGACGACGCCTGCTCCCGCTTCGATCTGGCCCTGGACCGGCCACTGCGGGACCTCGCGTTCACCGGCGGCGACGTCCTCGACCGCACCGGCTACACGCAACCGGCCCTGTTCGCGTTCGAGCTGGCGATGTACCGCCTCGCGGAATCCGCCGGGCTGAGTGCCGACGCGCTCATCGGCCACTCCATCGGCGAGATCGTCGCCGCGCACGTCGCCGGGGTGTTCGACCTCGACGACGCCTGCCGCCTCGTCGCCGCCCGCGCCGGGCTCATGCAGGCCCTGCCCGCCGGCGGCGCCATGGTGGCGCTGCAGGCCACCGAGGACGAGGTGCTGCCGCTGCTCGACGACACCATCGGGATCGCCGCCGTCAACGGCCCGCGCGCCGTCGTCGTCTCCGGCGACGAGACCGCCGCCGAACGCATCGCCGCCCACTTCGCCGGGGCCGGTCGGCGCACCCGGCGGCTGCGGGTGTCGCACGCGTTCCACTCGCCCCGGATGGACGGCATGCTCGCCGAGTTCGCCCGGGTCGCCGCCACGGTCACCTACAGCGCGCCGCGGCTGCCGGTGATCAGCAACCTCACCGGCACGTTCGCCGCCGCCGGAGGCCTGACCGAACCCGGGTACTGGGTCCGGCACGTCCGCGACGCGGTCCGCTTCGCCGAAGGGATCGCCGCCCTGCACGCCGCCGGGTACACCCGCTTCGTCGAGGTCGGCCCCGACGCGGTCCTGACCGCCATGGCCCAGGACGGCCTGCCGCAGGACGCCACCTGCGTGGCGCTGTCCCGCCGGGACAAGCCGGAGACCGAGGCGTTCCTGCGCGGCGCCGCACAGCTCGCCACCGCAGGCGTCGCCCTCGACCGTGCCGCCGCGTTCACGGTCCCGGGCGCGGTGCCCGCCGCCCTGCCCACGTACGCGTTCCAGCGCACCCGCTTCTGGCCGCGCCCCGGCACCGGCGTCTCCGCCGGGCTCGCCGGCGCCGGCCTGGCGACCGCCGACCACCCGCTGCTCGGCGCCGCCGTCACCCTCGCCGACACCGGCACCGTCGTGCTCACCGGCCGGCTGTCGACCCGCACCCACCCGTGGCTCGCCGACCACGCCCTGCCCGGCGCGGTCATCGTCCCCGGCACCGCGCTGCTCGAACTCGCGCTGCGCGCCGGCGACGAGGTCGGCTGCCCGGTCGTCGACGAGCTCACCCTCGCCGCGCCGCTGACCCTGCCCGACCGCGGCGCGCTGGAGCTGCAGGTCCGGGTCGACCCGGCCGAAGGCGACGCAGACGCCCGGCCCGTCACGATCCACGCCCGGCCCGCCGACGGCGGCCACCCGTGGACCCTGCACGCCACCGGTGTGCTCACGACCGGTCAGCCGGACGCCGCCACGACGGCGGCGCAATGGCCACCGGCCGGTGCGGAGCCGGTCGACCTGGACGGGTTCTACGCCGGGCTCGCCGTCGCCGGGTTCCGCTACGGCCCGGTCTTCCAGGGTCTCGAAGCGGCGTGGCGGGTCGGCGACGACGTCTACGCCGAGGTCGCGCTGCCCGGCGACGCCGCCGAGGATGCCGACCGGTTCACCGTCCACCCGGCGCTGCTCGACGCGGCGTTGCACGCGGTCGCGTTCACCGGACTCGGTCGCACCGACCGCGGGCGGCTCCCGTTCGCGTGGACCGGCGTCACCGTCCACGCCGCGGGTGCGACCCGGCTGCGGGTGCGGCTGCAGACCCTCGGCGCCGACGCGGTGTCGGTGACCGTCGCCGATCCGGCCGGCGCCCCCGTCGCGACCGTGGCCTCCCTGACCCTGCGGGAACTGGCCGCGACCGCGCCCGCGCACTCCAACGTG
Organism: Dactylosporangium sp. NPDC006015; assembly: GCF_040614215.1. Lineage (NCBI taxonomy): Bacteria > Bacillati > Actinomycetota > Actinomycetes > Micromonosporales > Micromonosporaceae > Dactylosporangium > Dactylosporangium sp. NPDC006015. The sequence goes on from NZ_JBEXUD010000056.1 coordinate 44,825, forward strand.
GACGGTCTGCTCCGCCTGGACTGGCAGCCGCTGCGGCTGGCAGCCGCCGAACCCCAGGCGCTGCGCTGGGCCGTCGTCGGCGAGGACCGCCTGGGCTTCGGCGCCGCGGCGGACGCCTCGGGGGTGCACCTGGAGTCCTACGCCGACCTCGCCTCCCTCGCGGCCGCCGCCGACAACGGCGCCCGCATCCCCGCGACCGTCTTCCACGTCAGCGCCGGCACCTCCGACACCATCGCCGCCGCCCACGCGCTGACGGCGCGGGCGCTCGTGGACGTCCAGGAATGGCTGGAGAACCCGGCGTTCGGGGCGTCGCGGCTGGTGTTCCTCACCCGCGACGCCGTCGGCGACGACGTCCGCGACCCCGCCGCCGCGGCCGTGCACGGCCTGGTCCGGTCCGCGCAGTCGGAGAACCCCGGACACTTCGTCCTCGTCGACCTCGACACCTCCGCCGACTCCATGGCGGCGCTGCCCGCCGCCCTCGACAGCGGCGAACCCGCGCTGCTCCTGCAGGGCGGCACGGCCAGGATCCCGCGCCTCGCCACCGTCAACGGCACCGAGGAGCTCACCCCGCCGGACGGCCCGTGGCGGCTCACCCCCGGCGAGGACGGCACCCTCGAAGGCCTCACCGTCGAGCCCGCCGGCGAGGCCGCCGGGGAGCTGCGCGCCGGCCAGGTCCGCATCGCCGTGCGGGCCGGCGGCGTCAACTTCCGCGACGTGCTCAACGCCCTCGGCATGTACCCGGGCGAGGCCGGCTCCCTCGGTCAGGAAGGCGCCGGCGTCGTCACCGAGGTCGGGCCCGGCGTCACCGGGTTCGCCGTCGGGGACCGGGTCATGGGCATGTTCCCCGGCGCGTTCGGGCCCGTCGCCGTCGCCGACCACCGCATGATCGTCGGCGTCCCGGCCGGTTGGTCCTACGCGCAGGCGGCGTCGGTGCCGCTGGTGTTCCTCACCGCGTACTACGCCCTCGTCGACCTCGGCGGTCTCCGCCCGGGGGAGCGGGTCCTCGTGCACGCCGCCGCGGGCGGGGTCGGCATGGCCGCCGTCCAACTGGCCCGGCACCTCGGCGCCGACGTCCTCGCCACCGCGAGCACCGGCAAGTGGCCGGTCGTGCGCGGGCTCGGCGTCGACGGCACCCACCTCGCCTCGTCGCGGACCCTGGCCTTCGAGCCGCAGTTCCTGGAGCTGACCGGCGGCGCCGGCGCCGACGTCGTCCTCAACGCGCTCGCCCGCGAGTTCGTCGACGCGTCGCTGCGGCTGCTGCCGCGCGGCGGCCGGTTCCTGGAGATGGGCAAGACCGACGTCCGCGACGCCGACGCGGTCGCCGCCGCCCACCCGGGCGTGCACTACCGCGCCTTCGACCTCATCGAGGCCGGCCCCGACCGGATCGGCGTGATGCTCCGCGACCTCGTCGCCATGTTCGAGCAGGGGGTCCTCACGCCGCTGCCGGTCACCGCCTGGGACGTCCGCCGGGCCAGGGACGCGTTCCGGTACATCAGCCAGACCCGGCACATCGGGAAGGTCGTCCTCACCTTCCCGGCCCCGCTGCGCGGCGAGCACACCGCGCTCGTCACCGGCGGGCTCGGCGGGCTCGGCGCGCAGGTCGCCCGCCACCTGGCGACCAGCGGGATCCGGCACCTGCTGCTGGCCAGCCGCAGCGGCGAACAGGCCGCGGGCGCCGCCGAGCTGCGCGCCGAACTCGCCGCGCTCGGCGCCGACGTGACCATCGCCGCCTGCGACGTCGCCGACCGGGACGCGGTCGCCGCGCTCATCGCGTCGGTGCCCGCCGACCGGCCGCTGACCGCGGTCGTGCACACCGCCGGCATCCTCGACGACGCCACCGTCGGCGGTCTCGACGCGGCCCGCCTGGCCGCGGTGCTGCGGCCGAAGGTCGACGCCGTCACGCACCTCGACGAGCTGACCGCCGGGCACGACCTGGCCGTGTTCGCCGTGTACTCGTCGGTGTCCGGGCTCATCGGCGGCGCCGGGCAGGGCAACTACGCCGCCGCGAACGCCTACCTCGACGCGTGGGCGCAGCGCCGGGCCGGCCGCGGCCTGCCCGCGACCGCGCTCGCCTGGGGTCCCTGGATCACCGCGAGCGGCATGACCAGCGACCTGACCGACGCCGACGTGCGCCGCATGTCCCGCGGCGGCCTGCTGCCCCTCGACCCGGCCCGCGGCCTCGCCCTGTTCGACGCCGCCGTGCGCCGCGCCGAACCCCTCGCCGTGCCGATGCTGCTGGACCTGCAAGCGCTGAAGGGCGACGCCGTCGCGCCGCTGCTGCGCGGGCTCGTGCGGGGACCGGCGAGGAAGGCGGCCGGGCGGGGGACCACGGCCGGGGTGTCGCTGACCGAGCGGCTCGCCGCCGAGACCGCGGAAGGCCGCGAAACCCTGGTCCTCGACTTCGTCCGCGCCCAGGTCGCCGCGGTGCTCGGGTTCACCACCCCCGACGCCGTCCCGCCGGGTCAGAGCCTGCTGGAGGCGGGCTTCGACTCGCTCACCGCCGTCGAGCTGCGCAACCGGATCGGCGCCGCCACCGCGCTGCGGCTGCCCCCGACGCTCGTCTTCGACCACCCGACCCCGGCCGCGCTCACCACGCACCTGCTGCGGCAGCTGGGCAGCGTGGTGGTGCGCAAGGCGGAGCCGGTCCAGGAGAGCCGGGAGGACGGCATCGGGGCGATGTTCCGCGACGCCTGCCGCAACGGCCAGGTCGACCAGGGCTACGCGCTGCTGCGCGCCGCCGCCGCGCTGCGTCCCACGTTCAAGGCCCGCGCCGACTTCGGCCGCGAGCTCCAGCCGGTGAAGCTCACGTCCGGTCCCGCCGACCGGCCGGTGCTGATCTGCTTCAGCTCGTTCGTCGCGCTCGCCGGCGTCCACCAGTACGCGCGGCTCGCCGCCAGCTTCCGCGACACCCACGACGTGTGGGCGCTGTCGGTGCCCGGCTTCCTCACCGACGAGCGCCTGCCCGCCACCTGGGAGACCGTCACCGACATGCAGGCCGAGCTGGTCCGCGAATGCGTCGGCGACCGGCCGGTGGTGCTGCTCGGCTCCTCCGGCGGCGGGCTGCTCGCGCACGCCGCCGCGACCCGCCTGCACGACCTCGGCGCCCCGGCCGCCGGCGTGGTCCTGCTCGACACGTACCCGGCGACCGAGGACTCGCCCCTGGCCAAGTTCCAGGCCGAGCTCATCGACGGCATGTTCGACCGGCAGGGCCTCTTCACCACCCTCGACTCGGCCCGGCTGACCGCGATGAGCTGGTACTTCGACCTGTTCGGCGGCTGGCGGCCCGCGCCGCTGGCCACGCCCACGCTGCTGCTGCGCTCCTCGGAGCCGATCGTCGCCAACGGTCCCGACGGGCCCTACGCCCGGCACGAGTGGCAGACCTCGTGGCAGGACGCGGACACGACGATCGACGTGCCCGGCAACCACTTCACGATGATGGAGCACCACGCCGGCTCGACCGCCCAGGCGGTGCGGCTGTGGGTCGACGATCTGAGAGGTTCACGATGACCAGTGACTTGTGGGTCCGCCGGTACCACCCCCGGCCGGACGCCCCGGTGAGGCTGGTGTGCTTCCCGCACGCCGGCAGCTCGGCGCCGTTCTACGTGCCGGTGTCCGCGAACGCCGGGCCCGGCGTGGAGGTGCTGTCGCTGCAGTACCCGGGCCGGCAGGAACGGCGCAACGAGCCGCTCGTCGACGACCTCGACACGCTCGCCGCGCAGTGCACCGACGCGGTGCTGCCGTGGCTGGACCGGCCGTTCGCGCTCTTCGGGCACAGCATGGGCGCCACCGTCGCGTTCGAGGTGGCGCGGCGGCTCACCGCCAAGTCGCTCGAACCGGTCCACCTGTTCGTGTCCGGCCGCCGCGCCCCGTCGCGCAACCGCGACGAGCAGGTCCACCGCCGCGACGACGCCGGCATCATCGCCGAGATGAAGTCGCTCAGCGGCACCGACGCCCGGGTCTTCGACGACGAGGAACTGGTGCGTTCGCTGCTACCGGTCGTCCGCAACGACTACGAGGCCGCCGAGACCTACGTGTACACCGCAGGCGAGCCGCTGCACTGCCCGATCACCGCGTTCACCGGGCACGACGACCCGAAGGTCAGCGTCGAGGAGGCCGACGCCTGGCGCGAGCACACGACCGGGCCGACGGTGCTGCACGTGTACGACGGCGGCCACTTCTTCCTCACCCGGCACCAGGCCGCCGTCCTCGCCGTCGTCAGCGGGTCGCTCGCGCCCACCACCACCGGCTGAAGGGAGCCAGACAGATGCGGGTCCTGTTCGTCACCCTGCCGGAGAAGTCCCACCTGTTCTGCATGACACCGATCGCGTGGGCGATGCGCGCCGCCGGTCACGAGGTCCGCGTCGCCAGCTCGCCGGCGTTCACCGACGTCATCGCCCGCACCGGCATGACCGCCGTCGGCGTCGGCGACGACAGCAACATCAGCTCCGCGATGGCACAGCACCGCGAGTCGCAGGAGGTCGAGTCCGTCGACTGGAGCGAGCTCGACCCGGCGAAGCTGACCTGGGAGCGGGAACTCGAACGAGCCCAGATGGGCGCCTGGGGCTTCGCCTACTACAACGAGCCGATGATCGGCGACCTCGTCGCGTTCGCCCGCCACTGGCGGCCGGACCTGGTCGTGTGGGATCCGCTCACGTACGCCGGCGCCCTCGCCGCCACCGCCGTCGGCGCCGCGCACGTCCGCTCGATGTGCTTCGCCGACGTGTGGGCGATGAAACGGCAGCTGTTCACCAAGCTCCGCGACGAGCAGCCCGAGGACCGGCGCGAGGACCCGATGGCCGACTGGCTCGGCGCACACGCCGACAAGCTCGGCGCCGCGTTCAGCGAGGAGCTCATCACCGGCCAGGCGACCCTCGACCCGCTGCCGGACCGGCTGTCGGTGCCGTCGGACGTGCGGCGGATCCCGGTGCGGTTCGTGCCCTACAACGGCCCGGCCGTCGTCCCGGACTGGCTCGCCGAGCCGCCCGCGCGGCCTCGCGTGTGCCTGAGCCTCGGCGCCGCCAACACCGAACGCTACGGCGGCGACTACGTGTCGAAGGCCGCGATCCTCGAGGCACTCGCCGACCTCGACGTGGAGGTCGTCGCCGCGCTGCTGCCGGTACAGGTGCAGGAGCTCGACCGGGTGCCGGACAACGCCCGGGTCGTCGAGTCGGTGCCGCTGCACGCGCTGCTGCCCAGCTGCGCCGCGCTGATCCACCACGGCGGCTTCGGCAGCTACGCCACCGCCCTCGTGCACGGCGTGCCGCAGCTGTGCGTCTCCACCGCGGTCGCCGACCAGACCCTGCGCGGCATGGGCCTGCAACAGGCCGGCGCGGGTCTGTTCCTGCCGCACGTGCAGGCGGGGCCGCAGGAGATCCGCGACGCGGTCGCCCGCCTGGTGTCGGAGCCCGGGTTCGCCGCCAACGCCGCGTCCCTGCGCGACGAGGCTCTCGACCGGCCCACCCCCGCCCAGGTCGTCACCGAGCTCGAACGGTTCGCGGAGGTGGCGGCATGAGTCTGGCGTTCATTCTCGGACAGAAGAACCTCGCCTACGACCCGACCGGCCTCATCGCACTGTACGAGCGGCACCAGGCCGTCCGGGACTCCTACGACCGGGCCGCGCAGTGGACCGGCATCGACGTCGCCCTGCTGCTGCGGACCGCCGACGACGCGACGCAGCGCTCCCGGACCACGTCGATCGGGCTGGCCGCGGCCATGCTCGGCATCGCCGACCTGCTCGGCGAGCACGGCGTACACCCGGCGATGGTCGGCGGGATCAGCCTCGGCGCGATGGTGTCCGGGGCCCTGAGCGGCGCGGTGGCCCGTGAGGACGTCATCGGGCTGCTCGGCCACACCGACGGCGACCAGCGTCCCGACCGGGACGAGTTGCCCGAGGGGTGCGTCGCCGCGGTCCTGCCGCTCGGGCAGACCTACGAGTCGTTCTACGGCACCCGGCCCGGGGTCTGGTTCGCCGGCGACTTCGGCATGCACACCAGCGGCGCGTTCCGGATGCTGCTGCTCAGCGGCTACCGTGACGCCCTCGACGAGCTGGCCACCGGCTACCCGCCGGAGTACTTCGTGTTCAGCGAGGAGACCGTCGCGGTGCACAGCCCGCTGCGGCACCGCGCCCGCGACGTGCTCGCCCGCATCGCCGCGGACATCGAGTTCACCGACCCGGCGGTGCCGATGTGCTCGTCGCTGGAGCCGCGGGTGCTGCACAGCGCCGACCAGGTCCGCAGCGAGTTCAGCCGCAACGTCGTTGAGCCGATCCGTGCCGACCACCTCACCGGCCAGATGCGCCGCCTCGGCGCGCGGCTCGGCGTCATCCTCGGCCCGACCCTGCCCCGGGACGGGTTCGAGTTCCCGTTCCCCGTCGTGTACGTCGACGCCCCGGACGACATCGATCAGGTCGTCGCCGCCGTCCGCGAGCACGACGTGCTCCTCCCCACGTGACCCCAGGAAGGCTGCCGGTATGAGCCTCGCGTTCATCTTCGGAACGAACCTGCTCAACTACGACCCGCGGGGCGTCATGGAGTTCCACGACGCCTACCCGGCCATGCAGAAGGTGTACGACAAGGTCAGCGCCTGGACCGGGCTGGACCTGGACCGGCTGCTGCGCCGCCGGGAGGACGACGAGGAGGACCTGGAGGCCCGGTCGCGGCACGGCTCGGTCGCCCTCGCGGCCGCCATGGTCGGCATCCACGACGTCCTCGCCGCGCAGGGCATCCACCCGGCCGCGGTCGGCGGGCTCAGCCTCGGCTCGATGGTCAGCTCCTCCCTGGCCGGCGCACTGCCCCGGGAGCGGCTCTTCGACCTGCTGATGCGGATGGACCACGTCGGACCCCGCGACCCTTCCGGACCCGCCGAAGGCGTCGCGGTCGCGTTCCTTCCCATCGGCGAGGACGAGGCGCTGCTGGTCGAGCCGAAACGCGACGGCGTCTGGCTCGCCGGTGACTTCGGCACCCACCCCACCGGCACGTTCCGCATCCTGCTGCTCAGCGGCTACCGCGAGGCCCTGGAGCGGCTCGCCGAGGAGACTGCCGCGTCCGGCGGGCTGGGTCAGGTCCAGGTGCAGGAGGCCAACTCGGTGGCCGTACACACGCCGCTGCGGCAAGCGGTCGCCGACTCGATCGCCGCCATCGCCGCCGGGGCCGGCCTCGGCGACCCGGTCCTGCCGCTGTGCTCGGCGCTGGAGCAGCGCACCCTGACGAGCGCGGCCGAGATCGCCGACATGTTCAGCCGCAACGCCGTCGAGACGATCCGCATCGACGACATGAGCGCCGAGATGCACCGGCACAAGACCCGCGTCGGGCTGGTCCTCGGCCCGTCGCTGCCGCGTGGCTGGATCGGCTTCCCGTTCCCCGTCGTGCACGTCGAGTCGCCCGCCGACCTGCCCGAGGTCATGGCGGCCATCTTCGACAACGGCGTCGTCCTCCCCCCGAAGCGAGTGTCATGACGGCCCACATCGCCATCTTCGTCTTCCCGGACTACGGGCATTTCAACCCGACGCTGCCGATCGCCAGGCACCTGGTCGAGCGCGGCCACCGGGTCACCTACGTCGTCGACTCGATGTATTCGGCGGCGGTGGCCTCGGTCGGCGCGGACCTGGCCGGCTACACGTCCGTCCGGCGCCGGCTCAGCACCGGCAGCCACGTCGAGAGCGACGAGATCGCCGAGCTCGGCCTGGACATCCTCGCCGACGCCAACACCCGCGTCATCCCGGCCGCGCGCGCCGCGTTCACCGGCGACCGGCCCGACCTGATCGTCTACGACTTCGAGAGCTTCGTCCCGGCCCGGATCCTGGCCCGCGAGTGGGGCACCCGGACCCTGCAGTACTTCCCGTACACGGCCTCCAACGACCACTTCTCCCTGCACGCCGAGACGATGGACCGCGACTCCGACTACGTCCACAAGGGCGTCGAGGCGATCATGGAGATCCTCTCGGAGGTCGAGCCGGACCCGGCGAAGATGTGGGCGATGATGGCCGTCGCCGACGAGCACAACCTCGTCTTTCTGCCCAGGGCACTGCAGCCGCACGGCGATACGTTCGACGAGAAGTTCACGTTTCTCGGCCACTGCCTGCCCTCCACGCCACCGGCGGTCACCTGGACGGCCCCGGATCCCGATGTACCGGTGGCGCTCATCTCCATGGGCACCGAGTCCAACGAACGCACCGGCATGTTCCAGCTGTGCGCCGACGCCTTCGCCGACAAGACGTGGCACGTCGTCATGACCCTCGGCCGCGGCAACGCCCTGGACGAGGGCGTGTCGGCGGTCAACGTCGAGGCCCACGAGTGGATGCCACACCTGGCGGTCCTGCCCCGCGCGTCGGTCTTCGTGACCCACGGCGGCATGGGCAGCCTCGTGGAGGCGCTGTACCACGGCTGCCCGTGCGTCGTCGTGCCACACACCCCGGAGAACGCCGTCAACGCCCGCCGGGTGGACGAGATCGGCATCGGCCGCTACCTGCCCGCCTCGACCCTCACCCCGGCCACGCTGCGGGCCGCGGTCGACGAGCTTACCAACGACCCGGAGGTCCTCGCCCGCGTCGCCGCCATGAGCGCGGCGATGCGCGCCGGCGGCGGCCCCTCCGAAGGCGCCGACGTCATCGAACGCCTCCTCGCCACCTGACCCACCCGTCCGGCCCGGAACCGCGCTCCCGCCTCGGGGGCGCGGTTCTTTTTGCGGTCTCCGGCGGAGCGGCCGAGCTAACCCATCGATCAAGTTGGGCAACCGGATGTTGTCAAGTGATCACAGATCTCGTCTGGGTCGCGGGCATTCAACACGTGTTGCGTGAGTTAACACGCCTGTCACATGATTGCCGTCACATCGGGCGCAACTCGTGTTGACGGAGTTCGGCGTGACTGTTCGGCGCATGGACGTGGCCCGCCTGGCGGGGACGTCGCCGGCGGTGGTGAGCTATGTGCTCAACAACGGGCCCCGCCCGGTGTCGGCCGAGACGCGGGCCAAGGTGCTCGCCGCGATCGAACAGCTCGGCTACCGTCCCAACGGCATCGCCCGGTCGCTGCGGATGAGCCGCACGATGACGCTCGGCTTGGTCGTGCCGGACAACGCGAACCCCTACTTCGCCGAGCTGGCCCGCGCCGTGGAGGAGGAGTCCTTCGCGCAGGGCTACACCCTGCTCATCGGCAACGCGGCCGAGAGCGACGACCGGCAGACCAGCTACGTCCGCACGTTCCTGGCCCGGCAGGTCGACGGACTGTTCATCGTCCCGGCGCACGGACCGGCGGGGTTCCTGCCGGAGCTGCAGCGCTCGCAGACGCCGTGGGTGTCCCTCGACCGGCAGGTGCCGGGGGCCGCCGCGCCCGGCGTCCTGGTCGACAACCGCGGCGGTGCGTACGCCGCGACCCGGCACCTCATCGGGCACGGCCGCACCCGGATCGCCTGCATCGGCGGCCCCGAGGACGTGCTGCCGGCCCACGACCGGGTCAGCGGTTGGCGCGACGCGCTCGACGAGGAGGGCGTGAGCCGCCGGGACATGGCCGTCGTGCACTCCGAGTTCGGGCGGCGGGCCGGCTACCGGGCGGCCCGCGAGCTGCTCGCCCGGCCGGACCGGCCGGACGCGGTGTTCGTGGCCTCCGACGAGCAGGCCGTCGGCGTGCTCCGGGCGATCGGCGAGGCCGGGCTGCGCTGCCCGGACGACGTCGCGGTCGCCTCGTTCGACGGGATTCCCGGCGCCGCGTATTCCACGCCCGCCCTCACCACCATGGCCCAGCCGTTCGCCGCGATCGGCCGGGCCGCCATGACACATCTGCTCGCCCAGCAGGCGGGGACGGCAGGCCCGACGGACGTGCTGCCGGTCGTGCTGGTCCGCCGCGGCTCGTGCGGGTGCGACGACCCGCCCGGCGGCGACGAAACCGCCGTGGCGGAGCCGAACGAAGGAGAACAAGCATGACCCGCGTTGTGGTGGTCGGCAGCGCCAACCTGGATCTCGGAGTGGCCGTGCCGCACCTGCCCGCACCCGGCGAGACGGTGCTCGGCGACGACGTCGCCGCCCGGCCTGGCGGCAAGGGTTCCAACCAGGCCGTCGCGGCCTGCCGGCTCGGCGTCGAGACCCGGTTCTTCGCCGCGATCGGCGACGACGGCTTCGGCGACGACGTGCGGGCCGCGCTCGCCGCGGAAGGCGTGCCGCTGGACCACCTGACCACCGTCGAGGGCGTCGCGACCGGCGTGGCCCTGATCGTGGTCGACCCGGCGGGGTAGAACACCATCGTGGTGGCACCCGGAGCCAACGCCCGCCTCGCCGACGGCGCCCTCGCCGGGCTGCCCGCCGCGCTGGACCCGGCCACGGTGCTCGTCCTGCAGCTGGAGATCCCGCCGGCCACCTGCCTCGCCGCCGCACGGCACGGGAAGGCTGCGGGGGCCAGGGTGGTGCTCAACGCCGCGCCGCTGCCGGATCCGGTGCCGCCGGACATGGCCGCCCTGCTCCGCGAGGTCGACGTCCTGGTCGTCAACGAGGGCGAGGCGCTGCGCCTGAGCGGCAACACCGCGGACTGGCCGGCGCTCGCCGCCGGGCTGCGCACCCTCGGCCCGGCCGCCGTGGTCATCACGCTCGGTGCGCAGGGCGCGGTCCACGCCGACGCCGACGGCACCGACGCACACCCGGCCTACAAGGTCGACGCCGTCGACACGACCGGTGCCGGCGACAGCTTCGTCGGCGCGCTCGCCGCCTCGCTCGCCGAAGGGCTGCCCCTCGGCGCGGCCGTCCGCCGCGGCTGCGCCGCCGGTGCCCTGGCCACCACCCGGATGGGTGCCCAGTCGGCGCTGCCGACCCGAGGCGAACTCGACACCTTCCAAAGCGTTCACGAGGAGCTCCGCCATGCGTGACAGCGGCCTCTGGCACCCCCGGCTGGCAGCACTGGTCGCCGGGATGGGCCACACCGACACCATCGTCGTCGCCGACGCCGGCCTGCCGGTCCCGCCCGGCGTCGAGGTCGTCCAGCTCGCGGTCACCCGCGGCGTCCCGGCCTTCCTACCGGTCCTCGCCGCCATCACCGCGGAGCTGGTCGTCGAGGAGGCCACCGTCGCCGAGGAGCTGACCGACGAGGCGATCCGGGCCGGGCTGGCCGGTTACCCCCTGAGCACCCTCCCGCACGAGGAGTTCAAGGTCGCCACCAGGAGAGCCCGGGCCATCGTCCGGACCGGTGAGGCGACCCCGTACGCCAACGTGATCCTGCGGGCGGGGGTGCCGTTCTGATGACCGGGTTCCCCAGCGACTACGAGGAGCGGGTCTACGCCGGCGTGCTCGGCAAGGTCATCGCGGTGTACCTCGGCCGCCCGTACGAGGGCTGGCGCTTCGACCGCATCCAGGCCGGGCTCGGCGACATCACCGGCTACGTCAACGACCGCACCGAGGTCGCGCTCAACCACCACCTCCTCGTCGTCACCGACGACGACATCAGCGGCACGTTCATGTTCCCGCGGGCGCTGCGCGATCACGGCACCGAGCCGACGTCGGCGCAGATCGGCGACACCTGGCTCAACGAGATCCTCGAAGGCCAGTCGGTGCTCTGGTGGGGCGGCATCGGCAACTCCACCGAGCACACCGCGTACCTCAATCTCAAGGACGGCATCCGCCCGCCGGACAGCGGCTCGATCGCCCGCAACGGCGTCGTCGTCGCCGAGCAGGTCGGCGCGCAGATCTTCGTCGAGGGCTTCGCGATGACCCGGCCCGGCGACCCGGCGGCGGCCGCCGACCTGGTCGAGCGGGCGGCGCGGGTAAGCCACGACGGCGAGTCGATCCACGCGGCCCGGGTCGTCGCGGCGCTGGTCGCCGGGGCGTTCACCGAGCCGGACACCGACCGGCTCCTGGACACCGCGGCCGGGCTCATCCCGAAGGACAGCCTGATCCACCGGGTCATCGCCGACGTCCGCGAGTGGGTCGCCGCCGACGAGGATTGGAAGACCACCCGGGCCCGGATCGACGAGCAGTACGGCTACCACCGGTACGGCGGCAACTGCCACGTCGTGCCCAACCACGCGACCGTCATCCACGCGATCGCCCGCAGCCGCGGCGCGTTCGGCCCGGCGATGACGATCGTCAACACGTCCGGCTGGGACACCGACTCCAACGCCGGCTGCGTCGGCGCGGTCTGCGGCATCCTCGGCGGCCTCGACGGGATCGACGGTGCGGGAGCGGACTACCGCGGCCCGATCGCCGAGCGGATGTACCTGCCGAGCACCGACGGCGGGTCGACCGTCACCGACGCGGCCCGCGAGGCGCTCGCCCTCGCCGCCCACGGTCGCGCCTGGGCCGGGGAGCCGGCCCGCGACCTGGGGAAGCACGCCAGGTTCCACTTCGCGCTGCCGGGCAGCGTGCAGGGTTTCACCGTCCAGGACGGCGAAGGGACCATCCAGAACACCGGCGGGCGCCTCACGGTGAGAACGGCCGGATGCACCGTCGCGACGCCCACCTTCATCCCGCCCGAGGCCCGGGCCATGCCCATCTACGGCCTCATCGCGAGCCCCACCCTGTACAGCGGCCAGACGATCCACGCCCGGTTCACCGCCACCGCGCCGGCCAGGCCCGTCATCGGCGTCTACGCCGGCGAGGACGCGACGATCCGCTGGATCGAAGGGCCGGCGGCAACGGACGGGTGCGCCTGGACCGTGCCGGACACCGGCGGGCAGCCGATCGTCTACGTGGGCTTGCGCTGTACCGGCGACGTCGACATCGACACCCTCACCTGGGACGGCGCGCCGGCCCTGACGCTGACCCGCCCGGAGGGCTCCACCACCGGCCTCGACTCGCCGCCGGACGCCATGTGGCGGCGCGCCTGGGTCCGGGCCACCGACCGGTGGGACCCACACTGGCCGGAGCCGTTCCGCATCGTGCAGAACCGCGGCACCGGCCTGCTCATCCAGGGCGAGCGCGGCTGGCGCGACTACACCGCCGAGGCCGACGTCACCCCGCACCTCGCCGAGGCCGCCGGGCTCGCCGTCCGGGTGCAGGGCCTCACCCGCTACTACGCGCTGCGCCTGGCCGGCCGTGACCGGGCCGAGCTGGTGCAGCACGACACGGTCCTCGCCGCCCGCGACTTCCCGTGGGAGTACGGCACCACCTACCGCCTCACCGTCCGGGTCAACGGCACCCGGATCACCGCCGCCGTCGACGGCGAGACCCTCTTCGACCTGCACGACGACACCCTCACCTGCGGCGGCGTCGCGCTCCTGGTCACCCAGGGACGCACCGCCACCCACTCCGTTCAGATCACCCCCGCCGAAATTGTTGAGGAGCCATCATGACCGCCTCGTTGAGCCGCCGCAGATTCCTGTCCGGGACCGGCATCGCCGCCCTCGGCCTGACCGCCCCGAGCCTGCTCGCCGCCTGCGGCGGGGGCAGCGGCGGGTCGACCGGACGTTCGACGGGAAGTTCACGTTCCTCGGCCACTGCCTGCCCTCCACGCCACCCGCCGTGACCTGGTCCGCGCCTTCGTCCGGTGTACCGGTGGCGCTCATCTCGATGGGGCACCGAGTCCAACGAGCGGACCGGCATGCTCCAGCGCCGACGCGTTCGCCGACAAGACCTGGCACGTCGTCATGACCCTCGGCCGCGGTAACGCCTGGACGACGGCGTTTCCGCGGTCGACGTCGAGGCGCACGAGTGGCTGCCGCACCTGGCGGTCCTGCCCCGCGCGTCGGTGTTCGTGACCCACGGCGGCATGGGCAGCCTCGTCGAGGCCCTGTACCAAGGCTGCCCCGTCGTCGTCCCGCACACCCCGGAGACGCCGGCAACGCCCGCCGCGTGCACGAGCTCGGCATCGGCCGCTACCTGCCGGCGTCGTCACTCGACCCGGCCACCCTCCGCCCGTCGACGAGCTCACCACCGACCCTGCGACCCTCGCCCGCGTCGCCGCGATGAGCGCGGCCATGCAAGCCGGCGGCGGCCCCTCCGAAGCCGCCGACGTCATCGAACGCCTCCTCACCGAACCCGCCGGCTGACCCCGCGGGTGCACCGATGGCGGGCGTCCGCGCCGGCGTGGTAGGACCGTTGCATGACGTACGACGTCGTGCTCACCACCGCGGCGGCGCGGCCGACCGCTGTCGTCAAGGCCGAGACCACCTGGCAGGAGTTCCCGCGGCTGTGGAAGCCGATGCTCGACCAGGTCTGGGCCTGCCTCAACGCGCACGGCATCACCAGCGGGTGCCGCAACGTCATGCTGTACCTCGACGCCACCCCGCGGGTCGAGGTCGGCGTCGAGCTGGCGACGCCGGGCCCGCTCAGCGGCGATGTCGTGGCGTCGGCGCTGCCGGCCGGCCCGGTCGCAACGACCGTCCACCGTGGGCCGTACGTCGGCCTGGCCGCCGCGCACGAGGCCGTCGTGGCGTGGTGCTCGCTGCGGCGGCTCCGGCTCGCGGGGCCGCGCTGGGAGGTCTACGGCCCGCACCACGCGGACCCTGACCAGGTGGTGACGGAGGTGTTCCACCTCCTCGACCACGGAGAGCCGTAGACCGTGCCTCGGTCGGGGGTGACCTTGCAGTCTCGTGAGGAGGGCGACGAGGGCACATCACCCGAAACCGGCGAGGGGCGGGCGCTGATCACCCGCCACACTGGCCTGGTGGCTGTGCCAGCGGTGACGGGGCAGCCCGGCCAGCCGCCCCGGTCGCCCCGGGCGGCTGGGGTCGCGGGCATCGTCTTCGCCGTCCTGTGCGCCGCCGTGATCGTCGGCATCCGAATCGTGTTTCCGGAGTTGCCGCCCACCGCGGACCAGTGGCACACGAGCACGTCCGGCCGCACCGTCCTGCGGGTGGCGCTGGCGCTGCTGCCGTTCGCCGGCATCTCCTTCCTGTGGTTCATGGGTGCGCTGCGGGCCTTCATCGGCGGGCGGGAGGACAAGTTCTTCGCCACCGTGTTCCTCGGCGCCGGGCTGCTGTTCGTCGCGATGCTGTTCGCGCTGGCCACGGCCGCCGACAGCATGCGCGACGTCGCCGACGCGTCGCCGGGCGGACCGCCACCCGAGCTGTGGCGCTACAGCCACCACCTCACGTACACGCTGCTGTCGAGCTACTGCATGCGCATGGCCGCCGTCTTCACCTTCGCGACGACCACGATCGGGCACCGCCTGCACCTGTTCCCGCGCTGGCTGGTGTGGCTGGGCCACATTGTCGGTGCGATCCTGCTCGTCGTCGTCACCCGAGTGCCCTGGTCCGAACTGGCATTCCCGGTCTGGGTCCTGGCCGTCAGCTGCCGAATGCTCTCCGGCCGGCCCAACGGCGGCGTGACGGCACGTCAGCCCCCGTAACGCGCCCGGTCACGACGGGGTGCGGGCCGGCACCCCTTCCCGGGCCGGCCCGCGGACTCGGGTTTCAGCGCGTCGGGGCGGGCACCGCGCGGTCCAGGTACCGGTCCAGCAGCATGTCGAGGTAGCCGGGGCCTGCCGTGCCGAACCCGGGCACGAGGGTGCGCAGGCGGTCCAGGGACACCTCGGTGCGGGAGAAGGGACCCGTCGAGTACACCCGGTCGGGGGAGACGCCGAGGCGCTGGGATACGCCGTCGACGATGTCCTCGACCGGGAGGGGGCGGCCGGAGGCGACGTTGACGACCACGTCGCCCGCGTCGGCGGTCAGCAGGCCGTCGATGGCGTGCATCAGGTCGCGGGCGTCGAGCAGGTCGCGGTGGGCGCCGCGGTACACGGTGACGGTGCCGCTGGCGACCTGGCGCACGATGGCCGGCAGCAGCTGGTGCGGGCGCTGGTGCGGGCCGACCACGTGGCTGAGCCGCAGCACGACGTGGCGCACGCTGGAGGCCCGGATGCAGGCCTCCAGGGCGAGCTTGTGCCGGCCGTACACCGACGGCGGGAAGAGCGGTCCGTCCTCGGTCGCCGGTGCGGTGGTGTGGCCGTACATGGCGAACGACGCGGTCGAGAAGTACAGCAGGGTCCGGTCCTGCGTGGCACACCTGCGCAGGGCGGCGTAGAGCGCCTCGGCCTCCCGGTCGAACTCGGCCGGGTCGGTGACGGACGTGCTGGACACGCCCACCGCGAGCGCCGTCACGTCCGGGAACCGGTCGCCGAACGCCGCGGTGAGGTTCTTCGCCAGGAATCCGTTGCCGATGATCTGCATGTCACCCTCCCGACCGGGACGGCGCCGGCGGGTTGCCGGCGCCGCGACAGCCACCCGCGCGGCTCATCCGACCGGTGTCACCTTCAACAGCCGCTGGGGCGCGATCGCGCCGATGCCGCCACCGTCGACCGCGGTCGAGGACAGGTGCGAGACCACGCGGTCGTCGACCGGGTCGTCGGCCGGGTCCTCCAGCACCCGCAGGTGCTCATACGTGGTGCTGCGCTGGGCGGGGACGCGGCCCGACGCGCGGATCAGGTGGATCATCTCCAGCAGGTTGGAGCGGTGCTTCGCGCCCGCCGAGGAGACCACGTTCTCCTCCAGCATCACCGAGCCGAGGTCGTCGGCGCCGTAGTGCAGCGACAGCTGGCCGATCTCCTTGCCGGTGGTCAGCCACGAGCCCTGGATGTGCGCGACGTTGTCGAAGAACAGCCGGGCGATGGCGATCATCCGCAGGTACTCCAGGGAGGTCGCCTGCGTCTGGCCCTGAAGCTTGTTGTTCTCCGGCTGGTACGTGTACGGGATGAACGCCCGGAACCCGCCGGTGCGGTCCTGCACGTCGCGGACCATCCGCAGGTGCTCGATGCGCTCCGCGTTGGTCTCGCCGGTGCCCATGAGCATCGTGCAGGTCGACTCGACGCCGAGACCGTGCGCGATCTCCATGATCTCCAGCCAGCGCTCGCCGCTCTCCTTCAGCGGGGCGATCGCAGTGCGGGCCCGGGCCGGCAGCAGCTCCGCGCCGGCACCGGCGAACGAGTCGAGGCCGGCGGCCTTGATCCGCAGGATCGCCTCCTCCGGGCTGACCCCGGACACCTTCGCCATGTGCTGCACCTCGGACGCGCCGAGGGAGTGGATGACCAGCGACGGGTAGGCGTCCTTGATGGCCTTGAACATGCCCTCGTAGTACTCGACGCCGTACTCCGGGTGGTGCCCGCCCTGGAACATGATCTGGGTCCCGCCGAGCTCGACGGTCTCCGCGCAGCGGCGCAGGATGTCGGTGAGGTCGCGCTCCCAGGTCTTGTCGCTCTTCGGCGGGGCGTAGAAGGCGCAGAACTTGCACGCCGTCACGCAGACGTTGGTGTAGTTGATGTTGCGTTCGATGATGTACGTGGCGATGTGCTCGACACCGGCGTACCGGCGGCGGCGCACCGTGTCGGCCGCGGCGCCGAGGGCGTGCAGCGGCGCCGAGCGGTACAGCTCCAGCGCCTCCTCGGGGGTGATGCGTTCGCCCGCGGCGGCTCGGTCGAGCACCGCGCTGGCAGATCGGAGCATGGCAGAGCCTTTCATGAAGTGGGTCACGGCGTTGACAGCAGGCGCACCTCGACGTCCGGCGGGAAGCCGGCGTCCGGCCCGCCGACGCGGCGGGCGAACTCGGCGATCCCGGCCAGCTGCCGCGCGCCGAGGCTGAAGTCGAGCGCCGTCATGTAGTAGCGGCGCAGGACCGCCGCGTCGAACGGTTCCCAGCGGGCCGCCTGCTCGCACACGGCGTCGACCTCGAGCAGCGACAGGTCCCGCGACGCCAGGAACGCCCGGTGCACCCGCTGGACGGTCGCGGGTTCGCGGGCCACGAAGTCGCGGCGGGCGGCGAACACCGCGAAGACGAACGGCAGGCCGGTCCACTCCCGCCACATCTCGCCGAGGTCGTAGACGTGCAGGTTGAGCCGCTGCGCGTCGGCGAGCGCGGCCCGCAGCGCGACGTCGCCGATGACCACCGCCGCCGGCGCGTCGCGGAGCATGACGTCCAGGTCCGGCGGGGCGGTGAAGTACCGCGGCCGCACCCCGACGAGATCGCTGAGCAGCAGCGCGGCCAGCCGGACCGACGTGCGGCTGGTCGAGCCGAGCGCCACCGGCGCACCGTCGAGCTGGTCGAGCGGCACCTTGCTCACGATGAGGCACGACATGACCGGCCCGTCGCTGCCCACCGCGATGTCGGGCAGGGCGACCAGATCCCCGGCGTGCTTCAGGAACTCCATCAGGCTGATCGGCCCGATGTCGAGCCCGCCGGCGGTGAGCGCGTCGCTGAGCCCGTCCGGGCTGTCCCGGCGCAGGTCGAGGTCGAGCAGGCTGCCGGTGCGGGCGAGCCCCCAGAACAGCGGCACGCAGTTGAGGAACTCGATGTGCCCGACGCGCGGCCGCACGGGTCGGCGCCACCCGGCCGGTGCGATCCCGCCGGGGTACGTGAGCGTGCCGGTCGGTTCAGGCATCGCGACTCCTGCCGTTCGAGCGTTGGGAAGGCACCCGCGGACGACGGTCACTATCCAGCACCGGCCGGGCCCAGGTCCCTCGATCCACCCGAAGTCTGGGGGTTTCCCGGGTTCTTGCGTCGTGTCCGGCCCGTGACCAGACCCTGCGGCATCCTGGGCGGATGCGCGTGCTGTTCTCCGTGTCGTCCTGGCCCACGCACTACTCGTCGATGGTGCCGCTCGGCTGGGCGTTGCAGGCCGCCGGGCACGAGCTTCGGGTGCTGTGCGCGCCGTCGCAGACCGCGGCGGTGGCCGGGGCCGGGCTGCCGCCGGTGCCGCTGCTGGGCGGGATGGAGGTCGCCGTCCACAATCGACTGTCCTACGTGCGGGAGGCGCTCGCCGGGCAGTGGCCGTACCCGTGGACGCCCCTGCACCCGGTCACCGGCGCGCAGATGTCCACACTGGACGGTTTCGACGCCGCGGCGTACGCGCGCACCGACGGCGCCCGGTTCGCCGAGGCGTCCGCGGCCGGCCACGACGCCGCCGTCGCGTTCGCCCGTGAGTGGCGCCCGGACCTCGTCGTCCACGACCCGGTCAGCACCGAGGGCCTTCTCGCGGCGTTGGCGGCTGGTGTACCGGCAATCCTCGCCCTCTGGGGCCCGGTCGGCACGCACGAGGCGCCGCCGGTCCGCATCCTGCCCGACGACCTCGGCGACTCGTTCGCCCGCCACGGTTTCGGGCCGTTCGGCCCCGACCTGATCCGCCACGTGCTCGACCCGTGTCCGGACGAGGTGGCCCCGCCGGTGGGCGGCGAGCGGCTCCCCGTGCGGTACGTGCCCTACAACGGCCCCGGCGTCCCACCGCCCCGGCAGCCGCGTGGCGGGCGCAAGCGGGTCTGCGTCACGTGGTCCACGGCCCTGAGCACGATGACGGGTCCGCGTTCCTACGCACTGCCGGCGATCGTCGAGGCGCTCGCCGGCCTCGGGGTGGAGGCGGTGCTGACCGCGACCCGCGAGGACGCGGAGGCGCTCGGCCCGGTCCCGCCGGGCGTCCGCCTGCTGGAGCGCTGCCCCCTGTACGCCCTCCTGCCCGACTGCGACGCGGTCGTCCACCACGGCGGCGCGGGCAGCGCGATGACCGCCATGGTGACCGGCACACCGCAGCTGGCGATCACGTTCGCCAGCGAACAAGCCTGCCTGGCCGGCCGGATGGCGGCGGCCGGCGCCGGCCTGCACCTGCCGGGCCACACCGCGACGGCGGAGACGATCGCGGCGACCGTGGCCGCACTGCTGGACAACTCCGCACACCAGCGAGCCGCGACCGCCCTGCGCCGGGCCGCGGTCAGCCGCCCGACCCCCGTGGAGCTGCTGCCGCGCCTGGAGAAGCTGGCCGCCGGCTGGTAGGGCAGCCGCACTTGCCGGCGTGACTTTGGTGTGGCTTGTCGGGCGAGTCGTGAGACGGCGACGCTGGCTGTGGTTCCTGTTCATGCTGGGCCGGGAGGGTGCGCATGGTTCGCAGCGGTGAGAAGAGCAGAGGCAATGCTGGCAGCAGCCCGGCTGCGGCGGCGATCCACAGTGCTGTCCTGGCGTCGAGGAGCTGGCCGAGGATACCGCCGATGATGGCGCCGAGCGGGGCGGTGCCCCAGACGAGGAAGCGCATGGTGGCGTTCATCCGGCCCAACAGGTGTTCTGGGGTGAGGCCTTGGCGGAAGCTGACCTGGGTGATGTTGTTGACCGAGACACAGCAGTAGATGACGAATGACGCGGCGGCCGCCGCCCACAGCAGCCATCCGGGCTGGGCCGCTGGAATCACCAGTTGCAGCGGTGCGGTCACCGCGACCGGGATCCAGATCGCCGGGCCCTGCCCGATCCGCGCGGCGACCCGTCTGGCGGTCAGCGCGCCGATAAGTGCCCCCACGGAGGCGATCGAGAAGAACACGCCGATCGTCCCGGCGGGGAGGTGCAGCACTCCGGCCAGCAGCACGATGAGCATCGCGCTGCGGATGCCGGACAGAAGGTTGTACGACGAAATGGACAGCGCGATCGCGCGTAGCAGCTGATTGCCGAACACAAACCGCAGTCCGTCCATCATGTCCTTGCCGAGGCTGGCGCCACGCCGGCGCTCCGGCGAGTCCTCGCGTCGACGGATGCGCCGCACGAACATCGCCGACCCGGCGAAACTGGCCGCGTCCAGCGCCACGGCCAGCGGAGCGGTCACCGCCTGGACCAGCAGGCCCGCGACGGTCGGGCCGCCGATCTGGGCGACCGCCCGGACCCCCTCGAGTTTGGCGTTGCCCTCGATCAGATGCTCCCGGCCGACCAGGTGCGGCAGGCAGCTCATGTACGCCACGTCGAAGAACACCCTCAACACCCCGACCGCGAACGCCACCAGATAGAGCTGTGACATGCTCAGCACGTCGAACGCCCACGCCAACGGCACCGAGCTCAGCACGACCGCCCGACCGACGTCGGCGATGATCAGCACCTTGCGGCGGCGCATCCGGTCCACCCACGCCCCTGCCGGCAGGCCGATCAGCAGGAACGCCATCATGCCGCAGGCGGTCAGTGCACCCACCTCGAAATTGGAGGCGTCCAACGCGACCACGGCGACCAAAGGCAACGCCAACACACTGATCTGGCTGCCCAACTGGCTGATCGTGTCAGCGACGAACAACTGCCGGAAGTCGTGCTCGCCCAGCAATCCCGGGCTTCCGCGCAGACCCATATCTGCACCATGACCAAAGCGGTTGGAACAAGTCAATCAGTTCGGGGTTTCGGATCGATCGGGCCTTTTCGTGCCGATGAAGGGATGGTCGCCGATGCGCGGCGCCTGCCCGGCGTGTCAAATTTCCGCCGGACACGCGAGGTACTGCGGTTTCGCGGCTGGGGGTAGCGGCCGTGGTGCCAGTGGGTGCGCTGCAGTTGCGGCGCCTCCGGGTGGTCGAGCAGCCAGCGCAGGAACCGGGCCCGCTTCGCCGGGATGGACGACGAGCCGTCGTCGAGGTCGGCGAGCCGCTGCCGGAAGTCCGGCAGGTCCACCGCTCTGGCCAGCCGCGCCCAGCTAACGTCCTCGACGTGGTAGTCGCGGCGGATCACCAGCACGATCAGCTCGACGAGACGCCGCTTGGCCGCCACCGGCAGGTCCGCGAACTCGCGCGTGAGGTGGCGCAGCAGCACCTCCTTGGCCGTCCAGTCCTTCGCGGTCGCGAACCACTCGTCGGGGTAGCGGACCTCCCACTCCAGGTACCGGATCAAGTAGGGCAGACCCGGCCACGTGCCGAACGGCTCCTTCAGACCCAGGCCCTCGGGGAAGGAGAAGCTCTGCCGCAGCCGGTAGTGCTCCCAGCGGGACTGCCGCTCGGGGTCGTCCCGCCGGCTCCACACCTCGTTGTACCGCCGCAGCGAGGCGTGCATGAGCCGCCGCATGGCCACGAGCCGGCGGCGCGCCCGCAGGCGCACGACGGGGTCGTCGGCGACCAGTCCGGCGGTCCAGCCCAGTCGCGCCTCCCACGTCGTGTCCACAGCGACGTTGGTAGCCGGTGACCGGCCACCCGCGCAAACGGTTTGGCCCCCGTCAGTGGCGGCGCTCGGCGAACTCGCGGATCGAGGCGACCATGTAGTCGATCATCTCTGCGGTGACGCCCGGGAAGACGCCGATCCAGAAGGTGCGCTCGGTGATGACGTCGCTGTTCTCCAGGGTGCCGCTGACGCGGTAGGGCTCGTCGCGGTATGCGGGCTGCCGGGCCAGGTTGCCGGCGAACAGCAGCCGGGTGCCGATGTTGCGTGACTGCAGGAAGTCCACCAGCGCCCGGCGTTCGAAGCCCGCGTCGGCGGTGAGGGTGATGACGAACCCGAACCAGCTCGGGTCGCTGCCCGGCGTCGCCTCCGGCAGCAGCAGGCCCGGCGTGCCGTCGAGGCCGTCGCGCAGCCGCTGCCAGTTGCGCCGGCGGGCGGCCACGAAGTCTTCCAGCTTCGTCAGCTGGGTCAGGCCCAGCGCGGCCTGGATGTCGGTGGCCTTCAGGTTGTAGCCGACGTGGGAGAAGATGTACTTGTGGTCGTAGCCGTACGGCAGGTCACCCATCTGGTAGTCGAACCGCTTGAGGCACTTGTTGTCCTGCCCCGGCTCGCACCAGCAGTCCCGGCCCCAGTCGCGCATCGACTCGGTGATCCGCGCCAGCTCCAGGCTGTCGGTCAGGATGCAGCCGCCCTCGCCCATCGTCAGGTGGTGCGCGGGGTAGAAGCTGACCGTCGAGTAGTCGCCGAACGTGCCGGTGGTCTGCCCCTCGTAGGTGGACAGGACCGCGTCGCAGTTGTCCTCGACCAGGAACAGGCCCCGGTCCTTGCACAGCTGCCGGATCTCCGCGACGGGGAACGGGTTGCCCATCGTGTGCGCCATCATCACCATGCGGGTCTTCGGGCTCAGCGCCGCCTCGACCCGCTCGACGGTGGTGTTGTAGGTGCCGAGGTCGACGTCGACGAAGACGGGGACGAGACCGTGCTGCAGCAGCGGGTTGACGGTCGTCGGGAAGCTGGCCGCGACGGTGATCACCTCGTCGCCGGGCCGCAGCCGCCGGTCGCCGAGCTCCGGCGCGGCCAGCGACGCGACGGCGAGGAGGTTGGCCGAGGAGCCGGAGTTCGTCAGGTGGGCCTTGCGCACGCCGATCGTGCGGGCGAAGAGCCGCTCGAAGCGCAGCGCGGTCGCGCCGGAGGCGATGCGCATCTCCAGCGCCTGCTCGACCAGCGCGGCCCGGTCGTCCTCGTCGAGGACCGCGCCGGACGGCATGATGTGCGTGACGCCCGGCACGAAGCCCTGATCGGCCGCCGCCCGGTCGCGGTGGAGCTTGCGGGTCTGCTCCAGGATGAGCTGCTTGACCTCGTCAGCCATGCGTGGGATCTCCGTTCGGTGCAGAGCTTCAATGGAAGGCGGTCGCGTGCGCCCGCGCCTGCAGCCACAGTGCGGCGACGGCGTCAGCGAGCGGCCGGGTCGGCTCCCAGCACAGGGCGCGCCGGGCGGTGCGGAGGTCGAGCGGCTGTGCGGTGATGCCCGCGTCCCGGCGTTCGCCCGGCGCGGCCGGACCTGCCGCCCGGGCGGCGCCCCCGGCGCACCGCAGCAGCAGGTCCACGAGGTCGGTGACGGCGGTCAGCCGCCCGCCGCCGACGTTGACGACGGACGGCACCCGGCGGGCCGTGGCGGCGCACAGGACGGCGTCGCCGACGTCGCGGACGTCGACGAAGTCGCGGTGCCCGGCCAGCGGCGGCAGCACGACATCCGAGGGGTCGGCGGCGATCCGGCGCGCGATCCCGCCGAGCAGGCTGTCCGCGGGGGCCCACGGACCGATGGCGGTGGAGATGCGCAGGACGACCGCGTCGAGGCGTCCCGCGTCGGCGGCGTCGGCCACGGTACGGGTCCCGGCCAGTTTGGTCTGCGCGTAGCGGCTGACCGGGCGCTCGGCGAGGTCCTCGATGAGCGGCGTGCCGACCGGCTGGTCGCCGTACTCGTACGCGGACCCGATGTGCACCAGCCGGACGCCCGCCCGGCCGGCGAGGGCGCCGACGAGACGCTCGACCAGCAGCACGTTGCCGTCGTGGAGCCGGCGCTCGTCGCGGCCGTCGGCGCCCCACAGCGCCCCGGCGGCGTTGACGACGAGGTCCGGCGCGGCCCGCAGCAGCGCGGCGGCGAGGTCCTCGGGGCGGTCGCGGACCGGGTCCATGGGCAGGGGCCGGCAGCCGGGTTCGAGCCGTTCGCCGGCGGTCCCGGGGTCGCGGACGGCGGCGGTGACCCGCCAGCCGGCGTCCAGCAGCGCCGCGCTCGCGTTGCGCCCGACGAACCCGGTCGCACCGAACACCACCGCGTGCGGCGCCGGATCGCGGGTGGGTCCGGTCGAGTGCATGACGGCCTCCTCAGCGCGTGCTGCCATCCTGCGGCAGGCGTCGCGGGTCGGCGCCGCACTCAGACGAAGTCTGGGGGTTTCCCCGGTCTCGGGGTCGCCGCCGGTCACGCCGCCACCGGCTGCGGCTCAGGCGAAGGGTCCGGCGAAGGCGCGGGCGGGGGCGAAGGGTCAGGCGCGGGGGCGTCGGGCAGCTCCCGCTCGAGGAGACGCACCCGCGGGCGTAGCGCGGTGAACGCGACGATGCCCAGCAGCAGCGGGGCGGCGGCCAGGAAGACGAGCGCGATCCCGCCCGCGGTGCCGCCGCCGGTGACCCGCCCGAGCGTCCCGTGCAGGGGGCCACCCGTGTCGACCAGCGGCGTCGCCGCGTACTGCGCGAGCGGGCCCGCGGTCGCGTACGCGAGCGGCTGCGCGGACCAGGCGATCATCCGCCGGACGGCGAAGACCCGGCCCTGCACCTCCTGCGGTGTCTTGCGCTGCCACAGGGTGGCGGTGACCGCGTTCGTCACGGCGTACCCGGCGAGGATGCCGAACATGCCGGCGGCGGCGGTCCACACGGCGTGCCCGGCGCCCATGGCGACGACGAGGACGGCCTGCACGGTGGCGACGGTGAGGACGGCCCGGATCCGGTGCCGTGGCTCGCGGGTGACGCTGATGACGGCGCCGCCGAGCACCATCCCCGCCCAGCCGACGGCCTCGACGATCCCGTAGGCGGCCGCCCCGGCGAGGCTCAGCACCAGCGGCGGGACCAGCACGATCACCCACTGCATGCCGAAGTTGTGCACCGCGAAGAACAGCAGCAGGCCGGACAGGCCCGGCCGGGCCCGGATGTACCGCCACCCGGCGCTGAGCTCGCCGGTGAGCTTCGCCTGGTGTTCCCGGGCCGGCGGGGACGGCATCCGCCGCAGCGACCACAGCATCGTGCCGAGCGCGGCCGTGAACGTGAGCACGTCGAGCAGCAGCAGACCGCGCAGCCCGAGCACGCCGTACAGGCTGCCGGCGATGACGGCGCCGAGGACCTCGCCGACGGCCTCGGCGAGCCCGACCCGGCCGTTGGCCTTGCTGAGGTGCTCCCGGGGCACGATCTCGGCGACGAGCGCGGAGAACGCCGGCCACTGGATCGCCTTGAACACCGACAGCAGGACCGCGACGATGTACACCATCCAGATCGCGAACATGCCGGTGCTGACCAGGATCAGGGCGACGAGCGTGACGGCGGCGGTGCCGGCGTCGCTGAGCAGCATGGCCCGGCGGCGGTCCCACCGGTCGACGAGGGCGCCGGCGAGCGGCAGCAGCACGATCCCGGGCAGCGTCGCGGCAAGGATCATGAACGTGAACGCCGCCGGTGAGCCGGTCCGGTCGTACACCCAGATGCCGGCGGAGAACGCGGTCACCGACGAGCCGATCAGGGAGACGGCCTGGCCCGCCCAGAGGACGTGGAACAGCCGCATGTCAGGCACCTTCCGTCAGATCGGCGAGCAGCTGGAGCAGGTCGGCGAGGCGGCGCTCGACGGTCGCGGCGTCGTACAGCGCGGTGCTGTACTCGATCCAGCCGCTGATGCCGTCCGCGGTCTCGCGGCAGCGCAGGTGCAGGTCGTAGCGGCAGGTGCCGCGGTCCACGTCGACCCGTTCGAGCCGCAGCCCGGGCAGGTCTTCCGCGCCCGGCGGCAGGTTCTGCATCGCGAACATGAACCGGCACAGCGGGGGCCGGTCCCCGGCGCGCGCGGCCGGGTCGTAGCGGTCGGCGAGCACCTCGAACGGGGTCCCCTGGTGCTCCCAGATCGCGAGCATCGTGCCACGGACCCGCGCGACGAGCTCCGGGAACGTGGGTGCCCCGGTGACGTCCGCCGGCACCGGCACGACATCGGCGAACGGGCCGACCTCGTCCTGCGTTGCCGTGTCCCGGCCGGCGACGGGCACCGCGATCAGGAACCGTTCGGCGCC
This sequence comes from Dactylosporangium sp. NPDC006015, assembly GCF_040614215.1. Taxonomy (NCBI): domain Bacteria; kingdom Bacillati; phylum Actinomycetota; class Actinomycetes; order Micromonosporales; family Micromonosporaceae; genus Dactylosporangium; species Dactylosporangium sp. NPDC006015. Next base: position 70,916 of record NZ_JBEXUD010000056.1, read on the forward strand.
GGACTGCCGGGCCAGCCACATCTGTACCGCGGCGAACAGGACCATGAAGGTGGTGGCGCCGGTCGCGTCGGCCGCCGCCCGCACGGCCGCGGACAGCTCGGCCGGGAGCGCGAAGCGGTGGGTGGCGCCGGCGAGGGACCAGGTCGCGGTCCGGGGCCGGTCGGGTGCGGCGGCCACGTCGACGGGTATCCCGCCGACACGGTCGTCCCAGAACGCGAGGTCTGAGGCGACGTGCGGGGAGAAGCCCGCGACCGCGGGCAGCGCCGGCCGGGCGCCGCCGGTGAAGTGGGCGTAGTACGCGGCGACGTCGCGCTGGATGACGCTCAGCGACCATCCGTCGGCGACGGCATGGTGCACGGCGATGCCGAACAGGTGCGTGCCGTCGCCGGCGCGGACGACGGTGGCCCGGACCATGGGGCCGTCGTGGAGGTGGAACGGGCGGCGCAGGTCGGCTTCCAGCAATGCTGCGTCGCCGGTCTGGTGGACCGTGATCTCGGCCGGCAGCACCGGCTCGACGACCGTGCTCAGGTGCCCGCCGGTGACCGGGAACCTGGTGCGCAGCGCGGGGTGCCGGGCCACGACGGCGTCGACGGCCCGCGCCAGGGCGACGACGTCCAGGTCGCCGTGCAGCCGGGCGGCGAAGCCGATGTGGTACGCGGCGCCGCTGTCCTTGTGTCGCAGCATGACCTCCTGCGCCGGCGTCGGTCGGCCGGCACCGGACTCCACTGTGGAACCGTGGGTGTCCACAGTGGAGGCGGACGGGATCGCGGCCGCGATCGCGGCGACGGTGCGCAGGTCGAAGACCGCCCGCAGCGGCACGTCCCGGCCGAACGCCGCCCGCAGCGCCGCGGCGAGGCTGGCGGCGAGCAGCGAGTGCCCGCCGAGGGCGAAGAAGTCGTCGTCGCGCCCGCACGGCCCGCAGTCGGGCAGCTCGGTGCCGAGCACCTCCTGGAACACGGCGGCGACCCGGCGCTCGGTCTCGGTCCGCGGCGGGTCGGCGACCGGCGCCGGGAGCGGCACCGCTGCCAGGGCCTTCCGGTCGACCTTCTGGTTGGTGGTGCGGGGCAGCGCGGCGACGGCGTGCAGGGTCGCGGGCACCAGGTGCTCCGGCAGCAGCTCGCGCAGCGCGGCCCGGAGCGCGGCGGCGTCGACCCCGGCGGGTGCCACGAAGGCGGCCAGCCGGGCCGGCGACCCGGTGACCACGACGGCCGCCTCGGCGACGCCGGGCAGGCCGCGCAGGACCGCCTCGACCTCGCCGGGCTCGACCCGGTTGCCGCGGATCTTCACCTGGTCGTCGTCACGGCCGACGAAGTGCAGCACCCCGCCGGCGTCGCGGACGGCGGTGTCGCCGGTGCGGTACGCGCGGGCGCCGGGCACCCCGGAGAACGGGTCGGGCACGAAGCTCGCCGCGGTCAGGTCCGGCCGGCCGTGGTAGCCGTCGGCGAGCCGGTCGCCGCCGATCCACACCTCGCCGGGCACGCCGGTGGCGGCGAGGTCACCGGCGGCGTCGACGAGCCACACCCGGGCGCCGGGCGCGGGCCGGCCGATCGGGGCGCTGCCGCGCTGGTCCAGCGAAGCGTCGACGGGGTGCCAGGTGGTGGTCATGGTGGCCTCGGTCGGCCCGTACTGGTTGACGACCGCGGGCCGCCCGGCGAACAGTGCCCGGGTGCGGGCGGCGTCGTGCCGGTCGAGGACCTCCCCGGCGGTGAGGACCAGCCGCAGCCGCTCCCCGGCGCCGGGCCGGGACGCGGCCTCGGCGAGCAGCGCCCGCAGCAGGGTCGGCACGACGCTGAGCAGGCAGGTGACGCCGTCGCGGTCGATCGCGTCGAGGACGGCGGCCGGGTCGGTGGCCTGCTCGTCGGCGAGCAGCACGACGCGGGCGCCGGCCGCGAGCGGCCCGAGCAGGTCCCGGACCGACGCGTCGAAGGCGAGCGCCGGCAGCTGCAGGATGGTGTCGCCGGCGCCGAGCCGGAACGTCGGCAGCAGGTAACCGGTGAGATAGCCGGCCGCGGCGGCGTGCGGGGTGCGGACGCCCTTCGGTGTCCCGGTCGAGCCGGAGGTGTAGGCGAGGTAGGCCACCGACCGCGGCCTCGGCCGGCCGTCACCGGACAGGGCGGGGGCGGCGGGGTCGAGGCGCCGCACGGCGAGGCCCTCGGTGACGAGGCTGTGGGCGCCGCTGTCGCGCAGGACGGCGTCCCGGCGGGCCTGGGGGTGGCGCAGGTCGAGCGCGACGTACGCGGCGCCGGTCCGTAGCACGGCGAGGACCGCCACGACCTGGTCCGCGCCGCGGGGGAGCGCGATGCCGACGACGTGACCGCCGCGCACCCCGTTGGCGCGCAGCCGTCCCGCGAGGTCGGCGGCGCGCTCGCCGACCTGCCGGTAGGTGACCGCGCCGGCGGCCGTGCACAGGGCCACGGCGTCGGGGCGGCGGAGGATCTCGTCGTCGACGAGCGTGTGCAGGCAGGTCGGCGTGGGCCGCTCCGCGGGCTCCTCGCCGGTGAGCGCCTCCCGCTGCGCCGGGTCGAGCAGGTCGAGGCGGGACAGGGGCGTGTCGGGGTCGGCGGCGGCGCGGTCGAGCAGCGTCAGCAGGTGCCCGGCGGTGCGGGCGATACGGGCGGCGTCGAAGCGGGCGGTCTGGTACACCAGCGATCCCGCGAGCCCGTCGGGCCCGTCCTCGAACGACAGGTTGAGCTCGGCCTTCGCCGCGGACGGCACGAACGGCTCCGGGTGCAGCGTCACCCCTCCGGCCAGGGTCGCCGCGGCCGGCGCCTGGTCGATGGTCACGGTGTACCGGGTGAGCGCCGCCGCGTCCAGCCGCAGCGCCTCGACGAGACGGGCGAACGGCAGCTGACGGTGCTCGTACGCCTCGACGACCGCGGCCCGCACGTCGCGCAGCAGCTCCCGGAACGTCCCCGCGGCGGGCACCCGGACCCGCAGCAGCACGGTGTTGAGCAGCGCGCCGACGACCTGCTCCAGCTCCGGGCGGGCCCGGTCGGCGACCGGCATCGCCAGGACGACGTCACGGCTGCCGGTCCACCGGTGCAGCAGCGTCACGTAGCCGGCGAGCAGCACCATGAACGGGGTGCCACCCTCGGCCGCCGCGAGGTCCCGCAGCGCGGTCGCGACCGGCGCGGGCACGGTGAAGCGGTGCGCGGACCCGGCGGGGTCGGCTGCGGCCGGGCGGGGGCGGTCGGCGGGCAGGTCGGGTCCGCCGGGCAGGTCCCGCAGGCGGTCCCGCCAGTAGGCGAGCTCCGCGCCGAGCCGGTCGCCGCCGGCGAGGCCCTGCTGCCAGCGCGCGTAGTCCGCGGGCGTGCGGCGGGCGGGCACCGGCGGCTGCGGCCGGCCCTCGGCGGCGGCCTCGTAGGCGGCGACGAGGTCGTCGTGCAGGACGTTCATCGACCAGGCGTCGACGACTGCGTGGTGGAACGCGAGCGCCAGGACGTGTTCGTCGCCGGCGACGGCGATCAGGGCCGCCCGCATGAGCGGCGCGGCCGCCAGGTCGAACCCGGTGCCGGTGACGTCGCCGACGAGCGCCGCGAGCGCGGCCGCCCGGTCCGGCTCCGGCAGGTGCCGCAGGTCGTGCCGGTGGACGGTGGCGTCGATCCGGTCGGCGACGACCCGGCGGGGTGTGCCGCCGTCGGCGGTGAACGCGGTCCGCAGCGCCTCGTGCCGCTTCGGCAGCGCGGTCAGCGCGACCACGAGCGCGTCGGCGTCGAGCGGGCCGCGGAGCCGGCTGACGACCGGCACCACGTAGGACGGGTCGGCCGGGTGGAGCTGGTCGACGAGCCACATCCCGGCCTCGGTCGCGGACAGCTCCGGCACCGGGCCGGTCGCGGCGGTGACCGCGGGCAGCGGCGGGCCGGCGGCGGCCGCCCGGTCCAGCAGGACGGCGAACCGGGCCGGGGTGGGCGCGTCGAACGCCCACTTCAGCGGCGCGTCGACGCCGAGGGTCTGCTGGACCCGGGCGAGGAGCCGCACCGCGAGGATCGAGTGCCCGCCGAGGGCGAAGAAGTCGTCGTCGCGGCCGGCCCGTTCGAGGCCGAGGACCTCCGCCCACAGCGCGGCGAGCGCCGCCTCGGTGTCGCCCCTCGGGGCGGCGTAGGCGACGGGGTCGGGTGCCGCGTCCGGCGGGTCGGGCAGCTGCCGGTGGTCGACCTTGCCGCTGGACAGCTGCGGCAGCGCCGGCAGCACCATGATGACGGCGGGCACCATGTACTCCGGCAGCCGGGTCCGCAGCCAGCGCTGCAGTTCGGCGGGGTCGGGCGGGGTGTCGCCCGGGGTCACGTACGCGACGAGACGGTCGTCGCGGGCGACGACGGCGGCGTGCCGGACGCGTTCGGTGAGCACTGATTCGATCTCGCCGAGCTCGACCCGGAAGCCGCGCAGCTTCACCTGCCGGTCGAGCCGGCCGAGGAAGTCGATGAGGCCGTCGTCGCGCCACCGGACCAGATCGCCGGTGCGATACAGCCGGCTGCCGGGCGGACCGTACGGGTCGGGCACGAACCGGTCGGCGGTCAGGTCGGGCCGCCCGAGGTAGCCGCGGGCCAGCTGCACCCCGCCGACGCACAGCTCGCCGGGCACGCCGACGGGCTGCGGTTGGAGGTCGGCGTCCAGCACGTAGCAGCGCACGTTGGTGGTGGCGGCGCCGATCGGCACCCGCGGGTCGCCGTCGAGCCGGCAGCGGTCGGCGGTGACGTTGACGGCGGTCTCCGTCGGGCCGTAGGCGTTGTAGAGCTCCGCGCCGAGCGACGTGAGGAACCTGGCCCGCAGGTCGGGGGTCAGTGCCTCGCCGGCGCTCTTGACCACCCGCAGCGCGGGTAGCGGGGTGTCGCCGCTGTACGCCAGCAGCGCCGCGAGCATCGTCGGCACGAACCGCACGTAGGTGACCTGCTCGGCGGCGAGCAGCGAGCGCAGGTAGGCCGGGTCGCGGTGGCCGCCGGGCTCGGCGATGACCAGCCGGGCGCCGCTGCTCAGCGCGGCGAAGATCTCCACCACCGAGTCGTCGAACGTGACGTTGGTCTTGAACAGCACGGTCGCGTCGGGGCCGAGCGCGAACCGGTCGACCTGCCAGTGCACCTGGTTGTGGGCGGCGCGGTGGCTGACCATGACGCCCTTGGGCCGGCCGGTGGAGCCGGACGTGTAGAAGACGTAGGCGAGGTGCTCGGGCAGGATCTCCGGGTCGGGGCACCGGTCGGGCCGGGCCGCGATCCGGTCGCGCTCGGCGTCGACGCGCACGGCCGTCACGTCAGGAGCGAGGATCCCGGCGAGGGTGGTGTCGGTGACGACGAGGGCGGCGCCGGCGTCCCGCACGACCGTCGCGGTGCGGTCGGCCGGGTGGTCGGGGTCCAGCGGCAGGTACGGCGCGCCGGCCCGCACGATCGCGACGATCGCGACGACGAGGTCGATGCCGCGGTGCAGCAGCACGCCGACGGGCCGGTCCGGGGTGGCGCCCGCGTCGCGCAGGTGGGCGGCGAGCCGGTCGACCCGGGCCATCAGCTCCCGGTAGGTGACCTGGCGGCCGCTCTGCACCAGCGCCACGGCGTCGCTGTCGCGGCGGGCGGCGATGCGGGCGGTGAGGTCGGGACGGTCGGCGTGCGGCTTGACCGGGCCCTGCCACGCCGCGGTCACCAGCGCGCGCTCGGCGTCGTCCAGCAGCGGCAGCCGGTCCACCGGCAGCCCCGGGTCGGTGGCCGCGGCGGCGAGCAGGGTCAGGTAGTGGCGCATCGCGCGGCGCGCCGCCGGCTCGTCCCACACGTCGCGGCGGTGCTCCAGCTCGACCTCGAGCCCGTCGGCGAGCTCGCTGACCGCGACGACGAGGTCGAACTTCGCGGTGTCCGGCCGGAACCGCTCGACCAGGGTCATCCGGGCGTCTCCGAGCCGCACCGTGGTGCCGGTCCGCGCGGCGGAGCTGTTCCAGTCGAACATGACCTGCACCAGCGGCGCCGCGCCGGTGTCGCGGTCGACCGGCAGCGCCGCGACCACCTGCTCGAACGGCACGTCCTGGTGGGCCTGCGCGGCGGCGGCCGCGTCGCGGACCTGGTCCAGCAGCGCCGCGAACGGCAGCAGCGGCGCGACGTCGGCACGGACCACGACCGTGTTGACGAACAGGCCGATGAGCGGCTCGACCTCCGGCAGGGCGCGGTTGGCGACGGGGGTGCCGACGAGGATGTCGCGCTGGCCGCTGTAGCGGTGCAGCAGCGCGTGCAGGGCCGCCAGCAGCACCACGTGCGGGGTGGCGCCGTGGGCGCGGGCGAGGGCCCGGACCGCGGCGGTGACGTCGGTGCCGACCCTGGCCCGCAGCCGGCCGCCGCCCGTGTTCCCGGCCGGTCCGGGGCCCGGCGACGGCAGCTCGATGCGCTGGGCGGCGTCGGCGAGTCGGCCGGTCCAGTACGCCAGCTGACCGTCGAAGCCGCCGGTGGCGAGGCGGTGCGCCTGCCAGGCGGCGTAGTCGGCGTACTGGACCGCCGGGGCCTTGACCGCCGGGCCGGTGCCCAGGGCGGCGGCGTAGCCGGCGGACAGCTCGCGGGCGAAGACGTCGACGGACCAGCCGTCGAAGGCGATGTGGTGCACGGTGAGCACCAGGTGGTGCCGGTCCTCGGCGGTGCGGGCGAGCACGGCCCGCCACACCGGTCCCTCGCGGAGGTCGAACGGCCGCTCGTATTCGTCGCGGGTCAGCTCGTCCAGCCGTGCTTCGGTGGCGCCGGGCAGGTCCAGGCGGCGCATCCGGAGCCCGACCGGACCGGTCACCTGCTCCTCGCCGGTGCCGGTGCGCCGGTACGTCGTGCGCAGGACCTCGTGCCGCTCCTCGATGCCGCGCAGCGACGCCTCCACGGCGTCCGGGTCGAGCGGGCCGTCGATGCGCAGCGTGAAGATCACGTGGTAGGTCGGCGTGCCGGGGTCGAGCTGTTCGAGGAAGAGCAGGCGCTGCTGGGCGGGGGAGGTCGGGCGGGATCCGCTGCCGGGTGTGATCGACGGCTTCGGCGGGCCGGCGGCGAGCCGCGCCAGCCGCTGCTCCACCAGGGTGCGCACGTCCGTCGACAGGAACTCCGGGCTGGTGCTGGTGCTCATCGGGGGTCCCTCCGTCGCGGCGCGGGGCGCCGGCACGCCACGTCTGCAGACAGGCAACACGACGTGGACTAGGGAACTTGTTAATACCCACCGCCTACGGTCAGTCGCGGGCACCATCGAGACGGGGGACCTGTGCGGCCGACGGATGACGGGACGTTACGGACCGAGCTGGAAGCATCGGTCGAGCGGCTGCTGGACGTGCACGCGCGCGTCATGGCCCACGTGTACGCGCTGATCAGCGAGGCGCCGGCCGAAGCGCCAGTCGCGGCACCAGCCGAGGCGCCCGCGGTACAGCCGCCGCCGCTGAACGAGGCGCCTTACCCCCTGTCGTCGACACAGCGGGAGATCTGGTTCCTCGACCAGCTCGGCGACGCCTCCTCGCAGGCCTACAACGAGACCGTGCTGCTGGACCTCGCCGGACCGCTCGACCCCGAGACGCTGCGCCGCGCGCTGGAAACGGTGGTGGCACGGCACGACAGCCTCCGCACCGTGTTCGCCGCGGACGGGTCCTGGCAGCGGGTGCTCCCACCCGCGCCGGTCGAGCTGCCCGTCGTGGACGCCGGCACCGGGCGCGCCGAGTGGCTCGACGGCCGGGTCCAGGAGACGTTCGACCTGACCCGGGGGCCGCTGCTGCGCGCCGCGCTGCTGCGCCTCGCGCCCGAGCACCATCAGCTGCACCTGCTCGTCCACCACAGCGTCGTGGACGGATGGTCGTTCGTGGTCGTCATCGACGAGCTGCTGCGCCTGTACGAGCAGCTGCGCACCGGCGTCTCCGTGGGACTGGTGCCCGCCCCTGCCTACCGCGACCACGTCGCACGCCAGGCGGCCCGCCGCGACGGCCCGGCCGGGCAGGCGGCGGCGTCGTACTGGACCGAACGGTTCCGCGGGCCGCGGCCCGTGCTGCAGCTGCCGCTGGACCGGCCCCGGCCCGCCCGCGGTGCCGGCCGCGCGGCCCGCATCGACCTGCCCCTGGACCCGGCCGTCGCCGGCCTCGCCGCGACCCGGGCCCGCGAGCTGCACACCACCCTGTTCACGGTGCTGTTCGCCGCGTACGCGCACCTGCTGCACCGGCTCACCGGCGACGACGACATCGTCGTGGGCATCCCGGTGGCCCATCGCGACCACCCCGGCGCGGACGTGCTCGTCGGGCACTGCAACACGGTGCTGCCGGTCCGGCTGGTCCGCGACGGCGCCGCCACGTTCGCCGAGCAGGTGCGGGCCGTCCAGCAGGCGCTCGTCGGCGCCTACGACCACCCCGACTTCAGCATCGAGCTGCTCCGCGGCGAGGGCGCCGACCCCGCGCCGCTGCTGCGGACGTTCTTCAACCTCGACCGGGCCCGGGTCATGCCGCACCCGACCGGGCTGCACGCCTCCGTCGTGACCCCGCCCGCGGCGGTCGCGAAGGTCGACCTGTTCGTCGACATGCTCGTCGTCGAGCGCGACCTCACCGTCGTCTTCGAGTACGACACCGCCCTGTTCGACGCGGTGACCGTGCGGGGCTTCGCGGCCATGTACGAGCACGTGCTGCGCGGCCTGACCGCCCGCCCCGGCGACCGCGTCGACACCCTGGAGTTGACCCCGCCGGGGCAGCGCCGGGAGCTGCTCGCCGCCGGGCGCGGCCCACTGACGGCGCCGGTCGCCGCCCGCAACGTCCTGGAGCTGATCGAGCGGCAGGCGGCGGCGAGCCCGGACGCGATCGCGGTCGTGCACGGCGCCGAGCGGCTGTCCTATGTGGACCTCGACGCGCGTGCCGACGCGCTCGCCGGGCGGCTGCGCCGCGAAGGCGTCGGGGCCGAGGACCGTGTCGGCGTGCTGCTGCCCCGCGGCGCCGACCTGGTCGTCGCGGTCCTCGGCGTGTGGAAGGCCGGGGCGGCGTTCGTCGCCCTCGACCCGGACCAGCCCGCCGCCCGCCGCGCCGCGGTCGCCGCCGACGCCGGGGTCCGCGTCGCGGTCACCACCGCCGCCCTGGCCGCGCAGTTCGACGGCGTCAGTGTCCGCGTCGACGACCTCACCGCGGAGAACAGCCCCGCGAAGGCCCGGCGGCCGGAGGGTGCCCTCGCCTACGTCATCTACACGTCCGGGTCGACCGGCCGGCCCAAGGGCGTCATGGTCGCCGACGACGCGCTGCTGGCCGTGCAGCGCGGCTGGGACCAGGCGTACCGGCTGCCCGGTCGCGTCACGTCGGTGCTGCAGATGGCGAACTTCGGCTTCGACGTCTTCGTCGGCGACCTCACCCGCGCCCTGTGCAACGGCGCCCGGCTCGTGCTGTGCCCGCGCGACCTGCTGCTGCAGCCCGAGCCGCTGCTGGAGCTGCTGCGGCGGGAGGCCGTCGACTGCGCCGAGTTCGTGCCGCTGGTCGCCCGCCGCCTCGCCGAGCACGCCGCCGCGACCGGCGCGCGCCTGCCCGACCTGCGGCTGCTCATCGTCGGCTCCGACCTGGTGCACGCCGACGACCTCGGCAGGATGCGGGCGCTGCTCGGCCCTGGCGGGGAGGTCGTCAACTCCTACGGCCTGACCGAGGCCACGATCGACAGCACCTACCTCGTGCACGACCAGGCGGCGGACGGCGGCGCGCTGTGCCTCATCGGCGGGCCGTACCCCAACGCCGAGGCCTACGTGCTCGACGACGAGCTGCGGCCGGTCCCCGTCGGCGTGCCCGGCATGCTGTACGTCGGCGGCGGCCTCGCCCGCGGCTACGCCGGCCGCCCGGACCTCACCGCGGCGGCGTTCGTCCCGCACCCGTTCCCGCCGACGCCGGGCGCGCGGCTGTACCGCACCGGCGACCTGGCCCGCTACCGCCGCCGCGGCGACGGCCTCACCATCGAATACCTCGGCCGCCGCGACCACCAGGTGAAGATCCGCGGCTACCGCATCGAGCTGGGCGAGGTGGAGGCGGCGCTGCGCGCGGTCACCGGCGCGACCGAGGTCGTCGTCCTGCCGTACAGGGGCGAGACCGACGGCGACGACCGGCTCATCGCCCACGTCGCCACCGGCGACCCGGACGCCGGCAGGCAGCTCGCCGGCTGGCACGAGCGGCTCGGCGGGCGCCTGCCGCGGTACATGGTCCCCGACGGCTACGTGCTGCACGACGCGCTGCCGGCCAGCCGCAACGGCAAGGTCGACCGGGCCGCGCTGCTGGCCCGCGGCACCGACGGCGTCCAGGTCGCCCGGCGCGAGTACGTCGCCCCCCGCACCGACCTGGAGCAGCGGCTCGCCGGCGTGTGGTCCGACGTGTTCGACCGCGAGCGGATCGGCGTCGAGGACGACTTCTTCGCCCTCGGCGGGCACTCGCTGCTGGCGACGCGGCTGGTCAGCCGGGTCCGCACCGCACTGGGCCTGGAGCTGACGATCCGGGCGCTGTTCGAGACGCCGACGATCGCCGGACTGGCCCGCGGCATCGGCGCGGCCCTCGGCGCCGCCCTCGACGCGGGTCGCGGCAGGGTGGTCGCCGGGGTCAGGCCCGCGCTGACCGCCACGGCCGTCCGCCCGCCGGCCGTGCCGCTGTCGCCGGCGCAGCAGCGGCTGTGGTTCCTGCACGAGTTCGAGGGGCCGGCCGCGACGTACAACATCCCCCTCGCGCTGCGGCTCACCGGCCCCCTGGACCGCGACGCGCTGCGGGCCGCGTTCCACGACGTCGTCGCCCGGCACGAGACGCTGCGCACGACGGTGCGCACCGTCGACGGCACCGCCGTGCAGCAGGTCGCGCCCGCCGCCGCGGTCCGCGTCCCGTTCCTGACCTCGTCGGTCCACCCCGCCGACCTGCCGGCCGCGGTCGCCGCCGCCGCGGACGGGCCGTTCGACCTCACCGCCGAGCTGCCGCTGCGGGTGCACCTGTTCGCGCTCGGCGCCGGCGAGCACGTCGTCGTCGCGGTGCTGCACCACATCGCCGCCGACGCGTGGTCGATGGCGCCGCTGGCCCGCGACCTCACCGCCGCCTACGCCGCCCGCCGCGACGGTGCGGCGCCACGGTGGGCACCGCTGCCGGTCCAGTACGCCGACTACACCCTCTGGCAGCAGCGGCTGCTCGGCGCCGGCACCGACCCCGACAGCGTCCTGAGCCGGCAGGTCGCGCACTGGCGGTCGGTCCTGGCCGGCGCGCCAGCCGCCCTCGACATCCCCGGCGACGGCACCGGCGCATTGAAAGAGGGCGAGAATGCGGGCGCGGGCGTGGGCTTCGCCGTCGACGCCGCGCTGCACGCCGGCCTGGCCCGGCTGGCCCGGGACGCACGGGGCAGCGTCTTCATGGTCGTGCAGGCGGCCCTCGCCGCGCTGCTCACCCGGCTCGGCGCCGGCACCGACATCCCGATCGGCAGCCCCGTCGCCGGCCGCCTCGACGAGGCCCTCGACGACCTCGTCGGCTTCTTCGTCAACACCCTCGTCCTGCGCACGGACACCTCCGGCGACCCGACGTTCCGGGAGCTGCTGGACCGGGTCCGCGACACGGACCTCGCCGCGTTCGCCCACCAGGACGTGCCGTTCGAGCACCTCGTCCTCGCGCTGAACCCGCCCCGCGTCGACGGCCGGCACCCGTTCTTCCAGGTGATGCTCGTCGCCGACGGCACCGAGCAGGTGCACGCCGAGCTGCCCGGCCTGCGGGTCACCGAGGAGCCCCTGGCGGCGGCGACCGCGAAGTTCGACCTGGTCCTCGTGCTGCGCGAGCGGCACGGCCCCGGCGGGCGCTGCGACGGCATCCGGGCCGAGCTGCGCTACCGCACCGACCGTTTCGACCACGCCGACGCCACCCGGCTCACCGCCCGCCTGCTGCGGGTCCTGGCCGCGGCCGCCGCCGACCCGGACACGCGCTGCGCCGACCTGGACGTCATGGACGACGCCGAACGGGACCTGGTGCTGCACCGGTGGACCGGCACGACGTCGCCCTCGTCGCCGGCTCCCGCGACGCTGCCGGCGCTCGTCGAGGCGCAGGTCCGGCGGACCCCGGACGCGGTGGCGCTGGACGGTGCCGAGGGCAGGGTCACCTACGCCGAGCTGAACGCCCGGGCCGGTGCGCTCGCGGCCAGGCTGCGCGCGGCCGGCGCGGGCCGGGACGGGCGGGTCGCGCTGGCGCTGCCCCGCGGCGCCGGTCTCGTCGCCGCCGCGCTCGCCGCCGGCAAGGCCGGGG